>CADEDE010000046.1 GCA_902825995.1 uncultured Burkholderiales bacterium
AGCTGAGTTGCCATCATCGGCCGGGCTTCGTAGCGTCTGCCGCCCAGACTCCTAGAAGCGCAGCTGCACGCCGACGCTCACCTGGTCGTTGCCGCGCGGGTTCTCGACCTCGCTGCGCAGCACGCGCCGGGGCGCCATCTGCCAACGCAGGCCGGTGCCGGCGTCGCTGCCGCTGTCGTTGATGCGCAGGCCGCGCGAGCCCGGCGCGCCGCTGCCCGGCGTCGGCTCGGGGCTGCGCAGTGAACGCAGCGCGGCGTCGCCGAGGCGCCTGAACGCAGCGCCGGTTTCGGCGGCCGGGGTCGCCGCGGCCGACGCAGTCACCGCCGATGTTTGCGCATTTGCGCTGTGCGTCGCCAGGATCAACCCGATCCCGAACAGGCTGCCGAGCAGGCTGGCCATCGCGGCACGCAGGGGCAATGAGGGGGGCTGATCGAACATGGCGCTCTCCTGGTGGGTGTTGCGACGACGTTCTTGCATGCGCCGCGGCGCCATCTTCAGCAGTATGGGCAGCTTGCGCACATTCGTAACGCGGGCCAGGCGCGGGTGCCGTGAACGATGCACGCGCGTCGTGGTAACGCCCCGTGCTGCGCGTGCGCGTAACGGTGAGCCGCGTTGCCAGGTGCAACCGGCGCGTGCCTATTTCACGAGCGTGTCGTCGAGCACCTCGATCCAATGCCGCACCGGCGTCGGGGTGCCGCTTTGCAGGTGCTGGATGCAGCCGATGTTGGCCGAGACGATGGTCTGCGGTTCGAGGAGTGCCAAGTTCGCGAGCTTGCGGTCGCGCAGCTCATAGGCGAGCCTGGGTTGCAGTACCGAGTAGGTGCCGGCCGAACCGCAGCACAGGTGGCTGTCGGCGGCGACGCCGATCTCGAAGCCGAGCGCGCTCAGGTGCGTCTCGACGCCGCCACGCAACTGCTGGCCGTTCTGCAAGGTACAGGGGGGATGGAAGGCCAGGCGCTTGACGTGGGTCGATTGCAGCTTGGGCTTGAGTGGCTCGACCAGATCGGGCAGCAACTCCGACAGGTCTTTGGTCAGCGCGCCGATGCGTTGCGCCCTTTCGGCGTAGTGGCCGTCGTGCGCGAGGGCGTGGCCGTAGTCCTTGACCGTGACGCCGCAGCCCGAGGCGTTCATCACGATCGCTTCGGCCTTGCCGGCGCTGGTCAGGCCTTCGACCAAGGGCCACCAGGCGTCGATGTTGCGGCGCATGTCGGCCAGGCCGCCTTCGGCGTCGCTCAAGTGCGTGCGGATCGCGCCGCAGCAGCCGGCAGCGTCGGCCACCAGGGTCTGGATGCCGGCGGCGTCGAGCACGCGCGCCGTGGCGGCATTGATATTGGGCATCATCGCCGGCTGCACGCAGCCCAGCAGCATCAGCACCTTGCGCGGGTGCGTGCGCGTCGGCCACTGGTGGGCCCATACGCCGCCCGACACCGGTACCTTGTGCTTCAGCGCCGCCGGCAGCAGCGGGCGCAGCAGCTGGCCGAGCTTCATTGCCGGCCCGAACAGCGGCGAGGTCAGGCCCTCCTTCAGCGCCGCGCGTGCCAGGCGTTCCATCAATGGGCGCTCGACCTTGCGCTCGACCAGCTGGCGACCGATGTCCACCAGGTGCCCGAACTGCACGCCGCTCGGGCAGGTGCTCTCGCAGTTGCGGCAGCTCAAGCAGCGGTCGAGGTGCCCTTGCGTCGCGCGCGTCGGCGTTTGCCCTTCGAGCACTTGCTTGATCAGGTAGATGCGACCGCGCGGCCCGTCGAGCTCGTCGCCGAGCAACTGATAGGTCGGGCAGGTGGCCGTGCAAAAGCCGCAGTGCACGCATTTGCGCAAGATCGCCGCGGCCGTCTCGCCGTCGAGCGTGCCCTTGAATTCGGGAGCGAGGGTGGTTTGCATCAGGGCCGGGCTCAGCCTCAAAGGTCGGCGTAGAGCCGACCGCGGTTGAAGACGCGATCGGGGTCGAAGGCCTTCTTCAATTCGCGGTGAAAGCGCGCCAGCGGCGCCGACAGCGGGTGGAAGGCGCCGACGCTCTTGTCCTGGCTGCGAAACAGCGTGGCGTGGCCGCCAGCTGCGCTGGCGGCTTCACGCACCTGGGCCGCCGGCGTCGAGCTGCACAGCCAGCGCTGTGCGCCACCCCATTCGACGAGTTGTTCACCGGGCAAGGCGATCGGTGCTGCGGTTTGTGGCAGGCCCAGGCGCCAGAGCGATGCGCCGCTCTCGATGGCGACCAGCGTGCGGGCGAAAAACTCGTCTTGCTGGTCGCGCAGGCCTTGCCAGAACGCGGCCGCCAACGGGGGCTCGATGGCTTCGCCGCCGAGCTGCCGGGCGGCGGCCTCGACCGCGGCGCGCGCGCCGGCCAGGCGCACGACCAGCATGTCGCTCCACCACGCGCTGGCGCCGATCGGCAGCGGCGCACCGCCCCAGGCGTTGAGCGTATGCAGTGCGCGGGCCTGGTCCATTTCGAAGCGCAGCGTGGCCGTTGCCGGCGGTCGCGGCAGCACTTTCAACGACACCTCGCAGACCACGCCGAGGATGCCCATCGAGCCGGCGAGCACGCGCGAAACGTCGTAGCCGGCCACGTTCTTCATCACCTGGCCGCCGAAGGACAGCACTTCGCCTTTGCCGTTGAGCAGGGTCGCACCGAGCAGATGGTCGCGCACGCTGCCGGCCGCGGCGCGTGCGGGCCCGGCCAGGCCGGCGACGATCATGCCGCCGACCGTGCTCGTCAGACCCAGGCGCGGCGGTTCGAAGGCCAGGTGTTGGCCCTTTTCGGCCAGCACCGCTTCGAGCTCGGCCAGCGGCGTGCCGGCGCGCGCGGTCACCACCAACTCGGTCGGCTCGTAGCTGGAGATGCCGGCCAGCGGCCGCACGTCGAGCGGCTCGCCTTGCAGCGGATTGCCGTAAAAGTCCTTGGTGCCGCCGCCGACGATGCGAAAGCGGCCGTTGGCCACGCGCGCGGTGCGCACCTGATCGACGAGTCGAGCGAGCACCGGGTCCATCAAAAACGCTCCAGCTCGGGGAAGGGCAGCAACCCCTTCTTGACATGCATCTTGCCGTACTCGGCGCAGCGCACGAGCGTCGGGATCACCTTGCCCGGGTTCAGCGTGCCGGCGGGATCGAAGGCGCACTTCAGGGCCAGCATCTGAGCGCGTTCCTCGGGCGAAAACTGCACGCACATCGAGCTCAGTTTTTCGACGCCGACGCCATGCTCGCCGGTCACGGTGCCGCCCATCGCGACGCTAGTCTCCAGGATCGCGGCGCCGAACAATTCGGCGCGGTGCAACTGGTCGGCGTCGTTGGCATCGAACAGGATCAGCGGGTGCAGGTTGCCGTCGCCGGCATGGAAGACATTGCAGCAGCGCAGGCCGTATTTGATTTCCATCTGCTGGATCGCAAGCAGGATATCGGCCAGGCGCTTCCTCGGAATTGTCGAATCCATGCACATGTAGTCGGGGCTGATGCGGCCGCTGGCGGGGAAGGCGTTCTTGCGCCCGCTCCAGAACTTCAGGCGCTGGGCTTCGTCCTGACTCACTTCCAGGCGCGCCGCGCCGCTGTCGTTCAGCACGTCGAGCATGCGCTCGATTTCCTCGGCCACCTCCTCGGGCGTGCCATCGCTTTCGCAGAGCAGGATCGCTGCGGCGCCGAGGTCGTAGCCGGCATGAACGAAATCCTCGACCGCGGCGATCATCGGCTTGTCGAGCATTTCCAGGCCGGCCGGGATGATGCCGGCGCCGATGATCGCGGCCACCGCGTCGCCGGCTTGGCGGATATCGTCGAAGCTGGCCATGATGCAGCGCGCGAGTTGCGGCTTCGGAACCAGCTTGACCGTGACTTCGGTGATCACCGCGAGCATGCCTTCGCTGCCGACGATGAGGCTGAGCAGATCCAGGCCCGCGCCATCCAGCGCATCGCTGCCGAATTCGACGGCCTCGCCCTCGACGCTGAAGCCGCGCACCTTCAAGACGTTGTGCAGGGTCAGGCCGTATTTGAGGCAGTGCACGCCGCCGGCGTTTTCGGCCACGTTGCCGCCGATCGAACAGGCGATCTGGCTCGACGGGTCGGGCGCGTAGTACAGGCTAAAGCGCGCCGCGGCTTCGCTGATGGCCAGGTTGCGCACCCCGCATTGCACGACCGCGGTGCGCGAGGCCTTGTCGATCGAGACGATGCGGTTGAACTTGGCCAGCGCCAGCGTGACGCCCAGGGTGTGCGGCAGCGCGCCGCCCGACAGCCCCGTGCCGGCGCCGCGCGCCACCACCGGCACGCCGAGCGCATGGCAGGCGCGCAGCACGCCGCTGACCTGGGCCTCGGTTTCGGGCAGCGCCACCACCAGCGGGCGCTCGCGGTAGGCGGTCAGGCCATCGCATTCGTAGGGCGCCGTGTCTTCGCTGTGCCACAGCAGTGCGTGCGGTGGCAACACGGCGGCAAGTGCCGCCACCACCGTGCGCTGCCGCACGGCGCGACCGAGGGTGTCTGGAGCGGTGGCGGGCAGGGAGGCGTTCACAGCGGGCGCATTGGGTAAGCGTGACAGTATGCGGTGACGCCAGGCGAGTGCAGTGGCGCGGCGCCGGACGTCTTTTCACTCGGCGCATCGATGGGCTGAATCTTTCGGCCGCCCGTGGCATTCTCTTATCGGATTCCCGCCCGGCAGGTTGCGGGATTTTCCACCTTGGAAAAGACTGGCGGCGGCACGGGCTGGTTGCCGCCGCACCACCTCCCCCTGTGCGGTGCGCCGCTGGCGAATCGTTGCGTGTGCAGAGCGTGCTTGCTCTACAGGTTGCACCAAAGCCGCAATTCCGGAAATGCTGTCATGGAAAGCGCCTTAGTATGCTACATTATAAAAATGTATATCGCCTGCGTGAGGAAAGGCCTATGCGTGACAAGCGTGAGCGCTTCGTAGAGCTCGGGGAGGCTAGGGTGAAGAAGGCGGCTCAGATGATCCGCCTGATCGGAAACCTGTCCAACCACAACAACTACGAATATTCGGATGAAGACGCACAGAAGATCGTCTCGGCCCTTGACGCCGAGCTGAAGCTGTTGCGCGCCAAGTTCCAGGCGGGCCTGAGCAAGCGCGCTACGGGTGAATTCAGACTCAAGTGAGGGAGAAGATGAAGTCGCCCGGCATGCCGCCCAAGCACGTCCTTGCGCGCGACGCGATTCAGAACTCTGTCGATGCGGGCATCGACAGTGCGAAGGTCTTGGTGCGTTTTCGCGCCACCGCGATCACGGGCGCGGCGAAGGCCGCGTTCGTCGCCGCTGCCGGATTGGACGGCATCGCCGTGCGGGCCGGCCAGCTTGAACTGGCGAGTCCGAACTGTCTGCACTCGCTTGAGAAGCCGCGCACCCCGTTACAGCTTCTGTACGTTGAAGCAGCAGCGCCGCTGCCAGTGCCGGAACTGCCTCGCAGTACCTATTCTGTCTTGACGCAGTCGTCCCGAGCCCGTCGTTTCTAGCGCCGCGCCGTTGTGCGGCGCTTGCCGCGGCCGGCCGCCTTGGCCATCGCACCGGCCGCCTTGATCGGTGCCGTAACGGCCTTCCTCAGTGTCTGCTCCGCGGCGTCGAAGCTTTGTTTGACCATCGAGCCGGCGAGCGACTTGGCAGCTTCGCCGGCACTGTCTTTCATCGCCCCGGCGGCAAGCTGGGTGAACTGCTGGGTCAATGCGCTCCACCATTGCATTGGATCGACCACGCCGGCCGGCGCCGCGGCCCCGGCCGGTTTGCGCGGGCTGCGTGCCTTGGCGGGAGCGGTGCTCGGCGCTGCGGCTGCCGACGGCGGCTGCGGCAGCTTCATCGATGTGCGCAGGTCGTTCATCTGCACGTTCATTGTCTTCAAGGTCGATAGCGTCATGCGCTGGACTTCGAGGGCCTGGATCGTTGCGCCGAGCATCCTGGCGTTCTGCTCGAGCCAGAACTGCACCGTGCGCAATTCCTCGATGCGTTTTTCCAGTTCTTCGGGATCGAGTGTCGGCGCGACCCATTGGCCGATATGGGGCAGCGCGGCGCCGGCGTTCTTGACCAGGCCTTGCAGAAAGTCGAAGCCCGGCACGAGCTTGGCGAAGGCGGCGCTGCTGTCGGCCATGCAATCTCCTCTGAGAGAGGCGGATTGTGACGCGCCGAGGCGCTACCGGAAAGCCATGCGCTCGACCACGAAGCCGCGCGCACGCAACAGCGCGGGCAAGCCCTGGGGGCCGACCATGTGCAAGGCGCCGACGCCGGCAAAGACCTTGCGGCCCTCGCCGTGCAGCGCCTCGATGCGCTCGGCCAGTACCGGGTTGCGCTCGTCGAGCAGGCGGGCCAGCAGCTGGCGGTCGGCGTCGTCCTGCACGCATTCGCACCAGCGCTCGTACTGTTCCAGTTCGACCAGGTCGCCGCGCGCCCAGGCCTCGGCCAGGCGCCCGATCGAGCGCCGCGCGGCACCTTGATCGAGCTGGTCGAGCGTGCCGGCGATCGTCTTGTTCAGTTCGTCGGCGTCCTTGGGCATCAAGGCCGTCCATTGCGACTCGGGCGTTTCGAGCGAAACCATGCGCCGCTGTGCCGCGCGGCCGAAGCCGGCCAGCGCGAACTCCTGCGCATAGCCGGCGTCGAGCCCGTCCCAGCGCGCTTCGAGCACCGACAGCGTCAGCGCCTGCATCACCGGGTGCATGCCGTCGATCGCTGGCCGGGCCTCGGCCGGCAGACAGGCGGCATCCAGCCGGCGCGACAAACGCGCGGCCAGCGGCGCAGGCAAGGCCGGCGCCGCTGCGCCGCGACCCATGCCGGCCATGCGCGCGGCCATCTGCGGATCGCTGGGATCGATCTCGAGCGCGATGGTGTCGGTGGCCGCCAGCGCCGCGCGCAACTGCGGCCCCGGCATGACCCAGTCGAGTTTGCCGACGTGGATAGTGCCGAACAGGTACGAGCTGCTGCCCGCCCGCGTGATGCGCCACAGCGCACCGCGGTCGCGGGCGACGCGCGCGGCGGCCTGCATCTGCTCCTGCGTCGGCGGCTGCGCTTGCGGCGGGCAACTGGCCGCGGGCGTTTGCGCGGTGGCCGCCAGGCTCCAGGCCATTGCCGCCAGGACGGCGGTCTTGCCCATCGATCGCATCATGGGTTTCCTCGCTGCAAGCGCAATACGCCGTCGCCTTGGCTGAAGCGCATTTTCGACAACACATCCATGCCCAGCAGGGGATCGGCAAGCTGCGGCAATACGGTGATGCGCAGCCGTTCGACCCGCGGCCCGCCTTGCAGCACGAGGTCGGCGCGCGTCAGCGTGCCAACGACCATGCCCCCGGCGGTGGATGACGGCACGCTGCCGTCGCTTTGCAGCCCCAGCCGATCGGCCAGCGCGCGCGGAATGGCGGTGCCGGTGGCGCCGGTATCGACGAGGAAATCGACCGCCACGCCGTTGATCGCACCGGGCCAGTGGAAGTGGCCGTCGGGCGCGCGCCTGAGCTCGATTGCGCCGCCGGTGGCGTCGAAGGAAAAACGCGAACGCCGGGCCTGCGACTGCATCGCCTGCACGGCCAGAAAAACGACCGTGCCGATCACCAGCCAGACGATGGCCAAGCGCAGGCCGCGCGGGAATCCACGGGGTTTGCCCATTCGACCACGATGCCATAAAACCGACCCTGCGCACGCTCTTTCACCTGGCCAATCAGGTCGTGCACGATATTCTTCGAGGATCCGGGCGGCATCCCGATCAAGGTCAGGGGTTTTGCGGCGCCGGCGACGCTGTATTCGCACTCAGCGGCAAGGACAGCACCGCGACCGCGCCGCCGCCTTCGGCATTGCGCAAGCCGATGCGCCCGGCGTGCAGCTCGGCGATCTCGCGCACGAAGGGCAGGCCCAGGCCGGTGCTCTTCCTCTGGCTGTGCGGGCGGGCCAGCGAATAGAACTTCTCGAAGACCTTGTCGTCGGCGTAGTCGGGGATGCCGGGGCCGTGGTCGCGCACGCTGACTTCGACGCGCTGCCCCGCAACTGCGAGGCTGACTTCGATGTGTCCGCCGGCGGGCGAAAAGTCGATCGCGTTGTCGAGCAGGTTGCCGACCGCGCGCTGCAGCAGCAGTGCATCGCCATCGACCGTCGCCTCGGCGGGGGCGACCAACGCAACGCCGATGCGCCGTGGCGCTGCCGCGGCCTGCGCGCTGGCCACACGCTCCTCGAGCAGCGCGCGCATTGCCACCGGCGCGGTGCGCTCCAGCGCGCGCCGCGATTCCAGCGCAGCCAACTCCATCATGCGATCGACCAGTTCCTGGATGCGCGCGGTTTCGCACTCGATATTGGCGACGAAGCGCTCGCGGTCGGGCGCCGGCATCGAGGCTTCGTGCAGCAGCTCGGCCGCGCCGCGGATCGCCGACAGCGGGCTCTTCAATTCGTGCGTCAGCGTCTGTACATAGTCGGCCACGTAGTTGCGGCCGACCAGCGCATCGCGCATCTCGTTGTACGCAGCGCCGAGCGTGCCGAGCGCGCGCCTCGACAGCCGCGGCAGGCTGAAGCTGCGTTCGGCGCGGACATAACGCACGTAGTCGGCGACCAGGCCGAAGGGCCGTACCAGCCACACCGACAGCAACAACACGAGCAACGCCACCGCGATCACCGAGGTAACGCCGATGACCAGCGTCTTGCGCCGTGCCGCCTCGACGAACTGGCCGAAGCTCCGGGCCGGCTTGCCCACGCTGACCGCGCCGACGATGACACCGTCTCGCTCGAGCGGCGCGGCCACGTACATCACCGCGGTGGCGGGGTCGCTTTGCACATCGGGTGTCGTGCGTGCGCCATAGCGGCCTTCGAGCGCGAGCCTGACGTCGCGCCATTGCGAATGATCGGCACCGACGGCGCGGCCGAGCGAATCGAAGACGACCCGGCCGTTGGCATCGACCACGGCCAGGCGCAACTCGATGCGGGTCTTGCGAAAGCCGAAGATCTCGGCATCCAGCTCGCGCGCATAGAGATCGCGAAAGAGCGGCTCGAGCGGCTCGATGTCGATGGCCGGCTCGGCCAGCCGGGCCGGCTCGCGCCAGCGCTGCTCGATCTGCGCGGCCACCAGGTGCGCCACCTCGACCAGCGACTCTTCGGCCGATTCGCGGTAGCGCGGGTCGATGTCGGCCAACAGGCGCCACATCAGCAGCGCCACGCCGATCGCATACGCCAGCAGGATGGCGGCGAAGACCCGATTTCTTTTTGTCATGCCGGCGGGCTACAGCGACGCAGGCAAGTCTTCGGCCAGCGCATAGCCCACGCCGCGGTGCGTGCGGATCGGCTCCCGCTCCGGCGCCACCACCTTCAATTTCGCGCGCAAGGTTTTCACATGGGCATCGACGGTGCGGTCCAGGCTCTGGTTGGCGTCGCCCCACACCAGATCGAGCAGGCGCTCGCGCGTGAAGACGAAGCCGGGCCGCGACAGCAGCGTTTTCAGCAGGCCGTATTCGTAGCGCGACAAGTCGAGCGCGCGGCCGTAATAGCGAATCTGGCGCCGGCCTTCGTCGCACTGCAAAGGCGACACCGCGGCCACGGCGGCGCGTGCCTCGGCGATGGCGGCCGTGCCCGCACTGCGCCGCAGCACGCTGCGCACGCGCGCCACCAGTTCGCGCGGCGAGAAGGGCTTGGTGATGTAGTCGTCGGCGCCGAGTTCGAGGCCGACGACGCGGTCGATCTCGTCGCCGCGCGCGGTCAGGAACAGCACCGGCAGATCGGCGCGCGCGGCACGCAGGCGCTTGAACAGCTCGAAGCCGCCGATATCGGGCAGGCCGACATCCAGGATCACCAGCGCCACGTCGCCGGCCTGCGCCAGCGCGGCCTCGCCGGTCGCGCACCAGCGCGGCTCGAAGCCTTCGGTGCGCAGCGCATATTGCAGCGTGTCGGCAATGCCGGGTTCGTCTTCGACGATCAGGACCAGGGGTTTGCTCGGCATGTTTGCGGGGGCTGTCGGGGGCAATGATAGGAGGGCGCACCCTATGATGGCCGCATGTTCGCACCGCTCGTCAACGACAGTTTCCTGCGCGCCTGCCGGCGCCAGCCCACAGCCCACACCCCCGTCTGGCTGATGCGCCAGGCCGGGCGCTACCTGCCCGAGTACCTGGCCACGCGCACCAGGGCCGGCAGCTTCATGGGTCTGGCCACCCATCCTGAGCTGGCCACCGAGGTGACATTGCAGCCGCTGGAGCGCTTCCCGCTCGATGCGGCGATCCTGTTTTCCGACATCCTGACGGTGCCCGACGCAATGGGTCTGGGCCTGTCGTTTGCGCAGGGCGAGGGCCCGAGATTCGCGCACCCGGTGCGCGACGAGGCCGCGGTGGCGGCGCTGGCCGTACCCGACATGCAAAAGCTGCGCTACGTTTTCGATGCCGTCACGTCGATCCGCCATGCGCTGGCCGGGCGCGTGCCGCTGATCGGTTTTTCCGGCAGCCCATGGACACTGGCCTGCTACATGGTCGAAGGGGCGGGCAGCGACGACTACCGGCTCGTCAAGTCGATGCTCTACGCGCGGCCCGACCTGCTGCACCGCATCCTGGCGATCAACGCCGAGTCGGTGGCGGTCTATCTGAATGCCCAGATCGCCGCCGGTGCGCAGGCGGTGATGGTCTTCGACAGCTGGGGCGGCGTGCTCGCCGACGGCGCTTTTCAGGCCTTCAGCCTGGCCTATACCCGGCGCGTGTTGGCCCAACTCGACCGCAGCGTGCCGGCCATCGTCTTCACCAAAGGCGGCGGCCCCTGGCTGGAGCCGATCGCCGCCAGCGGCGCCGAGGTCGTCGGCGTTGACTGGACGGTGAGCCTGGCGCAGGCCCGCGAACGGGTCGGCGACCGGGTTGCCTTGCAGGGCAACCTCGACCCGATGGTGCTGTTCGGCGGCGAAGCGGCGGTGCGCGCCGAGGCGCGCACCGCGCTCGACAGCTTCGGCCAACATCCCGGCCACATCTTCAATCTCGGCCACGGCATTCACCAGCATACGCCGCCCGAAGCCGTGGCCGCCTTGGTCGATGAGGTGCATCGCTATTCGCAGACATCGCGTACCGTAAGCGCGGCAGGTAAGTGAGCACTCAGACTAACTTATCCCCATATTCGACAGTGCGGTGCAACAATGAAAATTGGCTTGACGCGCGCCATCGGGTATTGCCCTAGGCTGTTGTAAGTGCTTGATTTCATTGGAACACTGCGCCGGCTCGCCGGGCGTCCACTACATGACAAGCCCAGGTATATCAAGCGGTTAGTTCAGCTCTCGGCAGCTTGTCCACAAAGTTGTCCACAACAACCGTGGAAAGCCGCGTTTGATGTTTGAAATCAGCGGCTTAGCGCAGATTGATAAGGCGCACCCGAGATGTTCATCGCAACTGTTGCGGCATGACTGAGGGCGTTGTTCCAAGCCTCCTTGGCATTGCGGTTGAAACCCCGCAATACGCTGGCCTGGCCACTTGCCTGGACTACAAGAGTGAGCAGACGCTTTCGCCGGGAACCCTGGTGCGTGTTCCGCTGGGCAAACGCGATGTGGCCGGCATCGTCTGGCAGGTCGGCGGCAGCGCGGCTGGGGGTGTCGCCCTTCGCGGTGTGCGGCAGGCCTTTTGCGCGCTGCCGCCCTTGTCGGATGCCTGGCGCCAACTGGTCGCTTTTGCCGCCGGCTACTACCAGCGCGGCCTGGGCGAGCTGGCGCTGGCGGTGCTGCCGCCCGAGTTGCGGCGGCTCGACGCGACCCAACTCGACCGGCGGTTGGCGCGCCTCAAACCCGTGCCTGCTCCCGCTCGGGGCGAGCCGTCGGCACCGGCCCTGTCGGCCGACCAGGACAGCGCCGTCGCCGCCTTGCTCGGCGGCACGCCTGCCACCCACCTGCTGCACGGCGTGACCGGCAGCGGCAAGACCGAGGTTTATCTGCAAGCCGCAGCGCAAGCGCTCGCGGCCGGGCGGCAGGTGCTGGTTCTCGTGCCCGAGATCAACCTCACGCCACAGCTCGAAGCGCGTTTTGCCGAGCGTTTTGCAGCGCACCGTTTGGTCTCGCAGCACAGCGGCCTGACGCCGCCGCAGCGCCTGCACCATTGGTTGGCGGCGCATCTGGGGCACGCCGATCTGGTACTGGGCACGCGCCTGGCCGTCTTTGCGTCGCTGCCGCGCTTGGGCCTGATCGTGGTCGATGAAGAACACGACCCGTCCTTCAAGCAGCAGGAGGGCGCGCGCTACTCGGCACGCGATCTGGCGGTCTATCGCGGCCGGCTCGAAGGCGTGCCCGTTGTGCTCGGCTCGGCCACGCCTTCGCTGGAAAGCTGGCAGCGCGCCGAGCAGGGCGCCTACCGCCGCCTCACGCTGCCCGAGCGCATCGGCGGCGGCGCCCTGCCGCGCGTGCGCGTCGTCGATATGAACCTGCTGCCGCCGGGCAAAGCCGGCGCCACGGCCCTCTCGCCGCCGCTGCTCGATGCCCTGCAAGCGCGCGTTGCACGCGGCGAGCAAAGCCTGGTGCTGCTGAACCGCCGCGGCTATGCGCCGGTCTTGCATTGCGGCGCCTGCGCCTGGAAGAGCCATTGCCCGCACTGCAGCGCCTGGCGCGTCTTTCACAAGGGCGATCGCACGCTGCGCTGCCACCATTGCGGCTTCACCGAGCGCGTGCCGCGGGCTTGCCCGGAATGCGGCAACCTGGATATCCAGCCGATCGGGCGTGGCACCGAAAAGCTCGAGGAGCAACTCGCGCAGGCCTTGCCCGGCGCCCGCGTGGCGCGCATCGATGCCGATACCACGCGACTCAAAGGTTCGCTCGAAGCCCAGCTCGGCGCCGTGCATGCCGGCGAAGTCGATGTCCTGGTGGGCACGCAGATGGTCGCCAAGGGCCACGACTTCCGGCGCATCACCCTGGTCGCCGCGGTGAATCCCGACAGCGGTTTGTTCGCCAGCGATTTCCGCGCGCCGGAGCGCCTGTTTGCGCTCCTGATGCAGGCGGCGGGCCGCGCCGGGCGTGATGCCGAACAGGCTGCCGCGAGCGAGATGTGGCTGCAAACCTGGCACCCGCGCCATGCGCTGTATGCGGCCCTGCGCGCGCACGATTTTCCGGCCTTTGCCGCCAGCCAGTTGCGCGAACGCGAGGGCGCGGGCCTGCCGCCGTTTTCGCACCTGGCGCTGGTGCGCGCCGAAGCCCGGAGCGCCTTGGCGGCGGCGCAGTATTTGCACGCCGCGGCCGCGGCGGCGGCCCTGCTGCCGGAGTGCGCGGGCGTGACGCTCTATCCGCCCGTGCCGCCGCCGGTGGCGCGCGTGGCCAATGTCGAGCGCATGCAAATGCTCGTCGAGTCGCCCTCGCGCGTGGCCTTGCAGCGCCTGCTCACGGCCTGGCTGCCGGCACTGCATGGGCTGCGCCACAAAGACAAAACCCACCGCGCGGTGCTGCGGTGGGCCGTGGATGTCGATCCGCTCGCGATCTAGCGACCGCAGCGGCGGATCGGATCAGTCGTCGTGCTTGTGGCCCTTGCCCTTATTCTTGTACTTCCTGTGGCCCTTGCCGTGGCCTTCTTCATAGCGCTCCTGGACCCAGTTTTCCTGGACGAAATAGACCTGCCGCGCGCAAGCGTTGTAGCGATAGCAGTGCTTGTCCCACTTCCTGGCGTGGCCGGGCGGCACATAAAGGTACAGCGGCGGCTGCTGCACGACCACGGCGGGGCGGGCGATGATGACGGGTTGCGGGTACAGCACCGGCGGCGGGGGTTGGGCGCCAATTTCGATGCGGCCATAAACGCCCGGTTCGCGGATCGTGATGCCGACGCCGACGCCGACGTCGACCGCCGACCAGGCCGGCGCGGCGGTGGCGGCGGTGAGGGCGGCCAACAGGGGGAGCAGGTATTTTTTCAAGGGAGTCTCCAATTGTGCGTCGGCAAGGCAACGGCAGTTTGCTGTCAGGCGTTGACCGCCGGATTGTGCACATGCCGCGCCACTCGCCCACGCTGTGCAATATCGCCGCGTCGCGGTGCGCGCGTTCAGCGCGGCGCATCGACGCCGAAGGCCCAAGCCAGTAACGAAAAGCTAATGAAGGCCATCGCCGTCGATGCCAGGATGATGCGCGCGACGCGGCCGTTATCGGCCCCGTAGCGTTCGGCCAGCAAGGAGACGTTGCTGGCGCTCGGCAGCGCGGCGGCCAGCGTCAGCACCGTGAGCTCGAAGGCCGAGAGCGGCGCGCCCAGCGACCGTGCCGCCGCACACAGTGCGAAGACCAGGAGCGGGTGCACGAAGAGTTTGATCGCGGCCACCGGCAGGAACCGCCGCAGCGGGGTTCGGGTGTGCGCATGCTGGCCCGCGCGCCACAGCACCGCACCGATGGTGAACAGGGCCACCGGGCTGGCGGCATCGGCCAACATGCGCACGAGCACGTCGGGCGGGCCGGCGAGCCGGATGCCCGCGGCCGATGCCGCGGCGCCGAGCGCGATCGCCCACGGCAAGGGGTTGGCGAGCGTGCCTCGCAAAGCCTTGGCCGCCGCGGCGCGCCCACCCGCGCCCCTGGCCTCATGCGCCTGCGCCAAGGCGATGCACAGCGAACTGGTGACGAACAGATCGGCCAGCACGCTGCTGATCACCGGTCCGGCCGCCGCCGTGCCGAGCAGCGCCACCAGCAAGGGCACGCCCATGAAGCCGGTATTCGGGAAGGCCGCCACCAGCGCGCCGAACGCGGCGTCTTTCATCGGCACCGCGGCCGAAAGCGTCACTGCGATGGTGAAGAAGACGATCGTCAGCGCGCTGGTCAGATAGACGGCCAGCACCACGGGGTTCAGCAACTGGCCCAGCGGCGTATTCATGCCGAAGCGAAACAGCAGGCAGGGCAGGGCGAAATACAACACGAAGGCATTCAGCCCCGGGATCGCCGACTCCGGCAGCACGCGCTGGCGCGCGGCGAGGTAGCCGCACAGCACCAGCGCAAAAAAAGGAACGGTGACGGCGAGGATGGCCTGCATCGGTTGCGCAGTATGCGTTCGGAATTTCCCTCTCCCGCTGGGAGAGGGCAGGGTGAGGGCCGGCCGGTGCATCGATATGATCCGCCGCTCCACACGCCGCGTCCATGTCCGATACCCTCAATCCCGCCCAGCTCGAAGCCGTCTATCACCTCGACAGCCCGTGCCTGGTGCTGGCCGGCGCGGGCTCGGGCAAGACGCGGGTGATCGTGCACAAGATCGCCAAGCTGCTGCAGAGCGGGCTCGAAGCCAGGCAGATCGCCGCCATCACCTTCACCAACAAGGCAGCGCAGGAAATGCGCGAACGTGCCAAGGCCCTGGTCGGTTCGCGCGCGGCCAAGGATCTCGCCGTCAGCACCTTTCATTCGCTCGGCGTGCGCCTGCTGCGCGCCGATGGCGAGCGCCTGGGCCTGAAGCCGAATTTCTCGATCATGGACAGCGACGATGTGCTGGGCATGCTGCGTGAAGCCGGCGCGACCACCGACGCCAAGCTCGCGCGGCATTGGCAGTGGACCATTAGCCTGTGGAAGAACCAGGGTCTGGACAGCGAGGGCGCGTCGCGCGCCGCGGCCGACGACGACGAGCGCGTGGCCGCGCGCGTCATGCAGCGCTACGAAGAGCGCCTGGCCGCATTTCAGGCGGTCGATTTCGACGACCTGATCGGCTTGCCGCTGAAGCTCCTGCAGCGCGACGCCGAGGTGCGCGCGAAGTGGCAGGACAGCTTTCGCCACATCCTCGTCGATGAATATCAGGATACCAACGCCGTGCAATACGAGCTGCTCAAGGCCCTGGTCGGCGAGCGCGGTGTCTTCACCGCGGTGGGTGACGACGACCAGAGCATCTACGGCTGGCGCGGCGCGACCATCGACAACCTGAAGCGCCTGCCGCAGGATTATCCGAAGCTGAAACTCATCGCACTGGAGCAGAACTACCGCTCCACAGGCAACATCCTGCGCGCGGCCAATCACGTCATCGCCGCGAATCCGAAAGTCTTCCCGAAGAAATTGTGGAGCGCCTTCGGCGACGGTGACCCGGTGCGGGTGATCGAGTGCGACGGCGAGGAGCATGAAGCCGAGCGCGCGGTCGCATCGATCCAGGCCAAACGCAGCGAAGGCGGCCAGGTCAGATTCAGCGATTTCGCGGTGCTGTATCGCGCCAACCACCAGGCGCGCGTGTTCGAGCAAAAGCTGCGCGCGGCGTCGATCCCGTACAAGGTCTCGGGTGGGCAGAGCTTCTTCGACCGCGCCGAGATCCGCGATCTCTGCGCCTGGCTGCGCCTCTTGGTCAACAACGACGACGATCCGGCCTTTCTGCGCGCGGTGGGCACACCCAAGCGCGGTATCGGGCATCAGACGCTGGCATCACTGGGCGAGTTTGCCGGGCGCTGGAAGTGCAGCCTGTTCGAGGCCCTGTTTTCCGATTCGCTGGGCACCGCGCTGAACAAGAAGGCGGTCGGCTCGCTGCACGAATTCGGCCGCTATGTGAACGACCTCGAATACCGCGCGCGCCACACCACCGGCGGCGAAGACGCCAAGGCCCTGCTGCTCGGCTGGCTGAAGGATATCGGCTACGAGCAACATCTTCACGACGGCGAGGACAGCGAAAAACTCGCCACCGCACGCTGGAGCAATGTGCTCGATTTCATCGACTGGATGGCGCGCCGCTGCGGCGGCGAAGTCTCCGAGGTCGGCGGCAGCTTCGAGAGCGAAAAACACAGCGTGCTCGAAGTCGCGCAAACCATCAGCGTGATCATCAGCCTGGCCGAGCGCGGCGACGAGCAGGATGTCGTCACGCTCTCGACCCTGCACGCGGCCAAGGGCCTGGAGTGGCCGCATGTGCTGCTGGCGGGGGTCAATGAAGGCCTGCTGCCCTTCAAGAGCGGCGACGAAGAGATGAGCGTCGAGCGCCTCGAAGAAGAGCGCCGCCTGATGTATGTCGGCGTCACGCGCGCCCGCAGCACGCTGGCGGTGAGCACGCTGCGGCGCAGGAAGCGCGGGCGCGATAGCGTGGCCGGCGTGCCCAGCCGCTTCATCGCCGAGATGAAACTGTTTGAGGCCGCGGCAACCAAGGAAGACCCGTTGCAGCGGCTGAAGCGCCAGCGCGCCGAGGCCGCGGCGCGCGCCGCGGCTGCACTCCCGGCAGCTTGAAGCGCGGCCCGGAGCGAGGCCTTTGCCGTTCACGCATCTTTACCAATCGTGACCGGATGGCGGCCAACGCTGCCGCGTAATCTCGCGTTGCACACGAAGCGCCCGACGGCAGGGTGCGTGGGAGCAAAGCCATGGTCGAAGAACAAGCCCCGATACCCGCGCCCGTGCTGCCTGTGCTCGGGCGCGGCGTCGAAATCGCCAGCCTGGGCGCCCTGAGCGCCGCGGTCGCGGCCTGCGGCGGCGGCGGTGGCGACAGCCCGCCCCCACCGCCCCCGCCGCCGAGCATCAGCGCCGCCCAGGCCTCGCGTTTTCTGGCCCAGGCCTCGATGGGCGCGACCAAGGCCGAGATCGCTCGCGTGCAATCGATCGGCTATGCGGCCTGGCTCGACGAGCAGTTCGCGCTGCCGCAGCAAGGCACGCGCTGGGACTGGCTGGTCGCCAAGGGTTTCGACGCCGCGACCAACAAGAACGGCGAGGCCGGCTTCGATGCCAGCGCCTGGCGCAAGCTGATCGCCTCGCCCGATACGCTGCGCCAGCGCGTCACGCTGGCCTTGTCGGAGATCGTCGTCACCGCCATCGACGGGCTGGTCGGCGGCGGCGGCTGGAAGGCCTTCTCGGCCGCGGCCTGGCTCGACATGCTCGAGGCGAATGCCTTCGGCAATTACCGCAGCTTGCTGCAAAGCGTATCGCGCAGTACCGCGATGGGCCTGTTCCTGACCTTCCGCGGCAACGTCAAGGCGAATCCGACCCGAGGCACGCTGCCCGACGAAAACTATGCCCGCGAGGTGTTGCAGCTCTTCAGCATCGGCCTGCAAAAGCTGCAGGCCGACGGCAGCCTGCTGTTGTCGAACGGCCAGCCGCAGGATACCTATGGGCAGGACGATATCGCCGGGCTGGCGCGTGTCTTCACCGGATGGGATTTCGATCTGGCCGGCGGCACGACGGACACGCCCGACTACCAGCGCCGGCCGATGATCCAGGTCGCTTCGCGCCACGAGAGCGGCGAAAAAACTTTTCTCGGCACGACGATTCCGGCCGGCACCGACGGAACCGTCAGCCTGACGCTGGCGCTCGATGCCCTGTTCGCCCACGCCAATATCGCGCCCTTCATCGGCCGCCAGTTGATCCAGCGCCTGGTCAGCAGCAACCCGAGCCCGGCCTATGTGGCGCGTGTGGCCGCGGTCTTCGCCAGCGATGGCAGTGGCACGCGGGGCAATCTGCGTGCGGTGCTCGAGGCCATCCTGCTCGACGACGAGGCACGCAGCGTGTCCACCGCGCCCGGCGGCGGCAAGCTGCGCGAGCCGATGCTGCGCTTTCTGGCCTGGGCGCGGGCCTTCAATGCCAACTCGGCCAGCGATGCCTGGGCCATCGGCAATACTTCGGACCCCGGCGCGCGGCTCGGCCAGAGCCCGCTGCGCTCGCCCTCGGTATTCAATTTCTTCCGCCCCGGCTATGTGCCGCCGAACAGCGCCATCGGCACTGCGGGCCTGGTGGCGCCCGAATTCCAGATCACCAACGAGTCGTCGGTGGTCGGCTACGTCAACTATATGCAGCGTGCGGTCAGCACCGGCTTCGGCGACGTGCTGGCCGATTACGCCGGTCTGCTGGCGCTGGCCGATAGCGCGCAGACGCTGCTCGACGAGTTGAACCTGGTGCTGGCCGCCGGGCAGATCGGGGCGAGCAACCTGGCGACGATGAAGACCGCGCTCGACAGCATGGCCGCGGGCACCGATACGGCGCGGCGCAACCGCGTGCAGGCGGCGCTGGTGCTGGTATTGGCGGCGCCCGAATTCCTGGTCCTGAAGTGATGCGCAAGGAGATCGCGATGCAAACCCCCCTTCCGAGCTCGCGCGCCTCCCGCCGCGCCTTCCTGCGCCAGGCCTCGGCCCTGTCGGTCAGCGGCGTCGCCGCACCCTGGGCGCTCAACCTGGCCGCGCTCGGTGAAGCCGCCGCCGCCACGGCCGCCGATTACAAGGCCCTGGTCTGCGTCTTCCTGTACGGTGGCAACGATTACGGCAATACGCTGGTGCCCTATGACACCAGCAGCCATGCGCTGTACCAGGGCCAGCGCCCGACGCTGGCCTATGCGCGCAGCGCGCTGGACGCCACGGCGCTCGCCCCGACCATCGCGCCGGTCGATGCCGCGGGCTTTGCGCGCCAGTACGCGCTGGCGCCCGAGTTGGCGCCCTTGCTGCCGATCTTCAATGCCGGGCGCCTGGGCGCGCTGCTGAATGTCGGCACCCTGATCCAGCCGACGAGCAAGGCGCAATACACCGCGAAGAGTGTGCCGCTGCCGCCCAAGCTGTTCTCGCACAACGACCAGCAGTCGGTCTGGCAATCCTCGGCGCCCGAGGGCGCCACCTCGGGCTGGGGCGGGCGGATGGGCGATCTGTTGATGGCCGGCAACGGCAATGCCACCTTCACCTGCGTCAATGTCTCGGGCAATGCGGTCTATTTGTCGGGCCGCGCGGCGGTGCAGTACCAGGTCTCGGCCAACGGCTCGGTGCCCTTGAATGCCCTGAAGAGTCCGCTGTTCGGCTCGGCCGCCGCGTCCACGGCCTTGCGCAGCCTGATCACGCAGCCGCGAACGCAACTCCTCGAAGCCGAGCACACGCGGGTGATGCAGCGCGCGATCGATGCCGATGCGGTGCTCGCCGGCGCGCTGGCCGGCGGCCCGCCGATCGCCACGCCGTTTCCCGCCGGCAATGCGCTGGCGGCCCAGTTGAAGATGGTGGCGCGGATGATCTCGGTGGCCGATGCGATTGGCGCCAAGCGCCAGGTCTTCTTCGTCTCGCTCGGCGGCTTCGACAACCACGACGGCCTGCTGACGATTCACCCCGGCCTCTTGACGACGGTGGCCGACGCGCTCTCGGCCTTCTACGCCGCGACCGTCGAACTCGGCGTCGCATCGCAAGTCACCAGCTTCACCGCATCGGATTTCGGCCGCACCCTGGCCGGCAACAACGACGGCTCCGACCACGGCTGGGGCAGCATGCACTTCATGCTCGGCGGCGCGGTCCGGGGCCAGCGCTTCTACGGCACGCCGCCGGCGATCGCCAACAACGGCCCCGACGATGTCGGCCAGGGCCGCTTGCTGCCGACCACCTCGGTCGATCAGTTCGCGGCCACGCTGGGCAAATGGTTCGGCATCTCCGACGCCAACCTGCTGACGGTGCTGCCGAATCTGGCCAACTACAACGCCTCGGCGCGCGATCTCGGTTTTCTTTGAGGCCTACATCCCCTTGAACAGGCCGGCGCGCGCGCACCGGCCCGCGCTGCAGCAGATGCCGGTCGATCGGCAATGGAGCGCGGCGCGTCAACGGTCGGGTGCGGTTGACCCGCCGCTACACGACACCAGGCTCGCCACCGCCAGCGTAAAGATGGCCAATGCCGCCGCAGCGAGCCAGCGCAGCAGGGTATGGCCATCGCGCTCGGCATCGTCGGCCCGCCGGGCCGGGTTGTCGTCGAAGTTCGAGGCGGCGATTTGGGCGGCGGGTGGCGGCGGCGTGCGCGGATCGGGTCGGGACATGGTGGCACCTGATACTAAGTCGCGTTCAAACGTATAGAAGTGATCCACTTGAACCCGGTCAT
>CADEDE010000047.1 GCA_902825995.1 uncultured Burkholderiales bacterium
GCCGGCGCATCGACAACCAGTTGCGCGGCCGCTCGGGCCGCCAGGGCGACCCGGGGCAGAGCCGCTTTTATCTGTCGCTGGAAGACCCGCTGATGCGCATCTTCGCCGGCGACCGTGTGCGCGCGATCATGGACCGGCTGAAGATGCCCGAGGGTGAAGCTATCGAGGCGGGGATCGTCACGCGCAGCATCGAAGGCGCGCAGCGCAAGGTCGAGGCGCGCAATTTCGACATGCGCAAGCAACTGCTCGAATACGACGACGTCAGCAACGACCAGCGCAAGGTCATCTACCAGCAGCGCAACGAGATCCTTGAAGCGGCGTCACTCGACGAGCAGATCAGCAATCTGCGCAAGAGCACGATGGCCGACGTTGTACATAGCTTCGTGCCGGCCCAGAGCCTGGAGGAGCAGTGGGATCTCGGCGGCCTGGAAACGACCCTGCGCGACGAGTGGCAACTCGAAGTGCCACTGAAGGCGATGGTCGAGGCCAGCGATTCGGTCGGCGGCGACGATATCGTCAACAAGACCGTGGCTGCGGCCGACCAGGCTTTCGCCGACAAGCTGGCCATCGTCGGTGTCGAGCAGTTCACGCCCTTCATGCGCATGGTGCTGCTGCAGGCCATCGACAGCCATTGGCGCGAACACCTGGCCGCGCTCGACTATCTGCGCCAGGGCATCCACCTGCGCGGCTATGCGCAGAAGAACCCGAAGCAGGAATACAAGCGCGAAGCCTTCGAGCTGTTCTCGCAACTGCTCGACGTGGTGAAGATGGAGGTCACGCGCGTGCTGATGACGGTGCGCGTGCAGACCCAGGAGCAGGTGACGCAGGCGGCTGAAGCCATCGAAGAGAAAGCCAGCCACGTCGCCAACGTGACCTACACCCACCCCAACGAAGACGGCTCGGTATCGCAGGAAACCGATCCGGTAACGCTGGCGGCGGCTGTGCCACGGGTCGGCCGCAATGACCGCTGCCCCTGTGGCAGCGGCAAGAAATACAAGCTCTGCCACGGCAAGCTGGCCTGAAATGTCCGCCCCCATGCCCGCTTCGCTCGCGACCTTCCGAGGGGGCGCTCAGTCGGCTCGGGAGCGGCCCAGCGCCGACTGAGAGATGCCCGTCAACCTGAGCGCCCCTCGCGCAGCGGATTTGCATGCCGTGCAGGGGCTCGACATCGGCACCGCCATGGCCGGCGTGCGCAAGGCCAAGCGGCGCGACCTGGTGGTCTTCAAGCTGGCCGAGGGTTCGGCTGTAGCGGGGGTGTTCACGACCAACCGCTTCTGCGCCGCGCCGGTGCAGGTCTGCCGCGAGCATTTGAGCGTGGCCGCGGGCATCCGCGCGTTGCTCGTCAATACCGGCAATGCCAATGCCGGCACCGGCGACGACGGCCTGGCGCGCGCGCGCACGAGTTGCATCGCACTGGCGCGGTTGCTCGATATCGGGCCCGAGCAGGTGCTGCCGTTTTCCACCGGCGTGATCATGGAGACGCTGCCGGTCGAGCGCATCGTGGCCGGCCTGCCGGCGGCGCTGGCCGATGCGGCGCCTGCCAATTGGCTCGCGGCCGCCGAGGGCATCATGACCACCGATACCCTGCCCAAGGCGGCGTCCCGGCAGCTGCTGATCGGCGGCAAGACGGTGGCCGTGACCGGCATCGCCAAGGGCGCCGGCATGATCCGGCCGAATATGGCCACGATGCTCGGTTTCGTGGCCACCGATGCGGTGGTTGCCCCGGGGCTGATGCAGGTGCTGGTGCGCGAGGCCGCCGACCGCAGCTTCAACCGCATCACGATCGACGGCGATACCAGCACCAACGACTCCTTCGTGCTGATCGCCACGCAGCAGGCCGGCCATGCACCGATTACGCAACTCGAATCGCCCGAAGGCGCGCTGCTGCGCGAGGCGGTGTTCGCGGTTTCGCGGCAATTGGCCCAGGCCATCGTGCGCGACGGCGAGGGCGCCACCAAGTTCATCACCGTGCGCATTGACGGCGGGCGCACGAAAGACGAGTGCCGGCTGGCGGCCTACGCGATCGCCCATTCGCCGCTGGTCAAGACAGCCTTTTTCGCCAGCGATCCCAATCTCGGCCGTATCCTTGCCGCCGTCGGCTATGCCGGTATCGCCGATCTGGATCCGACCCTGATCGACCTCTTCCTCGACGAGGTGCATGTCGTCGTCAAGGGCGGCCGCCATCCCGCGTACCAGGAAGCCGACGGCCAGCGCGTGATGAAACAAAGCGAGATCACGATCCGCGTCGATCTGCACCGCGGCCCGGCGCAGGCGACGGTCTGGACCTGTGACCTGTCGCACGATTACGTCAGCATCAACGCCGACTACCGAAGTTAGGGGCGGCCCCGGCATGGCCGCCACGCCGTGCGGCTGCTAGCATCGCGCCCACTTTCTCGAATGCCGGAGACCCTGCCATGACCACCCACGACATCCCGAACCGACGCTGCCCGTGCAGTTTGCCGGTGCCGGGCGCACTGGGGGCACAGCGCTAGACGTCCTCGGCATCGCCCCCCGCCCGGGCCTGCGCCGAGACATCGGCGTCAGGCCCGAAGTTTTTTTCGGCCTGGCGCATTTGCAGCGGTTCACGAAACCGCTGCACCGAAAAGAACTTCATGATCCGCCGAATTCTCGAATCCCTGCGGCAGCGGCTTGCACTGCCGCCCGACGAGTTGCTGCGCGACGCCGTTTTTCGCCGCCTGTGGAGTTCGATCCTGATCAGTTCGCTGGGCGGGCAGATCACCATGCTCGCGCTGCCACTCACCGCGGCCGTGCTGCTGCACGCCACGCCGACCCAGATGGGTGTGCTGGTGGCGATGGAGATCGCGCCCTTCGTGCTGCTCAGCCTGCCCAGCGGCGTCTGGCTGGACCGCGTGCGCAAGCTGCCGGTCTATATCGCCGGTGAAGCCGCGTTGGGCGTCATCGTGGCCAGCGTGCCGCTGGCCTGGTCGCTCGGCTGGCTATCGATGCCCTGGCTGTATGCGGTCGGCTTCGTGATGGGCTGCGTTTATGTTGTGGCCGGCGCGGCGGCGCAGATCGTGCTCACACAGGTCGTGCCGCGCGAGCGCCTGGTCGAGGCCCATGCGCGCAATGCCCTGGCTGGCTCGGGGGCCGAGGTGGCGGGGCCGGGCCTTGCCGGCGCGCTGATCAAGGCCGTCGGCGCGCCGATGGCCCTGCTGCTGGACGGCCTGATGCTGATGGTTTCGGTGGCGATCCTGCGCCGAGTCAAGGTCCAGGAGCGGCTGGCGGCGCCCCAGGATGCGCATTTCTGGCGCGATCTGCGCGCTGGCCTGCATTTCGTGCGCGGTTCACCGCTGCTGGTGACGATGGCGCTCACGGTCGGCCTGTGGCAGATGTGTCATCACGCCGCGATCGTCGTGCAGATCCTGTTTGCCACGCGCACGCTGGGCATGAACGAGTCGCAGATCGGCCTGTCCTTCATCGGCCTGGGGCTGGGCACCATCGCCGCCGGCGCGCTCGGCTACCGCATTTCGGCGCGCATCGGGCCGGGGCCCTGCCTGCTGCTCGGCCTGGCGGTGTGCGGCGTCGGCTGGCTGCTGCTGGCCGTGGCCCCGGCGAATGCCTTCGGCCCGCCGATGTTCGCTGCCATGCTGGTCTGCTTCGGCTTCGGTGCGGTGCTGATCTTCATCAACTTCCTGTCGCTGCGCCAGGCCGTCACGCCGACGCCGCTATTGGGCCGCATGACCAGCACCATGCGCTGGCTGATCCTGCTGCCCGCCGGGCCCGGCGCGCTGATCGGCGGCTGGCTCGGCGAACATGTCGATCTGCGCGCCGCACTGGTCTTTGCCGGTTGTGGCGCGTTGGTCGTAGCGCTGGCCGCGTGGCGCCATCCGCTGCTGCGCCGCGTGCGCGCACTGCCGGCGCCCGAGGTGATCGACGATCAGCTCGGCGCCGAGGCCCTGGTGGTGTTGCCGTCTGCCAGCCCGGGTGCTTGAATTCGGCGCGTCGGGCTACGGCGAGAATCGGTCAACCGCGTCGGTGATCAGCCCGTCCAGGCCCAGGCCGAGCAGGGACTGCGCGGTTTTTTCGTCATTGACGGTATAGGCCAGCGCGCGCAGGCCGCTGGCGTGCAGGCGCTCAACCAGCGCACGATCGAACAGCTTGTGGTTGGCCACCACGGCCACGCATTCGAGCGCCTGCACGCGCTCGAACCAGCCGGCCCATAGCGTATCGAGCAGCAGCGCGCGAGGCAAGGCGGCGGCCCCGCTCATCGCGCCCGCGAGCGACTCCGGCGCGAACGAGCTGAGCAGCGGCGCAACGGTCTGGCCTGCCCACAGCTTGGCCGCTTCGCGCGCGACGCGCTCGCCGGTCTCGCGCTCGCGGCCCGGCGAAGGTTTGATCTCGATATTCAGGGCAAAGCGGTTGCGCAGGCAAAAGGCGGCGATGGCGGCCAAGCTGGCCAGCGGCTCGCCGGCGAAGGCGCGGCTGTGCCAGCCGCCGGCGTCGAGTTGCGACAGCTCGGACCAGGCCCGCACGGCGGCGTCGCCGCTGGCATGGGTGGTGCGGTCCAGCGTATCGTCGTGCAGCAGGAAGACCTGGTTGTCGCGGCTCAGTTTGACGTCACACTCGAAAGCCCGGTAGCCGCATTGCGCGCCGAGCCTGAACGCGGCCAGCGTATTTTCCGGGGCCAGCTTGCCGGCGCCACGGTGGGCGATCCAGCGCGGGTAAGGCCACTCTGCCGGGGTCATATGCGTTGCTGCGTCTGGCGGTCGAACCAGTGCAGATGCACGCCAGCCGCCTCGATCATGAGCGTGCTGCCAGGTTGCGGCGGCGCCAGCGTGGCATCGACGCGCAGCGTGAAGGCGGCGCCGCCGAGGCGGCCATGCACCAGGCGTTCGGCGCCCAGCATCTCGACCATCTCGACTTGCATCGGCCAGCCGGCAGCGGCCGCATGGGCATGCTCGGGGCGAATACCCAACAGCAGCGCTGCGCTGCGCGGCGCGGGTTGCGGCAGCGAGAGGGCGATGCCACCGAGCGTGAAGCGGCTGCCGTCGGCGTGGCCGTCGAGCAGGTTCATCGGCGGGCTGCCGATGAAGCCGGCGACGAAGGTGGTGGCGGGCCGCGCATAAACCTCATCCGGCGTGCCGATCTGCTCCATGCGGCCGGCGTTCATGACGATCATGCGCTCGGCCAGGGTCATCGCCTCGACCTGGTCGTGGGTGACAAACAGCGAGGTCACGCCCAGTTCGCGGTGCAGTTTCTGGATTTCGAGCCGGGTGGCGGCGCGCAACTTGGCATCCAGGTTGGACAGCGGTTCGTCGAACAGGAATACGGCGGGTTGGCGCACGATGGCGCGGCCCATCGCGACGCGCTGGCGCTGGCCACCCGACAGCTCGCGCGGTTTGCGCAGCAGGTAAGGCTCAAGCTGCAGAATTTTCGCCGCCTTGTCAACGCGGGCCTTGATCTCGGCCAGCGGCACCTTGGCGATCTTCAGGCCATAGGCCATATTGTCGAAGACGCTCATGTGCGGGTAGAGGGCGTAGTTCTGGAAGACCATCGCGATGTCACGCTCGCTCGGCTCGATATCGTTGACCACCCGGCCGGCAATCGAGATCTGGCCGCCGGAGATCTCTTCCAGCCCGGCCACCATGCGCAGCAGCGTGCTCTTGCCGCAACCCGAAGGCCCGACGATGACGATGAATTCGCCATCGGCGATCTCGGCGTTGACGCCGTGGATGACCTGGTTCGCCTTGGGGCCCCGCCCATAGCGTTTGACCACCTCGCGGATGCTGATCGCGCCCATGCTTGGCCCTATTTTTCAGTATCGACCAGGCCCTTGACGAACCAGCGCTGCATCAGCAGCACCACCAGCGCCGGCGGGATCATCGCCAGCATCGCGGTGGCCATCACCGTGCCCCATTCGGTCTGGGCGTCGCCGCCGGAGATCATGCGCTTGATGCCGATCACCACCGGGTACATATCTTCGCTGGTGGTCGCCAGCAGCGGCCACAGGTACTGGTTCCAGCCGTAGATGAACTGGATCACGAACAGGGCCGCGATGCTGGTGCGCGACAGCGGCACCAGCACGTCCCAGAAAAAGCGCAGGGGGCCGGCGCCGTCCATGCGCGAGGCCTCGGTCAACTCTTCGGGCACGGTCAGGAAGAACTGGCGGAACAGGAAGGTGGCGGTGGCCGAGGCGATCAGCGGCACCGTGAGGCCGGCATAGGTATTCAACATGCCGAGGTCCGACACCACCTTGTAGGTCGGCGCGATGCGCACCTCCACCGGCAGCATCAGGGTCACGAAAATGGCCCAGAAGAAGAAGATCCGGAACGGGAAGCGGAAATAGACGATCGCGAAAGCCGACAGCAGCGAGATGGCGATCTTGCCGAGGGCGATCGTCAGCGCCGTGACCAGGCTGACGATCATCATGCGGCCCACCGACGCCGTCGAGCCGCCGCCCTCCTGCGTGCCGGTCAGCACGGCCTTGTAGTTTTCGATCATGTGCGAGCCGGGCAGCAAGGGCATCGGCGGATGGATGATGGCGTCGTTGGCATGGGTCGAGGCGACGAAGGTGATATAGACCGGCAGGGCGACGATCAGCACGCCCAGGATCAGCACCCCATGCGCGAGGATGCTCAGGGCCGGGCGGCGTTCAACCATGATCGGCCTTCATCAGTAGTTGACTTTCTTTTCGACGAAGCGGAACTGGATCACGGTGAAGACCACCACGATGAACATCAGCACCACCGACTGCGCCGCCGAGGCCCCCAGGTCCAGGGCCTTGAAGGCGTCGTAGTAGAGTTTATAGACGAGGATCGCGGTCTCCTTGCCCGGCCCGCCCGAGGTCGCGGCATCGACGATGGCGAAGGTGTCGAGGAAGACGTAGATGACGTTGATCACCAACAGGAAGAAGGTCGTCGGCGACAGCAGCGGGAACTGGATCGTCCAGAAGCGCCGCCAGGGTGCGGCGCCGTCGATCGCCGCGGCCTCGATCAGCGATTTCGGGATCGACTGCAAGCCGGCCAGGAAGAACAGGAAGTTGTAGGCGATCTGCTTCCACACCGCGGCCATCACGATCAGCGCCATCGCGTGATTGCCGTTGAGCAGGTGGTTCCACTCGAAACCACCCTCGCGCAGCAGGTAGGAGACGATGCCCACGCTGGGCGCGAACATGAACAGCCACAGCACGCCGGCCACCGCGGGCGCGACCGCATAGGGCCAGACCAGCAGCGTGCGGTAGAGGCCCGAGCCCTTGACCACGCGGTCGGCAAAAACCGCCAGCAGCAGCGACAGCGCCAGGCCCAGCGAGGCCACCAGCACCGAGAACACCGCCGTCGTCGCGAACGAGGCCAGGTAGGTTTCGTCGTTCCACAGGTTGCGGAAATTGTCGAAACCGACCCATTCGGTGGAGGTGCCGAAGGCATCGGTCTGCTGCAGCGACTGCACCAGCGCCTGCCCCGCCGGCCAGAAGAAGAACAGCGCGATAACGGCCACCTGGGGCGCGAGCAGCACCCAAGGCAGCCAGGGCGAACGGAAGGTGACGCGCTTCTCGGCGGCCACGTCAGCCTTTGTTTGCTTTTTGGAAGCGCTCCAGCAGTTCGTTGCCGCGCTTGACCACCGAGTCGAGCGCTTCCTTGGCCGTCTTCTTGCCGCCCCAGACGCCCTCGAGTTCTTCGTCCTCGATGGTGCGGATCTGCACGTAGTTGCCCAGGCGGATGCCGCGCGACTTGTCGGTCACCTTGCGCACCATCTGGTTGACGGCGGTATCGGTGCCCGGGTTCTCCTTGTAGAAGCCCGACTTCTCGGTCAGCGCAAAGGCCGCGTTGGTGATCGGCAGGTAGCCCGTTCGTTTGTGGCTGGCCGATTGCACTTCGGGGCTGGACAGGTAGTTGAAGAAGGTCGCCACGCCCTTGTATTCGGCCGCCGGCTTGCCCGACAGCACCCACAGGCTGGCGCCGCCGATCACGGTATTCTGCGGCGCACCCGGCACATCGGGGTAGTAGGGCAGGGTGGCCAGCGCGAAGTCGAACTTGGCGTTCTTTTTCACGTTGCCATAGAAACCCGAGGAGGCGGTGATCATCGCGCACTCGCCCGAGACGAAGCTGGCCTCCGGCACATTGGCGCGGCCCTTATAGACGAACAGGCCCTGCTTGACCATGTTGGCCAGGTTTTCGATGTGGCGCACATGCAGCGGCGAGTTCGCCACCAGGCGCGCGTCGAGGCCCTTCAGGCCGTTGCCCTTGGTCGCCAGTTCGACGTTGTGCCAGGTCGAGAAGCTCTCGAGCTGGGTCCAGCCCTGCCAGGCGGTGGTGAACGGGCACTTGTGGCCGCTGGCCTTGAGCTTGGCCGCGGCCAGCGCCACCTCGGGCCAGGTCGTCGGCGGCTTGCCGGTATCGAGGCCGGCGGCCTTGAAGGCGTCCTTGTTGATATAGAACACCGTCGTCGAGCTATTGAGTGGGAAGCTCAGCATCTGGCCATTGGGCGCCGTGTAGTAGCCGGCGACGGCGGGGATATAGGCCGCGGGGTCGAATTTGAAGCCCGCATCCTTCATGACCTGGGCCACCGGCACGATGGCACCCTTGCTGGCCATCATCGTCGCGGTGCCGACCTCGAAGACCTGCAGGATATTCGGGCCCTGGCCGGCGCGGAAGGCCGCGATCGCCGCCGTCATCGAGACGTCGTAGCTGCCCTTGTAGGTCGGCACGATCCGGTAGTCCTTCTGGCGGGCGTTGAAATCCTTGGCCAGGTCGTTGACCCACTCGTTGTTGACGGCGGTCATCGAATGCCACCACTGGATTTCGGTCTGGGCCTGGGCCTGGGCCGAGGCAGCGCCCAGTGCGAGCAGGCAAGCGAGGGCGAGCGAGGGCAGTTTCATGACAACTCCGTGAAGGGAAATCGAAAGGGCACCGATCGGCTTGACCGGCCGCTTGGGCGCCAAGAGGGCAGCAACAACCCCGTTTCTGTCACGGAAGGCCCCTTCAGGGCAACCGGGGTAACCCCGCGCCGGGATCGGCTGAGCGTCACGCCCGCAGGGTCTGTGCCCAAGGGTAAAGGGCCGCAGGCTGTGGCCGTTTCCCCATCAGCGATGGTCGAGCCGGGTTGGCTTTCAGTGCACCCGCGGCAGGGCGCGGCCGGCGAGCGTGGGGGCCGACATCTCAGCCAAGGCGCCGTCGCGCGAATGGTTGCGCGTGATCGCGAACAGCGAGGTGGCGAAGTGCTCCGCCTGGCGCTGGCGGTCGTCCATCGCCCACATCAGCAGCGCGCGTGCGGTCATCGGCTTGGCGAACAAAAAGCCCTGCAATTCGTCGCAACCGAGCTGGACCAGGATCTGCCGCTGGCGTTCGTTCTCGACGCCTTCAGCCACCACTTTCAGGCCCAGGGCATGGGCCAGCTTGACGACGGCATCGACGACCGCGCGCGCATCGGCGCTGAACTCCACATCCATCACGAAGCTGCGGTCGATCTTCAATTCCTCGGCCGGCAATTTGCGCAGATAGGCCAGGCTCGAATAACCGGTGCCGAAATCGTCGATCGACAGATGGATGCCGGCGCTGCCGAGTTCACGGAAGGTGGATTGCGTGGCCTTGGTATCTTCCATGGCCACCGATTCGGTGATCTCGCAGGTCAGCAGCGACGGATCGACGCGGTGCCGTGCCAGTGCACCTTCGATGCGCGCGACGATATCTTCCTGGCGCATCTGCGCCGCCGACAGGTTGATCGCCAGACGCATCTTCAAGCCCCTGTCGAGCCACAGCCGGGCCTGGCGGCAGGCATCGTCGATGACCCACTGGCCGATGCTGCGGATCAGGCCGAAGCGTTCGGCGATGGGGATGAAGACGCTGGGCGCCACCATGCCGCGCGTCGGATGCTGCCAGCGCAGCAAGGCTTCGGCGGCCGTCACCTTGCCGGTGGTGGCGTCGATCTTGGGCTGGTAGTACAGCTCGAGCTGTTTGTTCTCGAGCGCCAGGCGCAGATCGCGCAAGAGGTCGAAGCGGTCGCGCGCGTCGTCCTCCATCGCCGGCAGGAAAAAGCAAAAACCGGCGCCGCCGGCGCGCTTGGCGGCGTACATCGCAGCGTCGGCGCGGGCGATCAGCTTGGCGTGCCGGCCGCTTTCGGGATAGAACGCGATGCCGATCGAGCAGCCAATGCCGACCTGGCGGTCTTCGACCTCGAAGGGTTGGGCGATCGCATCGACGATCTTGCGTGCGCGTTGGGCTACCTCGTCCTGCGAGCCGGCCTTGCCGATCAGCATCAGGAATTCGTCGCCGCCGACGCGCGCGATCACATCGTCGCTGTCGGCACAGCCCTTCAGCCGTTTGCCGACGCTTCGCAGCACGCGATCGCCGCTGCTGTGGCCGAAGGTGTCGTTGACGGGCTTGAAACCGTCGAGATCGATAAACAGCAGGGCCAGCTTGCCGCGGTTGGCGTCGCAGCGCACCACCGCCAGGGCCAATTGGGTTTCGAAGTGGCTGCGCGTGGGCAGCCGGGTCAGCGCGTCCTCGAGCGGTTCGGCAGGTTGCGCCGGCAGGCGCGGGCCGATGCGCACCGCGGGCAGGCGATGGCGCAGCATGGCAACCAGGCCGGCGCCGAACAGGGCCAGGGCCAGCGTCGGCCACAGCGCCGCGTGGGTCCAGGCGTTGGGTGCGTCACGCAGCGGCACCGGCGCGAATACCAGCGCGCTCACGGCGACCCAGGCCGCCGCCATGCGCAGGCGCTCGACGCGCCGCTCGTCGCGGCTGGGCCGTGCGAGCAGGATCAGCGTACCGGCCAGCACCGCGGCGCCCAGGGCGGTGCGCGCCAGCGTCATCGGCGTATCGACTGCGCCCGACACCGCGGCGATGCCCACCGCCGACATCAGCAAGGTCGCGGCTGCCGCACCGGCCCGAGTCTCGCTGTACCCATGCACGCCACGGTTCGCTGCGTGCGCGGCCACCGTGGGCAAGACCAAGGCCAGCGCCACCAGGGCGAAATTCCAGACCAGACCCGCTGCGTCGCCGGTGGCGCTGGCCGTCAGTTGCAGCGGCCACCACAGGCCGGCCGCGGCAAGACCCAAGGCCATGCTGCGCAGGCCGCGCTGGGACAGCGCCGCATCGTTGAGCGCCTGGGCGTGCAGCGACGCGGCCAGCCAAAGCAGCGCTGCTCCGGGCAGCACATGGCCCACGGCGGCCAGCGCAGATTGCAGAAGGTTCAAGCTCGGTTCCACGACAATTCGACAGCCCGGGCGCGTCGGCAACACAGGCCAACCGGGGCTGCACGCATTTTCCCGACGTGGGCGACAGCACGTGCGGCGAAGTCCGTGAACAAAGTCGGCCTTCACGGGCCGCTACACTGCGTCATGGCTGCTTCCCCCCGCCCGACGGCGCTCACGCTGCACCAGCAATCGAGGCTACTCGAACTGGGGTTCGACAACGGCGAAACCTTCCGCATTGCGTTCGAGTTGCTGCGCGTTTATTCGCCGTCGGCCGAGGTCCAGGGCCACGGCCCCGGCCAGGAAGTGCTGCAAACCGGCAAGCGCGAGGTCGGCATCGAGGGCCTCGAAACGGTCGGCCACTACGCTGTGCAGCCGACTTTCAGCGACGGCCACAGTTCGGGCATCTTTTCCTGGGGCTACCTGTACTTCCTCGGTTCCCAGCAGGATCGTCTGTGGCGGGAATACGAAGCCCGGCTGGCCGGCGCCGGCATGTCGCGCGACGCGCCCATGGTGTCGGCGCCTGCTGCCGGCTGCGGCCACCACTACTAGGATGACACCCCCCACGCTCACTTCGTTCGCTGCCCCCCGTGGGGGCGTGTCAGCCCCTTGGGGTGGCCCGGCGAGGCTGACATGAGCACCGAGGCTGAGACTCATTTCGGCTTCGAGTCCGTCGCCGCGGCCGACAAGGCGCGCCGCGTGCGCGGTGTGTTCGATGCCGTGGCGCCGAAGTACGACCTGATGAACGACCTGATGTCGCTCGGCCTGCACCGGGCCTGGAAGGCCTACGCGGTGGCCGTCGCCAACCTGCACGAAGGCGAGCGTGTGCTCGACCTGGCCGGCGGCACCGGCGACCTGGCGCGGGCTTTTGCCCGCCAGGTCGGCGCCAGCGGCCTGGTGTTGCACACCGACATCAACGAGGCCATGCTGCGCCAGGGCCGCGACCGGCTGCTCGACGAAGGCCTGTTGCTGCCGACGCTGATTTGCGATGCCGAGTGCCTGCCGCTGCCGGCGGCCTCGTTCGACCTGGTCAGCGTGGCCTTTGGCCTGCGCAACATGACGCACAAGGATCGGGCCCTGGCCGAGATGGCGCGCGTGCTGCGCCATGGCGGGCGCCTTTTGGTGCTCGAATTTTCCAAGGTCGCCGCACCGCTGGCCAAGGCCTATGACTGGTACTCCTTCAAGGTCTTGCCACGTCTGGGACAGTGGGTGGCCGGCGACGGCGACAGCTATCGTTACCTGGCCGAGTCGATCCGCATGCACCCGGACCAGGCCACGCTCAAGACGATGATGAAGGCCGCCGGCTTCGGCCACGTCGATGTGCATAACCTGGCGGGCGGCGTTGTCGCGCTGCATGTGGGCGTGCGCTGCTGAAGCCTTTGCCGGCGTCCCCCACCGCCCTCGATCGCCTGGATTGAAAGAACGGGCGGCAATAGGCCACAATTTGTGACACTGCGACTCCACGCACCCCCGAGACGCCACCATGTCCAGCCCGCCACCGCCGAAACCGCCACCGCCAGGTTCGATCGACTTCGAGATCACCGATTTCGAACACGCGCGCCAGGTACTCGACGACTTGCCTGCCGGGATCGTCGAGGTCAAGCACATGCAGCCGGGTTTCTGGGAGCGGCAGCGGCGCAAATCCACGCCCACCGACCGCGCGCTCACCGGGGCGGCGATGGACTGGGTCATCGGTCTGCCGCCTGGGCTGCGGCCGCACGCCACCTGCGAGCATTTTCCGCGGGTCGTGAATGCGCTTGCCGGCGCTTGGGCCGACAGCGCCTACAGCGTGCAGGTGCTCGATCACATGATCAACGACTACCGTGGTGGCCGACGCGGTTTCCCGGTCGCGGTGCAACAGGAACTGGCGGCGCTGCTCGCGCACCAGCGCGGCCGGCGCTGAAAACCCTGTCAAGTGGCCGCAGCGAAACCGTTCGGATTCAGCCGCTGCCAACGCCAGCTGTCGCTGCACATCGAGGCCAGGTCGCGTTGCGCGCGCCAGCCGAGCAGCTCGGCTGCGCGGCGCGGGTCGGCGTAGCAGGCGGCGGCATCGCCCGGGCGCCGCGGCGCCAGCGCATAGGGCACAGGCCGGCCGCTGGCGGCTTCATAGGCTCGCACCAGTTCGAGCACGCTGTGGCCAATGCCGGTGCCGAGGTTCACCGTGAACGAGCCGGGTGCGTCGAACAGGCGTTTCAGCGCAGCGACGTGGCCCTCGGCCAGGTCCATCACATGGATGTAGTCGCGCACGCCGGTGCCGTCGGGCGTGGGGTAGTCGTGGCCGAAGACCTGCAACTGCGCGCGCCGGCCCACGGCCACCTGGGCCACATAGGGCATCAGGTTGTTGGGAATGCCGCGCGGGTCTTCGCCGATGCTGCCGCTCTCGTGCGCGCCGACCGGGTTGAAATAGCGCAGGCAGGCGGTCTGCCAGCCCGACTCGGCGGCGCCGAGATCGCGCAGGATTTGCTCGGCCATCAATTTGGTCTGGCCGTAAGGGTTGGTGGCGGCCAGCGGTGCCTCCTCGCCGATCGGCAAGCGCTCAGGCTGGCCATAGACGGTGGCGCTGCTGCTGAAGACGAAACGCCGGACACCGAAGGCGCGCATCGCTTCGCACACGCTGACGAGGCCACCCAGGTTGTTGGCGTAGTAGGCCAGCGGTCGGGCCGTCGATTCACCGACCGACTTGCTGGCCGCGAAATGCACCGTGGCATCGATGCGGTGGCGCTGCATCAGTGTCGCCAGTGCAGGCGCATCGCAGACATCGGTGCGCTCGAAGCGCGGCGCGTGGCCGAGCAGGGTCTGCAGGCGCTCGAGCACCTGCGGTGAACTGTTGCTGAAGTCATCGACACCGACCACGCCGTAGCCGGACGAGGCCAGCGCCAACCAGGTGTGCGAGCCGATATAGCCGGTGGCGCCGGTCAAAAGGATCGTGGGCATGGTCAATTCTCGCCGACCGTTCCCCGCACTGCCTGTGGTTCCCGCTGAGCGCTGCCTACAATCCGTGAACATGTTGCTATCGATTCGTGCCCTCGTCGTGCCTGCCGTATTGCAGCGCCTGACACTGCTGGTTAACCACCTGTTGCTGGCCGAGCCGGTGGCCGTGCAGCGCCTGCTGCCGCACTGCGGCAAGCGCCTGGGCGTCGAGCTGAGCGACTGGCCGGCGCTGCTGCCGGCGCCGCCGGTGGCGGTGTTCCAGGTCACACCCGCCGGTTTGCTCGAATGGTGCGGTGAGGCCGAAGCCGTGGCCGCTGCGCCGCCCGCATTGCAGTTGCGCATCGCTGCGGCGAACCCGGCCTTGCTGATGGTGCGCCTGGCCGCCGGCGAGCGGCCCGAGGTGCTGGTGCAGGGCGAGGCTCAGTTTGCGGCCGACATGCACTGGCTGGCCGACAACCTGCGCTGGGATCTCGAGGCCGACCTGGCGCGTGTTGTCGGTGTGCTGCCGGCACACCAGTTGGCGAGCCTGGGCGCAGCGCTGGCCGCCGGCCTGAAGCGTTGGGCGCCGCCTCCCGTGAAGCCATGACGCAGCTGGCGCGCTTGGTTTTCATCGCCTTCACGCTGCTGCGCTTCGGGGTTGACGACATCGCGCTGTCGGGCGTGCGCCAGCGCTGGGTGCGCGTGCTGGCGCGCATCGCCATGGTCGGCCGCCGATTCAATGAACCGCGCGGCGTGCGCCTGCGCCGTGCGCTGGAGCGCCTGGGGCCGATCTTCGTCAAGTTTGGCCAGGTGCTTTCGACGCGGCGCGATCTGTTGCCGCTGGACGTGGCCGACGAGTTGGCCAGGTTGCAGGACCGCGTGCCACCGTTCCCGAGCGCCGAGTCGATCGCGTTGGTCGAGCGCGCCTTCGGCCAGCGCATCGGCGACATCTTTGCGTCGTTCGACGCCGAGCCGGTGGCCAGCGCATCGATCGCGCAGGTCCATTTCGCCACGCTGCACGGCGGCCGCGAGGTGGCGGTCAAGGTGCTGCGGCCGGGCATGCTGGCGGCTATCGAAGGCGACCTGGCGCTGCTGCACCGCCTGGCCGGCTGGATCGAGCGCGCGAGCGTCGATGGCAAGCGCCTGAAGCCGCGCGAGGTGGTGGCCGAGTTCGACAGCTACCTGCACGATGAGCTCGACCTGGTGCGCGAGGCCGCCAACGCCACGCAACTGCGCCGCAACATGGCCGGCCTGGCGCTGGTCGAAGTGCCCGAGATGGTGTGGGATCTGTGCACCCCGAGCGTGATGGTCATGCAGCGCATGCACGGCGTGCCGATCAGCCAGACCGAGCGCCTGCGCGCGGCCGCGGTCGATCTGAAAAAGCTGGCGCGCGACGGCGTCACGATCTTCTTCACCCAGGTCTTTCGCGACGGCTTTTTTCACGCCGACATGCACCCCGGCAACATCCAGGTCAGCCTCGAGCCGGCGACCTTCGGCCGCTACATTGCACTCGATTTCGGCATCGTCGGCACGCTCACCGACAAGGACCGCGACTACCTGGCGCAGAATTTCACGGCCTTCTTTCGCCGCGACTACAAGCGCGTGGCCGAGTTGCACATCGAGAGCGGCTGGGTGCCGCCGGCCACCCGCATCGATGCGCTCGAAAGCGCGATCCGCACCGTCTGCGAACCGCTGTTCGATCGCCCGTTGAAGGACATCTCGCTGGGCCAGGTGCTGCTGCGCCTGTTCCAGACCTCGCGCCGTTTCCACGTCGAAATCCAGCCGCAACTGGTGCTGTTGCAAAAGACCCTGCTCAATGTCGAGGGCCTGGGCCGCCAGCTCGACCCGGAGCTGGATTTGTGGCGTACGGCCAAGCCCTTTCTGGAGCGCTGGATGAACGAGCAGATCGGCTGGGCCGGCCTGGTCGAGCGCCTGAAAGACGAAGCGCCGCGCTATGCGCAACTGCTGCCCGAACTGCCGCGGCTGCTGCATGCCGCACTGCAGCCCAAGTCGGACGCGGCTGCCATGCAGGCGCTGCTGGAAGAGCAGCGCCGCACCAATCGCCTGTTGCGTGCGGCGCTGTGGGTGGCGCTCGGCTTTGTCGCCGGCTTGCTCATCGCCCAGGCCATCGCCCGCTTCGCCCCGATGCTGCGCTGAGCGCCTTAAACTCGCCGCCCGAAAGCGCGCCGCAAGTCACCCCCCGCGAGGTTTCCATGCTGATCGGATTGGTTGCCCTGTACCTGTCGTTCACGGTGGCGATCGGCCTGTGGGCGGCCAGGCGTGTCAAGTCATCGACCGACTTTGCCCTCGCCGGCCGCAGCCTGCCGCTGGCGATGATCGTGACGACGACCTTCGCGACCTGGTTCGGCTCCGAAACCGTGCTCGGCATCAGCGCCAAGTTCGTGCAGGGCGGGCTGGGCAACGTCGTCGAAGACCCCTTCGGCGCGTCGATGTGCCTGGTGCTGGTGGGTCTGTTTTTCGCCTACAGGCTGTACCGGATGAACCTGCTGACGATCGGCGACTACTACCGCAAGCGCTTCGGGCCGGGTATCGAAATCTTCTGCTCCTGCGTCATCATTTTCAGTTACCTGGGCTGGGTGGCGGCGCAAATCACCGCGCTCGGCCTGGTCTTCAACCTGCTGTCGGTCGGTGCGATCTCCTTGCCGGGCGGCATGGTGCTGGGGGTGGCCATCGTGCTGCTCTACACCGTTTTCGGCGGCATGTTTTCGGTGGCCTGGACCGATTTTCTGCAGATGATCATCATCGTCGTCGGCCTGTTGGCGATTGCGGTGATGGCCGGCCAGTTGGCCGGCGGCGCCGACAAGGTGTTCGCGCTCGCACAGGGCAACGACTGGTTCCGCTTCTGGCCCGAGCCCAAGTTCCACGACATTGTCTTCTTCTTCGCCGCCGGCATCACCATGATGCTGGGCTCGATCCCGCAGCAGGACGTGTTCCAGCGCGTGATGTCGGCCAAGAATGCCGAGACGGCCCGCTTGGGCCCGATCATCGGCGGCACGGCCTACCTGCTGTTCGCCTTCGTGCCGATGTTCATCGTCGCCTGCGCCGTGCTGATCATGCCCGAGGAGACCAAGACGCTGCTCGCCGAAGACCCGCAGAAGGTGCTGCCCACGTTGATCATGATTCACATGCCGCTGGCGGCGCAGATCTTCTTCTTCGGCGCGCTGATCTCGGCCATCATGTCCACCGCGTCGGCCACCCTGCTGGCGCCCTCGACCACCTTCGTCGAGAACATCCTCAAGCACCTGCGCCCGCACATGGGCGACAAGCAGTTGCTGCGCGCCTTGCGCGTATCGCTGCTCGGCTTCGCGGTGCTGGTGCTGTCCTACTCGATACTGATGCAGGGCACCCCGATCTACGAACTGGTGTCCGGCGCCTACCAGGTCACGCTGGTCGGCGCCTTCGTGCCGCTGGTCAGTGGCCTGTACTGGAAGCCGGCCACGACCCAGGGCGCGGTGTTTTCGATCGTGCTGGGCATCGTCACCTGGGTGCTGTTCTTCCCGCAACTGACGAGCTGGGGCGAGTCATTCCCCGGCCAGTTGGCCGGCCTGATCGCTGCCGGCGTGGGCATGGTGTTCGGTTCATTGGCGCCCCAGCTGATGCGCAACCGCCATGAACTGGCGCACGCACATGCGCCCGTCCACGGCCATGGCGCACAGGGTGTTCACGCTCGCCCGGCGGGCAGCTGAGCCTGGGCGGCCTGGCGAGCCGTGCTCCTTATAATTCGCGGTTTCGCCCACAGGGTTGAACCATGCCCATTTACGCCTATCGCTGCGCCGCCTGCGGTCACACGAAAGACGTGCTGCGCAAGCTGTCTGATCCACCGCTCGCCGATTGCCCGGCCTGCGGTGCGCCGCGCTTTGAAAAACAGGTGACTGCGGCTGGTTTCCAGCTCAAGGGTTCGGGCTGGTACGTGACCGACTTCCGCAACCCGCAGGCAACGCCTGCGCCCGCCAAGGCCGACGACGCCAAGGCGGCGCCCGACAAGAACGGGCAGGCCGCCGACAGCGCCACGCCCGCGACACCCGCAGCGCCGGCGGCGCCCGCCGCGCCATCGCCAGCGCCCGCCCCGGCCGCCGCACCCGGCGACGGCAGTTGATCCAGGGGCCGTGGCGTGAGGAAATATATCGTCGCCGGCCTGCTCGTGTGGCTGCCATTGGCCGTCACCGTATGGCTGCTGACCACCGTGCTCGGCATCGTCGATGGCCTGTTCGGCTGGCTCGTCAGCGCGACACAGGCGCTGCTGCCGGCCGGCGCGCACGAATTCCTGGAGATGCTGCGCCATGTGCCCGGCCTGGGCCTCGCGGTGATGGTCGTCGCGTTGCTCCTCACGGGCATCTTCGCGGCCAACTTCGTCGGCCAGTGGTGGCTGCATCAGGGTGGCTTGATGCTCAGCCGCATCCCGATCGTCAAGTCGATCTACAGCTCGGTGAAGCAGGTTTCCGACACCCTATTCTCGTCCAACGGCAATGCCTTTCGCGAGGCCGTGCTGGTGCAGTACCCGCGCGCGGGGTTGTGGACGATCGCTTTCGTTACCGGCAAACCCGGCGGCGAAGCGGCGGAGCATTTGCACGCCGACTACCTCAGCCTGTACGTGCCGACGACGCCGAATCCGACCTCGGGCTTTTTCCTGATGGTGCCGCGCGGCGACGTGATCGCGCTGCGCATGAGTGTCGATGAAGCCCTGAAATACATCATCTCGATGGGCGTGGTGGCGCCGCCGGCTTCTGCACTGTCCGCGCTGACGACGCGAAATTGATGCAGCCGAACGCACGGCGATCTGAACCCTCATCGGCCGCGTCGCGCGGCAACCCTGCACAAGAATCCGAAAGCCATCCATGCGAAGTACCTACTGCGGCCTGGTCAGCGAAAAGCGGCTGGGCCAGAGCGTGACCCTGATGGGTTGGGCCCACCGCCGCCGCGACCACGGCGGCGTGATCTTCATCGACCTGCGCGACCGCGAAGGCCTGGTGCAGATCGTCTGCGACCCCGACCGCGCGGCCACCTTCGCCGCCGCCGAGGGTGTGCGCAACGAGTTCTGCCTCAAGGTCACCGGCCTGGTGCGTGCGCGCCCCACCGGCACAGCCAACGCGCACCTCGTCAGCGGCAAGATCGAAGTGCTGGCGCATGAACTCGAGGTGCTGAACCCGAGTGTCACGCCGCCGTTCCAGCTCGACGACGAGAACCTGTCTGAGACCGTGCGCCTGACGCATCGCGTGCTCGACCTGCGCCGCCCGGCCATGCAGCGCAACATGATGCTGCGCTACCGCGTGGCGATGGAAGTGCGCAAGTTCCTCGACGCCAACGGCTTTATCGATATCGAAACGCCGATGCTCACCAAGAGCACGCCCGAAGGCGCGCGCGACTACCTGGTGCCCAGCCGCGTGCATGACGGCCTGTTCTTCGCGCTGCCGCAAAGCCCGCAGCTGTTCAAGCAGTTGTTGATGGTGGCCGGCTTCGACCGCTACTACCAGATCACCAAGTGCTTCCGCGACGAAGACCTGCGCGCCGACCGCCAGCCCGAGTTCACACAGATCGACGTCGAAACCTCCTTTCTCACCGAGGAAGAGATCCGTGCGATGTGCGAAGGCATGATTCGCAGCAGCTTCGAGTACGCCATCGGCGTCGCGCTGCCGGTATTTCCGGTCATGAGCTATGCCGAGGCGATGCATTTGTATGGCAGCGACAAGCCCGACCTGCGGATCAAGCTCACCCTGACCGAACTCACCGATGTGACGGCCGATGTCGATTTCAAGGTCTTTTCGACTCCGGCGACCGCCAAGGACGGTCGCGTTGTTGGGCTGCGCATCCCCGGCGGCGCCGAAATGAGCCGCGGTGAGATCGACGGCTACACCGAGTTCGTCAAGATCTACGGCGCCAAGGGCCTGGCCT
>CADEDE010000048.1 GCA_902825995.1 uncultured Burkholderiales bacterium
ACGACCAGCAGGTCGAGCTTGTCCATCGCCTTCTTCATCTCCAGGCCGCGGGTCTGTGAGTTCGGCGCATGGCCCCAGAAGAACAGGCCGCGCAGGTTGCTGTCCTGGTCGATCAGTTCGTTCTTCTCGAGCACGCCGTCGATCCAGCGCGACACCGTCATGCCCGGCTTGGTCATCATGCCCAGCGCGTACTGCTTCTTCATCCACTCGAAGTCAACGCCCCAGGCGGTGGCGAAATGCTTGAACGAGCCCTCGGCGACACCGTAGTAGCCGGGCAGGGAATCGGGGTTCGGGCCGACGTCGGTGGCGCCCTGCACGTTGTCGTGGCCGCGGAAGATATTGGCGCCGCCACCGCTCTTGCCGATATTGCCCAGCGCCAGCTGCAGGATGCAAGACGCGCGCACCATCGCATTGCCGATCGTGTGCTGGGTCTGGCCCATGCACCAGACGATGGTGCTCGGGCGGTTCTCGGCCAGCGTCTTGGCGACCTTGAAGCAGGTGGCTTCATCAACACCACAGGCTTCCTGCACCTTGTCGGGCGTCCACTTGGCGAGCACGTCTTCGCGCACTTTTCCCATGCCATAGACGCGGTCTTCGATGTACTTCTTGTCTTCCCAACCGTTCTTGAACACGTGGTACAGCACGCCGAACAGGAAGGGGATGTCGCTGCCCGAGCGGATGCGAACGTAGTCGTCGGCCTTCGCGGCAGTTCGAGTGAAGCGCGGATCGACGACGATCATCTTGCAGCCGTTTTCCTTGGCATGCAGCATGTGCAGCATCGACACCGGGTGCGCTTCAGCGGCATTGCTGCCGATGTACATCGCCGCCCGGGCGTTCTGCATGTCGTTGTACGAATTCGTCATCGCGCCGTAGCCCCAGGTGTTGGCCACCCCGGCAACGGTCGTCGAATGGCAGATGCGCGCCTGGTGGTCGCAGTTGTTGCTGCCCCACAGGCTCATCCACTTGCGCAGCAGATAGGCCTGCTCGTTGTTGTGCTTGGACGAGCCGACCACGAAGATCGAATCGGGGCCGCTCTGCTTGCGCAACTCGAGCATCCTGGCGCTGATTTCGTCGAGCGCCTGCTCCCACTTGATCTTGACGTACTTGCCATCGACCAGCTTCATCGGCGACTTGAGGCGGAATTCGCCGTGGCCGTTCTCGCGCACCGCGGCGCCCTTGGCGCAATGCGCGCCGAGGTTGATCGGCGAATCGAAGACCGGTTCCTGGCGCATCCAGACGCCGTTCTCGACCACGGCATCGATCGCGCAGCCGACCGAGCAGTGGCCGCAGACCGTGCGCTTGACGACGACCTTCCTGGCGCCGTCGGCGCCTTTGTCGGGGTCGGCCGCCCGGGCCTTCTTCACCAACACCAGTTGCGAGGCGGCCATGCCGGCGCCGACACCCAGGCCCGATCGGCGCAGGAAAGCGCGCCGGTCCATCGTCGGAATCGCCCGACCGATGCCGCGGGCCAGGCTGGACACCAGCGCCGACGGGTTGGCGCCAGCGGCTGCGGCGGGTTTGCGTGTGAGCAGCATAAAAGCTCCTGAATGCGAAAGCCAGACCGGTTGGGCGCAATGCGCGTGACGCTCAGACCCGGGTGGTCTGGTAATAGTCGAGCACGTGCTGGGTGAGCTGGTAGCCGCCGCCCTTGTCGGGCGCAGGCTTGGCCGCCGCCACGACGGGCTCGGCGGGGCGTGCCAGCGGCAGCGCGACGGCCACGGCGGCCAGCGCCCCGGCGGTTCCGCCGCCTGCAAACAGCCGGCGGCGGGACAGTGCGGCGGGTTTCGACTCGTTCATGCACCTCTCCTAGGCCCGCTCGACATCGACTGCGGGCTCAAAGAACATTAGGGGCTGCGCCGATCGGTGCCGCAATAAGGTAAGCCCCTAGTTTCATAGCGCAAAGAGCCCTTGACGTTGCGGGAAAACACCGACGCGCGGGCTTACTCGAGCAGGTCGAAACCCTGCGTCTCGACCTGCACGAAGGCCCGCGTCAGCACGGCCACCTCGCGCCACAACACGGCACGCGGCTGGGCGGCGACGGCGTCAAAGAGGGGCTCCATCCAGGGTTGGACATGGGCGCGAAAGAAGCGCCGTTGCCGCTCGAGCTTGCTGATAGCCGAATCGGCGCCACCGATCAGATAGCGCATGACCTCGAAGACGCAGGCAATGTGGTCTTCGGTTTCGCCGCGCGACTCGTCGCGCTCCAAGCCGAGTTCGGCCAGGTCGGCGCGCAGCAGCGCCAGCGGTCTTTCATTCAGAAAACCGGCCAGGTAGTAGGAGCCGTAGAGGAAGACCTCGGGTTTGCCGACGCCGCCGAACAGCGCGTCGTATTCGGCAGCCGCGGCCTCCGGCGTGGTCGCACGCATGGCTGCCACCAGCGACTGCCAGGGCGCTTCGAGAAACCCGCCCGGCTGCGGCGCTTCGGTAACGGCGGCGCCAAACTGCGTCAGCAGCTCGGCATCGGGCGGCGCGACCCACAGCCGCGCCAGCAGGCCGTACAACTCGGCGCGGGCCAGCTCTTCGCTGTCGTCGGCAGCGGCGAACGTCAGTGCCTGGCTCATAAGTCGGTGATCTTCATCTCGTTCGGGTGGGTGTGGATGTCGATCACGCGACAGTCGCCACACATTTTCAGGCGCTCGGCGCCGACGCCCTGGAAGGCCGGGTGGCCGCCGATCTTGGCGATCATGCTTTCGATCGCCTTCAGCGTGCCGAAGGGCTTGCCGCAGCGCACGCAGGCAAAAGGCTCGGCCTCGTGCAGCACGCGCGCGGCCTTGCGCGCCTTGCCGCCGTCGGCCAGCCACAGGCGCGGCACCAGGGTGATCGCGCCTTCGGGGCAGGTGCTTTCGCACAGCCCGCATTGCACGCAGTTCTTTTCGATGAAGCGCAGTTGCGGCTTGTCGGGGTTGTCGGCCAGCGCCGCCTCAGGGCAGGCGCCAACGCAGGACAGGCACAGCGTGCACTTGTCGGCGTCGATCGCCAGGCTGCCGAAGGGCGCGCCGGCCTTGGGCAGGGCGATCTGATCGGCCGGCTCGAGCCCCTTCGGTGCTTCGGCCAGCAGGTGGTCGAGCACCACCTCCAGCGTCGCGCGCTTGTCGGCCTGCACCGCCAACGGCGCCGGGTGCGCCACGCCCTGGGCCGGCGGCGCTTGCAGGGCGCGGTCGAACGCGGCCAGGTCGCGCGCATCGCGCGCCTCGACGATGCGCAGGTGCTCGCCGCGGTAGCCCAGGCCGGTGAGGATCGCCTGGGCAACGGCGATCTGCCCGGCCAGCGCCTGGCGGTACTCGGGCGCCTCCTCGGCCGTCAGCAGTACCCAGACCTGGCTCGCGCCGAGCGCAATGGCGGCCAGCCACAGGTCGATGCCGACGCTGGCGGTGTGCCACAGCGCCTGCGGCAGCACGCGTGCCGGCACGCCGTTGACGCCCTTGTCAACCCGCGCCGCACGGCCGAGCTCAGCGATCAGCCTGACGCCGGCTCCCTCGCTGTGCAGCAGCAGCGCCGCGTCCTTGCCGCCGGCGTGGCGGTAGGCGCTGAGCAGGGTGCGCAGGCGCTTGCCGTGATCGACGGTATTCGGCGTGGTATAGGCCAGCGCGCCGCTCGGGCACACCGTGGTGCAGGCGCCGCAGCCCACGCACAGGTGCGGCTCGACGACGATGCCGCCACCCTGCCCGCCCGGCTGCGGTGCGGCCGGCGTGATCTTCGAGATGCCGCGAACGCGGCCGCCGCCCTTGCCCTTCAATGTCGCATCGCTGCGGATCGCCCGTGTCGAGCAGACATCGATGCAGGCCGTGCAGCCGATCTGCTCGTTGCGGCTGTGCGCGCAGAGCTTGGGCTTGTAGTGGAAAAACCTGGGCTTGTCGAACTCGCCGATGCGCTCACGCAGTTGCAGCACGGCATCGAACAATGGGTTGGCATCGGCGCCGACGTGGAAATAGCCCTGCGGCGGCTGGTGCATCGTGAAGGCCGGTTCGCGGCGCAGGTCGAGCACCAGATCGAAGGTTTCGGTGGTGCTCAGTGGCGCGCGGTCGAAGTCGATCGCGCCGGCCGCATCGCAGGCCGCAACGCAGGCGCGGTGGCTCTTGCAACGGCTCAGGTCGATGCGGTAGCTGAAGTCGATCGCAGCTTCGGGGCAGGCCGCGATGCAGGCATTGCAGCGCGTGCACAGGTCGAGGTCGATCGGGTTGTCGCTGGCCCAGGTGGCCTCGAAGGCACCGAGCCAGCCGCTCAGTTGGGTCAGGTGGCCGCTGTGCGCGGCACGCTCATGGCCTTGCGCCAGGGCGCCACCGACGCCCTCGATCAGCAGGCTCACGTCGAGTTCGCCGCCGAGCCATGTTGCAGCGCGCTCGGCGGCGTCGGCACCGCCGATCACCAGGCAGCGCCCGCCGCTGCGGTAGCTGACGGTAGGCACCGGCTCGTGCGGCGGCAACTGCGCCGCCGCGATCAGCGCCGCGAGCTTGGGCGTGGCGGCCTTGGCATCCTTCGACCAGCCGCCGGTTTCGCGCACATCGACGAAGCGGATCGGTCGCTCTTCGAGTTTCGCTGCGCCTTCGGTCTGCTCGTTGAGTTCGAGAAACAGCCGCGACTCCTGCGTGCAGGCCACCAGCAGATCGTCACCCGACTTCGCCGCGCGCTGGAAGGCGCCGGCCTCGCGCCGGCACAGCAGGGTGTGCGGCGCCTCGACGCCCTCAGCGCTCGCGCCCGGCGTCTTGGCCAGCGCCGCCTGGATCGCAGGGCGGTCCAGCGGCATCGAGCGGTTGCAGTCGCACAGCAGCGTTTTGGTCATCGGCAATCGGCAGCGTGGGTTCGGTAGGAGACTGTGCCTGGCGCGCGGCCGTCGCGCCATCGGGGATCGCCCCCGCAGCCTGTGCTTTGTCGTCTTCGTCGTCGAAGAGGCCGAGGAATTTGGACTGCACCATCTGGCGCAGCATCGCGGGCGGGATCGGGTCGGGCTTGCCGTAGTCGTCGATGTAGGTGTCCAGGCCGTCCATCACATTGAAGTGCGGGTCGCTGAACAGCTTTTTCATTGCCGCATTCTTCACTTCCGGCGTCACGTCGGAGGCGACGAAGCGGCGAAAGTCGGAACTGCGGCTGAGTTGGGCCACGTCGTCGAGGGTCGGCGCAGGCGGCTTGTCGTCGGCCGTCGCAGCCGGTGAAAACGCAAGGGCGCTCCCAGACTCCGTTGGCCCTGAGCCTGTCGAAGGGCTTTGTCGCGCAGGCGGGGCTTGCCTCGGCGGGCCCAGGACGATCGGAACTTCAAGCCCAGCCCGAACGGGCAATGCCGGCGGCGGCTCGGCTGCCGCTTCGCCCCGCTCGACCTGCCCCTTGCGTCGCGACCAACGTGCGAGGAAGCCCTCGGGCGCTTGGCTCGAATCCTTCACCGCCGGTCCTCCGGTCGCTGGAACGAAGCCGGGCGCTTGCGCTGCTTGGGTTCGGGCTTGTAGTGTTTCTGCGTGAAGGCCGCGAGCCATTCGCGCGCCTCGGCCGACAGCGGCACGTTATCGACCCACTCCTGGGCGTCGAGCAAGCGCCCGGCTTCGTTGTACGACAGGGTGACCAGCTCGGGCCGCGCTTGCGAAGGGTCGGCCTCGACCCCGCGCCACATCACGAACCACACCGGCGCGCCACTGCTGAGGTTGAGGTAGTAGCCCTCGGCTTCGTCGATGAACAGCCTGACCGGCAGGCCCGGATGCAGGAACTGCGCCATCTTGCCGTCATCGCGCAGCAGCCGCGGCGCATCGCCGAAGCCGCCTTCGTCGAGCACCACCTCGGCGATGCGAAAGCGCCAGGCCTCCCATTGATTAGGCGACTGCTCGCGCTCGATCAGCACGGCCACACGGATCGACGGGCGATCCATCACGCATTCCTCAAGTGCTCTTCGAAATCGAAATCGTCGGGAACTTCGCGCTGAAATCCTTGGCCTTGGCGGCGATCTTCACCGCCACCTGGCGGGCCACGGTCTTGTAGATCGACGCGATCTCGCCATCCGGGTCGCTGACCACGCTGGGCCGGCCGGCGTCGGCCTGCTCGCGGATCGATACGTTGAGCGGCAGCGCGCCCAGGTAATCGACGCCGTATTGCTCGGCCATCTTCTTGCCGCCGTCGGCGCCGAAGATGTGCTCGACATGGCCGCAATTCGTGCACACGTGCACCGCCATGTTCTCGACGATGCCCAGGATCGGTACACCGACCTTCTCGAACATCTTCAGGCCCTTCTTGGCATCGAGCAGGGCGATATCCTGCGGCGTGGTGACGATGATCGCGCCGGTCAGCGGCACCTTCTGCGACAGCGTGAGCTGGATATCGCCGGTGCCCGGCGGCATATCGACGATCAGGTAATCCAGATCGCCCCAGTTGGTTTGCCGCAGCAGTTGCTCCAGCGCCTGGGTGACCATCGGACCGCGCCAGATCATCGGGTTGTCGGCATCGACGAGGAAACCGATCGACATCACCTGCACGCCGTAGTTCTCCATCGGCTCCATGGTCTGGCCGTCGGCGCTTTCGGGCCGGCCTTCGATGCCCATCATCATCGGCTGGCTGGGGCCGTAGATATCGGCGTCGAGGATGCCCACCGCCGCGCCCTCGGCGGCCAGGGCCAGCGCCAGGTTCACCGCCGTGGTGCTCTTGCCCACGCCGCCCTTGCCCGAGGCCACGGCGACGATATTCTTCACCTTGGGCATCAATTGCACGCCGCGCTGCACCGCATGGGCAACGATCTTGGTGCCCAGGTTGACGCTGACGTTCTCGACGCCCGGCAGCGTGCGCACCGCGGCGATCAGCGCCTTGCGCAGCGCGGGCGCCTGGCTCTTGGCCGGGTAACCGAGCTCGATGTCGAAGGCCACATCGCCGCCCTCGACCTTGAGATTCTTCAGCAGCTTGGTCGTGACGAAGTCGCGGCCGGTATTGGGGTCGATCACCAATTTCAGCGCGTCGGTGACCGTGGATTCTTTCAAGGCCATGAAGTGGAGCGATAGGGAGTCCGGATTGGGCGCAGTCTAGCCGTCGATCAAGACCCCACTGGCTGTGGGCGCAGCGGCAGGGCGATCCAGAATACCGCTCCTTGCCCGGCTTGCGGTGGCAGCAGGCCGATGCTGCCGCCCAGGCGCTCGATCAGCGCGCGGCTGATCGCCAGGCCCAGGCCGGTGCCGCCCTGCTTGCGCGTGTCGAGGTTGGCGGCCTGCGCGAAGGGCTCGAACAGGTGTTCGACGAAGGCGACCGGCACGCCGGGCCCCTGATCACTGACCACGGCGCGCGCCGTGTCGCCCACGCGCTCGAGCGCCAGCAGCACCTCGCCGCCGACCGGCGAGAACTTGATGGCGTTGGACAGCAGGTTGACCAGCACCTGGTTCAGGCGCAGCGGGTCGGTGAACAAGGGCAGCGGCATCTCGCCAGCTTGCACCGCGATGCGCGCGGCGCGGCGCGTGGCCATGCCTTCGCAACTGTGGGCCGCGGCCTGCGCCGCATCGCGCAGATCGAGCGCGACGGCCTCGATGCGCATCTGCCCGGCACGCAGCTTCTCGAAGTCGAGGATGTCGTTGACCAAGGCCACCAGGCGCTCGCTGTTGTCGTGGGCCAGCCGGATCAGCCGGTGCACCGTCGGCGTCAGTTCGCCGCCGCTTTCGGCCAGCAGCGCCAGCGAGCCGTGGATGCTGGTCAGCGGCGTGCGCAGCTCGTGGCTGACCATCGACACGAACTCATGCTTCATGCGTTCGACACGCTGCAACTCGCTCAGGTCACGCGCCACGCAAACACCCACGCGGTGGCCCTCCGCGCGCGTTTGCACCAGCGACACATCGACCGCGAAGCGTTCGGCATCGGCGACACCGGTGCGCAGGCGCAGGCCCTCGACTTGCAGGTGGCGCGCGGTCCAGGGCAGCGAACCGTCATCGTCGGTGCCGCCGGCCGGCAGATCGCCCGGCTCGGTGTTGGGCCACTGCAGTTCATCGTCCAGGCCCGGCATCAGCAGAGCCATCGGGCGACCGAGCAAGACGCGCCGCGACGCGCCGAACATCGCTTCGCCGATCGGATTGATCCATTGCACCAGGCCGCGTGCATCGAAGGCGATCACGGCGTCGGGGATGTGGTCGAGCAAGACGCGCATGCGCCGCTGCGACAGGGTCAGCCGGTCCTGCACCAGGGCCCGCCGCTGTGCTTCACCGAACAGCTTGCGGTTGCTCTCCGCCAGGCGCTCGGTGAAGCTGCGCACCACCACCACCGCCACGGCGCCGAGCGCCACGGCGGCCAGCGCCAGCAGGGCCAACCAGACCAGCGAGCGGCGGCCCGCATCGACGCGCTCGCCCAGGCTCAGTTCGCGCACGTGCCGCTCGCTCAGCGCGGCCTGGCGCAACTGCGCAATGCCCTCGACGATGCGCGTTCGCACCGGCAGCGCCACCCGCGCACGCGATTGCACTTCGGCCGCACCCAGGCGCAGGCCGTCGGCGCAGGCCTTGCGCAGCGGCTCGCCGTAGAGCTGCTGCCATTGTTCGATTTCGCTGCGCAACTGGCTGGCGCGGCGCGCCTGTTCCGGATCGTCGGCCAGCAGCGACTGCAGCCGCGCCAGGGTTGCCGGCCAACTCGGTACGGCGGTGTCCAGCGCGGCCAGCGGCGGCCCGCCGGTGGCCGCGCACAAGGCGGCTTGCGCGGCCGGTTGCAGCTGGGCCTCGAGTTCGCGCAGTGTGCCAACCAGATCGTCGCTGCGCGCGCGCACCTGCTGCGCCAGCACCAGCTCGGTATAGGACTGCCACGACAGCGCGACCAGCAAGGCCAGGGCCAGGGCCAGCAGGCCCATGCTGACCGTGAACAAGACCACCAGGCGGGAGCGACGTGCGGCCACGGTCGGCTCTCAGGGCCGGCGCCCGGCGCCGTCGGCACCGCCAACGCCGCGGCGCTGCATATCGCCCCAGCGCTGCTTCTGCCCGGTGAGCCACTTGAACAGGCCGACGGTGCGCCACCAGACCGTGAGCTGGCGGTAGCCCAGGTTCTCGACCACCATCGCCAGCAACAGCACGGCCAGGTGCCGCGGCTTCGGGTAGGTGCGAAACGCCACCTCTTCGAGCAGCAATGCACTGGCCGAGAGCAGCAGGCCGGTGCCGAAAGCCAACAGCAAAAAGGCGCCGAAAGACGGCCAGGAGATCAGATCGAGCACGATCAACACCACCATCACGACATAACCGAGCAGCTCGACCACCGGGCCCAAGCCCTCGATCAGCAGCATCGACGGGCAGGCCAGCCAGCCGACCGCGCCGGCCTTGGGATGGAAGAACAACTGGCGGTGCGTCCACAAGCTTTCCATCAGGCCGCGCTGCCAGCGGGTACGCTGGCTGCGCAGCACCGAGAGCGACTCCGGCGCCTCGGTCCAACACACCGCCTCGGGCACGAAAGCGATGCGGTAGGCGCGCCCGCTCAGCCGGTGGAAGCGGTGCAGGCGCATCGTCGCTTCCATGTCCTCGCCGATCGTGCCGGTCGAGAAGCCGCCGGCTTCGACCAGGGTCGTGCGCCGGAATACGCCAAAGGCGCCGGAGATGATCAACAGCGCATTCATCGGCGCCCAGCCGATGCGGCCGTTGTGAAAGCCGCGCAGGTACTCCAGCACCTGGATGCGTGCCAACCAGCCACGGGCCACGTCCACGCGCTGCATGTAGCCCTGCGCGATCTGGCAGCCGTTGGAGATGCGCACCGTACCGCCGCTGGCCACCGTCAGCGGGTCTTCGATGAAGGGGCGCACCACGCGGCGCAGGCTGTCGCGCTCGAGCACCGAATCGGCATCAACGACGCAGATCAGGCCGTGCCGGGCGGCGTTGATGGCCGCGTTGACGGCATCGGAGCGTCCGCCGTTGTCCTTGTCGATCACCAGCAGCGCCGGGTGGCGCGGGCTGCGGTAGATGCCGCGAAGCGGCTTCACCGGCAGGCTGCGGCGGTAGGCCTGTTGGAAGGGTTGTAGCGCGAACTCGCGCTTGAGCACTTCGACCGTGGCGTCCTTGGAGCCGTCGTTGACGACAACGATCTCGAAGTCGGGGTAGTCGATCTGCAGCATCGAGCGCACCGATTCGGCGATGGTGGCCTCTTCGTTATAGGCCGGAATGCAGATCGTGACGCCGGGCTCGAGCCCCGCGGTGTAGGCCGGCATCGCCGCCAGCGCGCGCACCGAACTCTCGCGCCAGACCGAGCGCAGCGCCACCAGGTTCAGCATCAGATAAACCAGGTTCAGGCCGACGAAGTAGGCCAGGAACAGCCAGGTCAGCCACCCCAGCCAGGCCGGCATGGCGTTCATCAGGCGGCCAGCCCCTGCGCGGCCAGGCTGCGCTCGGCCAGCACCTGGTCGAGCATGTCGCGGGCATAGCGGTCAGTGATCAGGCGGCGCAACTGGACCATGTCGTCGGCCTCCACGCGCGGCATGCCCACCAGGGCCTGAGCGGCGCGGTAGCGCACCCACCAGTTGCCGTCGGCCAGCAGGTCCATCAGGCGGTTCTGGTCGGCGGCGGTGCCGATGCGGCCGAGCGCCTGTGCCGCCGCCGAACGCACCAAGGGGTCGCCGTGGGCACTCAGGCGGCGCACATCGGCCAAGGCCGCCGGCCCTTGCAGTTGACGCAAGGCGATCGCCAACACCTGGGGTTCGCGGCTGGTGTGCACCAGCCGGTCGAGCAGGCTGTCGATGTTGGGCACTTCAGCAAAACGCAGCAGCGGCAGCAGGCGCAGTTGCTCGTACAGACTGCCATCGAACAGGCGCTTGGCGTAGCTGGCACCGATGGCCTCGTGCGGCGTGTCGCGCAGCAGGGTGCCCACACGCGGCGCCGGCCAGTCGCTGTGCAGCAGATAGCGATCGAGCACCCGGGGTGCCGCGCTCGAGGCATCGATGCGCAGCAGCGCGCGCGCCGCCGCCAGGCTGGCCGGGTTGTGCAGCTCCTGCATGCCGGCATCCAGCTGCTGCCAGTCGCCGGCGTGCGCAAAGTGGCCGAGCGTGGCGTGGCCCAGCACCCGCGAAGCCACTTGGTGGCTACGCTCGAGCCGCCGCGCCAACGCGTACAGGCCGAGCCGGTCGCCGAGCCGGTTCAGACGTTCATGGGCTTCGCCGCGAAGGCTCTCCTGCATCTGGATCCACAGCAGCAGCAAGGGCAGGCGTTCGTGGCGCAGCAAGCGGGGCGCGGTGGCCGCTTCGCCGATGGCGGCGCGCACCAACACCGGCCGCCAGCGCGCTCGGGTACGGTGCTGGCGCCGCGTGCGACGCAAGTCCCGCACACGCATCGCGATCACCATCAGGGTCATCGCCAGAGTGAGGGCCAGAGCCGTCAGCCCGACCTGCGCGGCCAGGCGCAGGGCCGGGTCAGAAATCGTGTCGAACACCGACGCGAACTCCGCTGCGCTGGTAGGGCTGGCCGGCTGCGGCGCCGCTGCGCCGACGCAGATCATCGTAGCGCAGGCGGCTGGCTTCCCAGGCGAGCCCCCAGGCTGGCGCGAGCGGCCACACGCCGACCAGGGCCACGCTGGTCACGCGCTGGTCGATCACGTCTTGCGGGGACAGGGCGGTGGCGGGCAGGCCTTCGAGTTCGCGGCCACGCGCCAGGATCAAGCCGATGCGTCCGCGCTCGCCGTCGAAGAAGCGGTCAAATTGCAAGCGCCCGCTGGCCGCACTGCCGCCGCCGGCGTCGAGCCGTGTCTGACCGACGCTGGCGGCGAAGCGCCAGTCCCCGACATAGCGCTCGCCGCCGATCTCCAGCAGGGTGGTGCGGCCCTGCTCGAACACGCGCCGGCCGACGTCCGCAGTGGCGACCCAGCCGCCCTCGAAGGCACGGGCCAGCGTCGCACGGCCGCTGCCGCGCGCCAGCACATGGTGGCTCGGGCTCAGCGTGGCGGCCAGTGCGGCACTCCATTGGGCATCCAGCGGCAGACTCAACGACGCGGCGATTTCTGCGTCGGCCCGATTCGAACGCTCGGTGCGGCGCAGGCCCAGCTCGACCATGCTGCGTGGCGCCAGCCGGTGGCGCAGCGCCAAGTCGAGCTGGGCCCACGCGGGCGCGCCGTTGGACAGCCGATCCCTGCCGATGCCGGCCTCGACCTGCCACCGCGTGGCGTCGGCGGCCTGGGCCGAAGGCGCAGCGCCCGCGCCGCATACGAGGGCCAATGCGGCCCATGCGCCGCGCGCCGTCACCGTGCCGCCCCGGCGACCAACAGGCGACGCACGCGGGCCATCAACTCCTGCGGCTGAAAGGGCTTGAGGACATAGTCACTGGCGCCGGCTTCGAGCGCACGAACGATGTCGCGTTCGAGCGACTTGGCGGTCAGCATGATCACGGGCACCCCCCTCCAATCGTCCATCGATCGCATGTCGGCCAGCAGCGCCAGACCGTCGCGGTAGGGCAGCATCGCATCGAGCAGCACCAGGGCCGGGGCCGGCGAGGTCAGGATGTGCTGCCGCGCCGCGGCGCCGTCGGCCAGCACCTCGACCGCATGGCCTTCGCGCTCCGCCATGAAGCGCAACAGCTCGGCAATGCTTTCGTCGTCTTCGATGATCAGGATGGACGCCATGGCCTGCATTGCGTTGCAGGCGCGATGATAAGGGGCGCGCTCCTACAATCGACGCCCGATCCCACCCTGCGGGACTCCGCTCTCCATGCCGCGCAAGCTCTTCATCACCACCGCCCTGCCCTACGCCAATGCGCCGTTCCACATCGGCCACATGATGGAGTACATCCAGGCCGACATCTGGGTCCGCTTCCAGCGCATGCAGGGCCATGAGGTGCACTTCGTCTGCGCCGACGATGCGCACGGTGCGCCGATCATGATCGCCGCCGAGAAGGCGGGCCAGACGCCACAGGAATTCGTCGCCGCGATCGCCGCCGGGCGCAAGCAGTACCTTGACGGCTTTCATATCGGCTTCGACAACTGGCATTCCACCGACGGCCCCGAGAACCACCAACTGGCGCAGGAGATCTACCGCGCGCTGCGCAAGGAGGGCCTGATCGCCGAGCGCACGATCGAGCAGTTCTTCGATCCGCTGAAGGCGATGTTCCTGCCCGATCGCTACATCCTGGGCGAATGCCCGAACTGCGGTGCGGCGGACCAGTATGGCGACAACTGCGACAACTGCGGCGCGGTCTATTCGCCCACCGATCTGAAGAACCCGCGCTCGGCGCTGTCGGGCGCGGTGCCTGTGCGCAAGACCAGCGTGCATTATTTTTTCAGCCTCAGCTCGCCGCGCTGCATTGAATTCCTGCAGCGCTGGACGGCCAGCCCCGGCCGTTTGCAACCCGAGGTGCTGAACAAGATCCGCGAGTGGTTCGCCACCGACGATGCCGGCCACGTCAGCCTGGCCGATTGGGATATCAGCCGCGACGCGCCTTACTTCGGCATCCGCATTCCGGATACCGAGGACAAATATTTCTACGTCTGGCTGGATGCGCCGGTGGGCTACCTGGCCTCGCTGAAGAACTACCTGGGCGCGAACTACGAAGCCTTCATGGCCGACCCCGCAGTCGAGCAGATTCATTTCATCGGCAAGGACATCAGCTATTTCCACACCCTGTTCTGGCCCGCCATGCTGCACTTCAGCGGACGCAAGACGCCCGACAAGGTTTATGTGCACGGCTTCATCACGCTGGGCGGCGACAAGATGAGCAAGAGCCGCGGCACCGGCCTGTCGCCGCTGCGCTACCTGGAAGTCGGCCTGAACGCCGAGTGGCTGCGCTACTACATCGCGGCCAAGCTGAATGCCAAGGTCGAGGATATCGAGTTCAACCCGGAGGATTTCATCGCCCGGGTGAATAGCGATCTGATCGGCAAGTACATCAATATCGCCAGCCGCGCGGCAGGCTTTCTGGCCAAGCGCTTCGGCGGCAAATTGTCGTCCGATCTCGGCGTTGAAGGGCGCGCGCTGCTGGATGGCCTGCGCGCCGCCGGCCCGGCCATCAGCGAGTTGTATGAAGAGCGCGAATTCGGCAAGGCCCTGCGCGAAGCGATGCTGCTGGCCGACCGGGTGAACGAATATGTCGATCGCCACAAGCCCTGGGATCTGGCCAAGCAGGCCGGCCTAGACGCGGCGCTGCACGATGTGTGCAGCGTCTGCATCGAGGCCTTTCGCGTGCTCACGGTTTATCTCAAGCCGGTGCTGCCGGCGCTGTCGACACGGGTCGAAACCTTCCTCGGGATCGCGCCGCTGGAGTGGCACGACGCCAGCCGCGCGCTCGGTGCGCACGGCATCGGCGCCTACCAGCACCTGATGCAGCGCGTCGATCCGGCCCAGGTCGAGGCCCTGCTCGCCGCTCCTGCGCAAGCCGCGCCGGCGCCCGGCGGTGAAGCCCTCGCACCCGAAATCAAGATCGAAGATTTCGCCAAGGTCGATCTGCGCATCGCCAGGATCGTCAAGGCCGAGCAGGTCGAAGGCAGCGACAAGCTGCTGCGCCTGACGCTGGACGTTGGCGAAGGCCAGCAGCGCAATGTCTTCTCGGGCATCAAGAGCGCCTACCAACCGGAGCAATTGGTCGGCAAGCTGACGGTGATGGTCGCCAACCTGGCGCCGCGCAAGATGAAGTTCGGCCTCAGCGAAGGCATGGTGCTGGCCGCCGGCCACGCCGACGACAAGGCCCACCCGGGCCTCTATGTGCTGGAGCCGTGGCCTGGCGCGGCGCCCGGGATGCGCGTGCGTTGAACTTCCACCGCTTTCGCCCGCGCCTGCTCGACACGCTGGCGGGCTACGACCGCCAGCGTGCGCTGACCGATATCGGCGCCGGCATCACGGTCGGCATCGTCGCGCTGCCGCTGGCGATGGCCTTCGCCATCGCCTCGGGCCTGAAACCCGAGCAGGGCCTGATCACGGCCATCGTCGCCGGCTTTTTGACCTCGGCCCTGGGCGGCTCGAATGTGCAGATCGGCGGGCCGGCCGGCGCCTTCATCGTCATCGTCTATGGCATCTTGCAGCGCTACGGCCTGACCAACCTGCTGATCTCGACCGCGCTGGCGGGCGTACTGCTGTTTGCGATGGGCTGGTTCAAGCTCGGCGCCCTGGTGCGCTATATCCCGATCACGATCATCATCGGCTTCACCAACGGCATCGCGGTGCTGATCGGGCTGTCGCAGCTGAAAGACCTGCTCGGCCTGTCGATCGACAAGCTACCGGCCGATTTTTTCTCGCAGATCGGCGCGCTGGCGTCGCACATCGGCAGCTTCAACCCCTTGGCCTTTGCCATCGGCGTGGCCTGCGTCGGCGGCCTCTTCCTGTGGCCACGCCTGTTTGCCGGCGGCGTGCTGCCCGAGCGGCTGATCGAGGTCAGCCAGCTCAAGATGGTCTCGCGCGTGCCCGGGCCGGTGATCGCACTGGTCTCGATGACGCTGCTGGCCTGGTGGCTGAAGCTGCCGGTCGAAACCATCGGCTCGCGCTTCGGCGGCATCCCGCGCAGCCTGCCCGAGCTGGCCCTGCCGCCCTTCAGCTGGGACAGCGCCAAGCAGTTGCTGATCCCGACCCTCACCATCGCCCTGCTCGGCGCCATCGAGTCGCTCTTGTGCGCGCGCATCGCCGACAACCTGACCGAGCTGCCGCGCCACGACCCGAACCAGGAGTTGATGGCCCAGGGTGTGGCCAATATGGTCAGCCCGCTGTTCGGCGGCATGCCGGCCACGGGGACCATCGCGCGCAGCGTGACCAATGTGCGCGCCGGCGCCACCACGCCGATCGCCGGCATCGTGCATGCGCTGACGGTCCTGCTGGTTGTGCTCGTGGCCGCGCCGCTGGCGCTGCATGTGCCGCTGGCCGCGCTGGCCGGCATCCTCTTGTTCGTGGCCTGGAATATGGGCGAGTGGCACGAGTTCGCGCGCCTGCGCCACTTCAGCGTCCAGTACCGCACGATCCTCGTCGGCACTTTCCTGCTGACCGTGATCGTCGATCTCACGGTTGCGGTGCAGGTCGGCCTGATCCTGGCCTGCGTGTTCTTCATCTACCGCATGAGTACGCTGTTCACCGTGAAGCCGCACGACAGCACCGAGCTGCCGCCGGGCGTGCAGGTCTTCGAGCTGTTCGGCTCGCTGTTCTTCGGCGCCGTCGGCAAGATCGAAGCCCTGCCCGCGCAGCTGCCGGCCGGCACGCGCGCGGTGGTGCTCGAAATGCACCGCCTGGTCCTGCTCGACACCTCGGGGCTCGATGCCCTGCAACAGTTGCACCGCACGCTGAAGAAACAGGCTATCGGGCTGGTGCTGGCGCACGTTAACGAACAGCCGCTGTCCTTGATCGGGCGCTCCGGATTCGCGGCGATCCTGGGCGAAGAGGCGATCGTGCCGACCGTGGCCGGGGCCTTCGATCAGCGGCCGGAGGGTTAACGGCCGAGGGCCGTTCACCCCACCCCCATCCCGGCGCCCAAAGTGGAAGGCGCAAGACGCTACGGCCCGCCGTGCGTGTCGCGCATGTCGTCGCTGCTCGCAGCCTTGAGCACCTTTTCGTCGCGGCCAAAGGTGACGTTGAAAAGCCGGGCCTGCTGGCCGTCGAGCCAGCGCCACTCCCACAGTTCTTCGTCGGGCTTCAGGCCGAAACGCTGGGTCTGGGCCGGACGGCCGAGCAACCGGCGCACTTCGGCCTTGTCCAGACCGGGCGACACCTTGGCAAATTCGCTCGGCTTCAAGACCTGGCGCAGCGCGGTCATCCTGCCGTCGGCGGCGATAGTGATGAAATAGTTGGTCTGGCCTTCGGGCTGGCGCGGGTACTCGAAGGTGCGGCCGCCGTCGGGCTCGTCGAAGACGGCCTTGGGCTCGCCGAATTCGCGTTTCACATCGGCCTCGGTGGCCACGCCCTCTTCGAGCCTGGCGATACGCTGCCGGTCACAGCCGGCCAGGGCGAAAAACGCGGCGGCCAGCGCTGCCGCAGCCGATCGATCCAGGCGCATGGTCCACCCCCGGTAAAATAGTCCAATCCCGTTTGCATTCTGCCCCGCACCATGCCTTTGCTCTGGAAACCGTACCGGTCCGATGTAACGCAGTTCATCGGCGAACTCAAGGCCCGTAAGCCGACGCTCGAAACCGAACAGCGCGCCGGCCGCGCACTGCTGTGGGACCGCGCCCTCGACCGCGACGCCCAGGCCGCGTGGCGCGAGGCCAAGGTGCCGCAGCAAGCCTACGTCTATCAGACGAAAAGGAAGTGACGATGGCCCAGGTCGCGGCCGACGGCAGCCTGCCGCCACCCCCCGACCCTGAACTGGCCGCCACGCTGCCACCGGCCGCTGTCGATGCGATCGCGGTGGCGCGCCTGTATGGCGAGCCGCTGTTCGCACTGCCGACGGATTTGTACATCCCGCCCGATGCGCTGGAGGTCTTTCTCGAAGCCTTCGAGGGTCCGCTGGATCTGCTGCTATACCTGATCCGAAAGCAGAATTTCAACATCCTCGACATCCCGCTGGCCGACGTGACGCGGCAGTACCTGGCCTATGTCGAGCAGATCCGCAAGAACAACCTCGAACTGGCCAGCGAATACCTGCTGATGGCGGCGATGCTGATCGAGATCAAGAGCCGCATGCTCTTGCCGCCGAAGAGGAGCGCCGAAGGCCAGGAGCCCGAAGACCCGCGTGCCGAACTGGTGCGCCGCCTGATCGAATACGAACAGATGAAACTGGCGGCGGCACGGCTCGATGCGCTGCCCGTGCTGGGGCGCGATTTCCTGCGCGCGCAGGTCACGATCGAACAATCGCTGGCGCCGCGCTTTGCGGATGTGGCGGCCGATGAATTGCGCGAAGCCTGGCAGGCTATCGTGGCGCGCGCGCGCCTGGTGCAGCACCACCACATCGGCCGTGCCCAGCTTTCGGTGCGCGAGCATATGAGCCTGGTGTTGAAAAAATTGCAGGGCCGGCGCTTCGCGCTGTTCGAGGATCTGTTCGAGACCACGCGTGGCGTGGCGGTGGTGGTGGTGACCTTCATCGCCCTGCTCGAACTGGCGCGCGAGCGCCTGCTCGAGGTGACGCAGGCCGAGGCCTTCGCGCCGATCTACGTGCGCCTGGCCTACACGCCGAATTGAGATAATTGAAATGGCATGAACGAAACCGCCAAGCCGCTGACCCTGCACGCGCTGCGCACGATGCAAGCGCGCGGCGAGCACATCGCCGTGCTCACCGCCTACGACGCCACGTTCGCGCGCGCGGCCGATGCGGCCGGCGTCGATGGCCTGCTCGTCGGCGATTCGCTGGGCATGGTCTTGCAGGGCCACGCCAGCACGCTGCCGGTGACGCTGGCGGAAATGGTCTACCACACGCGCTGCGTACACCTCGGTCGATGGCGCGCATGGCTCATCGCCGACCTGCCCTTCGGCAGCTACCACGAAGGCCCTGAGCAGACGCTGCGCAGCAGCGTGGCGCTGATGCAGGCCGGGGCGCAGATGGTCAAGCTCGAAGGCGGCGGCTGGACCGTACCGGTGGTGCGCTTCCTGGTCGAACGCGGTGTGCCGGTCTGCGCCCACCTCGGCCTGACACCGCAAAGCGTGCATGCCCTGGGCGGCTGGCGCGTACAGGGCCGCGACGACGCCGGCGCGGCCCTGCTACGCCAGCAAGCGCGCGAACTGGCCGAGGCCGGCGCGGCGATGCTGGTGCTCGAACTCGTTCCCGCGGCGCTGGCCGCCGCGGTGCAAGCCGACAACCCGGGCCTGATGACGATCGGCATCGGTGCCGGCGCCGGCACCGCCGGCCAGGTGCTGGTGCTGCACGACGCGCTCGGCCTGGGCGGCAAGCCGCCGCGCTTCGTGCGCAACTTCATGGCCGAGGGCGGCAGCATCGCCGACGCGCTCGGGCGCTATGTCGCCGCGGTCAAGGACGGCAGCTTCCCCGACCCCGCGCTGCACGCCTGCTGATGGACCTCGTCCACAGCGTCGCCGATCTGCGCCGCGCGCTCGGCGGTGGCACGCGCACGGCCTTGGTGCCGACCATGGGCAACCTGCACGCCGGCCACCTCGACCTCGTGCGCATCGCCCGCGGTCAGGCCCGGCGCACGGTGGCCAGCATCTTCGTCAACCGTCTGCAGTTCGCGCCGCACGAAGATTTCGAGCGCTACCCGCGCACGCTGGCTCGCGACTGCGAACAGCTCGCCGCAGCCGGCTGCGACATCGTCTTCGCCCCCGGCGAAGCCACGCTGTACCCCGAGCCGCAGGTCTTCAAGGTCGCGCCGCCGCCAGAGCTGGCCGACATCCTCGAAGGCCATTTCCGGCCCGGCTTCTTCGTCGGCGTGTGCACCGTGGTGTTGAAGTTGTTCGCCTGCGTGCAGCCCGACGTGGCCGTATTCGGCAAGAAGGACTACCAGCAGTTGATGCTGCTGCGCGCAATGGTGCGCCAGTTCGCACTGCCGATCGAAGTCGTCGCCGCCGAAACCGTGCGGGCCGACGACGGCCTGGCGCTGTCCTCGCGCAACGCCTACCTGAGTGCGGCCGAGCGCAGCCAAGCGCTGGCCTTGATTGCCGCACTGCGCGAGTTGGCCGCCGCGGTACGCGGCGGCCGCCATGACATCGAAGCGCTGCAAGCCGCAGCCCTCGGCGACCTGCGCGCGCGCGGCTGGTTGCCCGACTACCTCGTCGTGCGTCGCCGCAGCGACCTGCAGCCGCCGACCGCCGCGCAACTCGCCGCCGGCAAGCCGCTGGTGGCCCTCGGCGCCGCTCGACTGGGCACAACGCGCCTGATCGACAACCTCGAGTTCTGAGCCCCCAGACCTGCCGCTTCGCGTCAGGCCCCCCGAGGGGCATAAGCGCTAACGT
>CADEDE010000049.1 GCA_902825995.1 uncultured Burkholderiales bacterium
GGCAGGTGGGTGATGCGGATCGCGCTGTCGGTCTTGTTGACGTGCTGGCCGCCGGCACCGCTGGCGCGGAAGGTATCGATGCGCAGTTCGGCCGGATTCAGCCGGACCTCGTCGGCTTCATCGGGCTCGGCCATCACCGCCACCGTGCAGGCACTGGTGTGGATGCGGCCCTGGCTCTCGGTGACGGGCACGCGCTGCACGCGGTGGCCACCGGATTCGAAGCGCAGGCGGCCATAGACCTGCTCACCGGCCACCCGGATGACGATCTCCTTGTAGCCGCCGAGCTCGGCCGAGCTCTCGCTCATGATTTCGGTGGCCAGGCCCTGGCGCTCGCACCAGCGTTGGTACATGCGCGCCAGGTCGCCGGCAAAGAGGGCCGATTCGTCGCCACCGGTGCCGGCGCGGATTTCAATGAAGGCATTGCGCGCGTCGTCGGGGTCGCGCGGCAGGAGCGCGGTTTGCAGCTCGGCATGCAGGCGCTCGAGGTCGCCTTGCGCCGCGCTCGCTTCCTCGCGCGCCATTGCAATCATCTCCGCATCGCCGTCATTGGCGAGCATCTCGCTGGCGGCGGCGAGGTCAGCTTCGCGTTGGCAGTAGCGATCGAACAGCGCGATCAGGGAACTGGCTTCGGCCTGCTCGCGCGCAAGCGTGCGAAAGCGCTTCATATCGGCGCTGACTTTCGGATCGGCGAGGCTCGCGTCGAGTTCGGCCAGGCGCATGGCCAGGCGCTCGAACTGTTGACGCAGGGAATCTTTCATCGGCGGGGCGGATTGTGCAGGGGAGAGCGGCGCAAATTGCGCGCCACGCGGCGCAGAGCCGCGTCGCTAGTGCCGCGAGTCGGGGCCGACCGGCTCGTCGCCACCCGGCGCATGCACCGACTGGCGCAGGAAGAGGCGCGTCACCGCCTGCGCCACCGCCTCGCGCTGCGAAGGATCGGCGGCATTCAATTCGGCCAGCGCGCCGTGCAGCATCTTCTGTGTCAGGCCGCGCGCCAGGGCTTCGAGCACCGCGTCGGCAGCATCGCCGCGCGCGAGCAGCTTGCGCGCGCGCGCCAGTTCGCCTGCGCGCCAGTCGTCGGCCTGGCGGTTCAGGGCCTGGATCAGCGGCACGCTGGCGCGCTGGTCGAGCCAATGCGCGAAGCTCTGCACGCCGGCATCGATGATGGCTTCGGCCTGCTCGACGGCGGCCTGGCGTTTTTCACCGGCGGTCTGCACCAGGGCCGAGAGATCATCGACGGTGTACAAATAGACGTCGGCCAACTGCGCGACTTCGGGTTCGATATCGCGCGGCACGGCCAGATCGACCATGAAGATCGGCCGCCGCCGCCGCGCCTTCAAGGCCCGCTCCACGGCGCCCAGGCCGATGATCGGCAGCGAACTCGCGGTGCACGAGACGACGATATCGAATTCGTGCAGGCGATCCGGCAGCTCGGCCAGGCGCAGGGCCTGGCCGCCGAAGCGCGCGGCCAGCATTTCGCCGCGTTCGAGCGTGCGATTGGCCAGGGCCATCGATTTGGGTTCGCGCGCCGCAAAATGCGTCGCCACCAGTTCGATCATTTCGCCCGCGCCGACGAAGAGCACGCGCTGCTGGCGCAGATCCTCGAACAGCTGCCCGGCCAGGCGCACTGCGGCGGCGGCCATGCTCACCGAATGGGCGCCGATATCGGTGCTGGTGCGCACCTCCTTGGCCACCGCAAAGGAGCGCTGGAACAACTGGTGCAGCGTCGTGCCCAGCAGACCGGCCTCGTCGGCCTCGCGCACCGCCTGCTTCATCTGGCCGAGAATTTGCGGCTCGCCCAGGACCATCGAATCCAGACCCGAAGCGACGCGAAAGGCGTGGCGCGCCGCGGCCCGGTTTTCGACCACGTAAGTGTGGGCGCTGAGCTGGCCGGGGCTGACGCCGCCTTGCGCCGCCAGCCAATCGAGTGCCGGTTGCAGCAGATCGCCGGCATGGCCGGCCTGGCCGGCGAGGTAAAGCTCGGTGCGGTTGCAGGTCGAGAGCAGGGCGGTTTCCGGTGCGGCGCGGGCCAGGCGTTCGCGCAGGCTCAGCAGGGCCGGTGGCAATTGCCCGGGCGCGAAGGCAAAACGCCCGCGCACATCGAGCGGCGCGGTCGTATGGTTCAGCCCGAGGGCAAAGACACTCATCTAGCGATTATAAAATTTGCGCCTGTGGCGGCCACCCAGTCGCTGGAAGTTCGACGATGGGTCCGCTCGACGGTTTTTGGCATCTGCTCAATTTTGTGGCGCCCGCATTCGGTGTGGCGCTGTTGGCGGCGTCGGCGGTGAAGTGGCTGTGGCGCCGTGAGTTGGCGGCAGTGGCGTGGCGGCGATTGGCCCTGGGGTCTGCGATTGCGGGCATCCTGGCGCTGATCGCGGGGCTGCTGGTCTTCGGCCGCGACGGCAAAATGACCACCTACGTTGCGCTCATTGTCGCCAATGCGTTGGCGCTGTGGTGGCTTGGCTTCTTTCGCCGCTGACTCAGCTTCGCGGCGACTCACGCCGCTTCGAGCACGGCCACCTCGCCGCGCAGCGAATGCGGGTAGGCGGTGGTGATCGTCGTCTCGATCATCTGCCCGACCAGGCGCGCCGGACCCTTGAAATTGACGATGCGATTGCACTCGGTGCGTCCCATCAATTCCTTGGCATCCTTGCGCGAAGGCCCTTCGACCAGCACGCGCTGCAGCGTGCCCACGCGGGTGACGCCGATCGCGCGCGACTGCGCTTCGATGCGCGCTTGCAGGGTTTGCAGGCGCGCGAGTTTCACTTCGTGCGGCGTCGCGTCCGCCAGCGCCGCAGCCGGCGTGCCCGGGCGCGGGCTGAAGATAAAAGAGAAGGAATTGTCGAAGCCGATATCGTCGATCAGCTTCATCGTCTTGGCGAAATCTTCGTCAGTTTCACCGGGGAAGCCGACGATGAAATCGCTCGACAGGCTGATCGCGGGCCGCAGCGCGCGCAGCTTGCGCACGGTGCTCTTGTATTCCATCGCGGTATAGCCGCGCTTCATCGCGGCCAGGATGCGGTCGCTGCCATGCTGCACCGGCAAGTGCAGGTGGTTCACCAGCTTGGGCAGGCGGCCATAGGCGGCGATCAAACGGGCACTGAATTCATTCGGGTGGCTGGTGGTGTAGCGGATTCGCTCGACACCCGGGATCTCGTGCACATAATCGAGCAGCAGTGCGAAGTCGGCGATTTCGGCCGTGCCGCCCATCCTCCCGCGATAGGCATTCACGTTCTGCCCGAGCAGGGTGACTTCCTTGACGCCCTGCCCGGCCAGGCCGGCGATCTCAGCCAGCACATCGTCGAAACGCCGGCTGACCTCTTCGCCGCGGGTATAGGGCACGACGCAATACGAGCAGTATTTCGAGCAGCCTTCCATGATCGCGACGAAGGCCGTCGCGCCTTCGACCCGCGCCGGCGGCAGGTGATCGAACTTTTCGATCTCGGGGAAGCTGATATCGACCTGCGGCCGGCACTGCGCCCGCCGCGCGGCGATCATCTGCGGCAGGCGGTGCAGGGTTTGCGGGCCGAAGACCAGGTCGACATACGGCGCGCGCTCGATGATCGCGGCGCCTTCCTGGCTGGCCACGCAGCCGCCCACGCCGATCAGTACGCCCTTGGCCTTCAGATGCTTGATGCGGCCCAGGTCGGAGAAGACCTTTTCCTGCGCCTTCTCGCGCACCGAGCAGGTATTGAAGAGCACCAGGTCGGCCTGCTCGACATCGCTGGTGGGTTCGTAGCCCTCGGCGACGCGCAGCACATCGGCCATCTTGTCCGAGTCGTATTCGTTCATCTGGCAGCCGAAGGTCTTGATGAAGACCTTCCTGGTGCCGCCATCGGCGCTCACGGCTTGCTCCAGCGCTGCAGCGTCGAATCGAAGACCCAGGTCTGCGCCTCCTGTGGCGTGGTCGGCCAGGGCTTCTTCGCCAGCTCGGCCTGGCTGAGGATCCACACCTCGCGCAACTCGCCCGCGCCATCCAGCGTGTAGTTCACGGCCAGTTTCTGATCGAGCAGCGAGCCCGATAGCTGGATCATATTCAGTGGATTGCGGATGCGCAGGCCCGGCGCCATGCGCACGGATCTGCCGTTGAGCAGGGCTTCGGGCGGTTGTGTCACAACCAGCTCGCCGCGCAGGGCATTGGCCTGGAAGACACGCTGGGCCTGGGCCGGCAGCGCAGCACACAGGACGAGAAGCAGGGCAAAGACACAGCGAAGCATGGTGTCGATCCAGGGGCTGTGAAGACTTTGCGACGATACCGCGCCGCAATGAAAACAGCCCCAGCAGGCGGGCTCGGGCTGTGCATTTTGTGGTGGCGCTTCAGGGACGCTAAACCAGCCCCCAAAAATGCCTTTCCTTTCATCCTTTCAACAACTTAGGCTCGTTTTAGTCAGCTAGCGAGCTGGTGTTGAATAGATTTTTAAGTTTACTACCAAAGACCTTCGCAGGCCCCAAGGGCTGGCTTTCCAGAGGGCAGAGCCTGACGCCTGGCCCACGCGATGATGCAAAATTGGCCCGCCATCCAAGCCAGGGCGGGGTTGTCATCGACCACCGACGCGCTCAATACGCGCCGCCGACGCCGCAATGCACTCCAACCGCGCCGGTTACCGCGAACGTTGGCTGCACAAACACCGGCCTACCCACACCACCCATGATTTCAAACTCCCACTTTCTCGTATTCATCGGAGCCGCCCTCCTCATGGCGCTCACGCCGGGGCCGAACATGGTCTACCTGATCTCTCGCTCCATTTGCCAGGGCCGAGCGGCAGGCGTCATGTCTTGGTTTGGTGTCGTTCTGGGCTTCACGGTCCACATGGTCTGCGCCGCAATCGGGCTTACCGCGCTCTTCATGGCCGTGCCGCTGGGGTATGAGTTGCTCAAGTTTGTCGGTGCGCTCTATCTTCTGTGGCTGGCCTGGCAAGCTGTGCGCCCCGGTTCACGCTCTCCATTTGAGGCTCGCAGCCTTCCACCTGAGCCGCCGCGCAAACTATTCATGATGGGTCTGCTGACGAGCATCCTGAATCCGAAGGTGGCCATCTTCTACCTTTCTGTCTTGCCTCAGTTCATCTCCCCTGCGTCGGGCTCCGTTCTTGCGCAGAGCCTTCTACTGGGCATCACTCAGGTTTGCATCGGCTCCACCGTCAATCTCATCGTCACCTTGTCGGCCGCTGTCATCGCAGCGTGGTTCGCCAAGAACCGCTTTTGGCTGGCCGTACAACGGTACGTCATGGGTCTGGTGCTGGGTGTCTTGGCGTTCAAACTCTTGAGTCAGCAGCGCAGTGCAGCCTCCCTTTGACGCCTTCGGCGGCCGCTGAATTCGAACGATCTGGCGTCGCGACGAGGACACCGGTCTTCATGGGCAGATCCTCAACGCGACGCCGCGGGTGCCGGCACGGCAGACGCGGCAGGCACTGCGGCCGCAGCCGTCTTGCGCAGCGGCTCCGGGTGCCAGCCGCTCACCGCGAGCAGCACCACAAAGCCGATCAGGTAGCCCACCGCGATATGCCAGCCGTGCCTCAGCCACTGGCCCACCGAACGCGCTTCGGGAAAGAAATTCGACAGTGCGACCCCAGCCGACGAGCCGAACCAGATCATCGAGCCGCCAAAGCCGACGGCGTAGGCCAGCATGCCCCAGTCGTAGCCACCCTGCTTGAGCGCCAGCGCGGTCAGCGGGATATTGTCGAATACGGCGGAAATGAAGCCCAGCCCCAGCGTGGTCGTCCAGGTTGCGATGGGCAGCTTTTCCACCGGCATCATCGACGCGCACAGTACCAGCGACAGCAGAAATACCGCGCCCTTCGCCGCGTCGGGAATGAGCGTCCAATCCGGTTGGCGAAATGCCGCCGTGGCAAAGATCGCAACGATCACCGCCAGGCCGATCACCGGCACGTGGTCAAGCACTTCGGGGTGGCGCAGGTTGAAATAGACATTGGCGCTGATCGCGGCGAGCAGGATCGTCGCGACGATCGTCAGGCGCACATAGTCGATATGCACGCCGTGCGCCGCATCTTTCTGGATCGGCTGGTAAGCGTGCTGCTGGCGCGCCGCGACAACGCCGAAGAACAGCAGTGCCGGCACCGCGGCGACATAGGCATCGAGCACCTGCAGCGGCGAGCCACCGGCAATCCAGATCATCGTCGTGGTGGTATCGCCGACCACGCTGCCGGCGCCGCCGGCATTGGACGCGGCGACGATGGCGGCCAGGAAGCCGATATGCACGCGCTTGTTGTACAGCGCGGCGGCCATCGTGCCGCCGATCATGGCGGCGGCGATATTGTCCAGAAAGCTTGACAAGACAAAGACCAACACCAGGAGCCAGAAGCCGCCCTTCCAGTCGTCGGGCAGCACCTTGGGCAGCACCGCCGGCACATGGCTTTTCTCGAAGTGGTTGGACAGCAGGGCAAAGCCGACCAGCAGCGCGAACAGGTTGCCGACGATGACCGATTCATGGCCCAGATGGGATAGCAACCCGGCCACACCCGCGCCGGCAGCGAACGGCGAGAACAGCAGCTTGTACAGCGTGATCGTGACCAGCCCGGTCAGCGCCACCTTCAGCACATGATGGTGCAGCAAGGCCACGCCCGCCAGAGTCGCGGCAAAGAGCAGGAAGTCGATCGGAATGCCGAAGATGGCCGGTGGATTCGCAATCACAGGAGCGCCTCGTTGTTGTCTTGTGGCCGCCGCAGCGGGCGAGGACGGATTCTAGAAGTGCGGGCTTGCGCGGTGCTGTCAGTCGAGAAAGCGCGCAAATGCCGACACCGGCTCGCGCTCGGTGAGCAGCCGGCTCTCGGGCGCGTTTTCGTCGGCATGACCCAAGGACATGCCGCAGACGACCATCTCGCCGGCCGGCAACCTCAGGTGCTCGGCAATGATCTTGTGAAAACCGATGAAAGCCGCCTGCGGGCAAGTATCGAGGCCGCGAGCACGCGCGGCGATCATGATGTTCTCGAGGAGCATGCCGTAATCGAGCCAGCTGCCCTGGCGCAGGATGCGGTCGATCGTGAAGATCATGCCCACCGGCGCCCCGAAAAAAACGTAGTTGCGCCCGTGCTGGGCGTGCATCTTGGCTTTGTCGGCCTTGGCGATGCCGAGCAATCCGTAAAGATCCCAGCCGATCTTGCGCCGCCGCTCGATGTAAGGCGAGACCCATTCAGTCGGGTAGTAGTTGTACTCGCCGACATCGACGCCAACCGAGCCGGCTGCGGCGTTGGCGTCGTACGCAGCGAGGATTTTCTTGGACAGGCCAGCCTTGGCCGTACCGGTCAGCACCGTGACCTTCCACGGCTGCGTATTCACGCCCGAAGGCGCACGCGAGGCAACGGCCAGGATGTCTTCAATCGTCTGCCGCGGTACCGCAGTGGGCAGGAAGGCGCGCACCGAACGGCGCGAGGTGATGGCGGCATCGACCGCGGCCGTCGCCTCTGGCGTGATGGATGTGGTCATCGAGATGGGCTCGGCGAAGCATGCCGGAATGGCGGGCGTGATTGTGCCGGTGCCCCGGCTCGGGCAATTTCTAGAGGCCAGCACCCAAGATTTGTTGTGCGCCGCAACAAAATGGCTTGCATTCGGGTTTTCACTGCCTACAATAGAGCCAATGTTGCATTGCAGCAATTGATTCACTCCCCCTCCCTCAACCGCCTCTTTGGAGAATTCTCATGCTGACCGCTGAACAACTGATTGCTGCCCAGAAAGCCAACGTCGAGACCCTATTCGGTCTGACCAACAAGGCTTTCGAAGGCGTGGAGAAGCTCGTCGAACTGAACCTGCAAGTAGCCAAGGCTGCGCTCGACGAAGCCAGCGACAGCGCTCGCGCCGTCCTGTCGGTGAAAGACGCGCAAGAGTTGCTGTCCCTGCAAGCCAGCCTGCTACAGCCGAACGCCGAAAAGGCTGCGGCCTACAGCCGCCATGTTTATGACATCGCCACTTCGACCCATGCCGAAGTGACCAAGGCTGTCGAAGCCCAGGTTGCCGACGCGCAGAAGAAATTCATCAACCTGGTGGACAGCGCCTCGCAGAACGCCCCCGCCGGCACCGAAAACGCCGTCGCCCTGGTGCGCTCGGCCGTCGCCGCTGCCAACAACGCTTTCGAAAGCGTGCAAAAGGCCGCCAAGCAGGCTGCCGATGTGGCCGAAGCCAATTTCCAGGCCGTGACCAGCACCGCCGTCAAGGCGACCCAAGGTGCCACGAAGGGCAAGCGCGCCGCCTGAGTTTGGTTGAACTTCGGCGTCGAACCGTCATCTGACATTTGCCGCGGGCTTGGGTTCGTGGTGGATTCTGAAGGTTTGTCTCCTCGGTACCTGGTCTGACGGTACCTTTCACGGCCCGGTGGCGACACCGGGCCGTTTTGTTTTTGAGGCAAGCGCCACCCATCTTTATGCCAATGGAGAATTAATAACAAACTTCTTTGTTCTTTTCAAATATATGAAGACTTTTTAGAGTCCATCCATGGACTGGATTGCCGTCATATCTGGCTTTGCTGTAGGCGCCATCGTCGGCCTCACCGGCGTCGGCGGCGGTTCGCTGATGACGCCTTTGTTGATCGGCGTGTTCAAGCTCAACCCAGCGGTCGCGATCGGCACCGACCTGTGGTTCGCGGCACTGACCAAGACCGGCGGCGCTGTCGCGCACCACCGCCACGGCCACGTCGACCACGGCATCGCCAAATTGCTACTGACCGGCAGCCTGCCCGCCGCCGCAGCCACGATCGCCTGGATGCACCTGACCGGCCTGACCAAGGCCTGGGCCAGCGTGCTGACCCTGTCGCTGGGCATCGCCCTGCTGCTGACCGCCGTGGTGGTGGCCAACCGCCCGGCCTGGCAGCAGCTGGGGCTGAAGCTCGAACGCTGGATTCCCGAGGCGCGCAAACCACTGCTCACGGTGGCCGTGGGCGCACTGCTGGGCATGCTGGTCACGCTGTCGTCGATCGGTGCCGGCGCGCTGGGCGCCACGTTGATCCTGCTGCTCTACCCGCGCCTGCCGGCGCACAAGGTGGTTGGCACCGATATCGCCTACGCAGTGCCGCTGACCCTGGTGGCCGGCATCGGCCACGCCACGCTCGGCCACGTTGACTGGTCCCTGCTGGCCGCGCTGCTGCTGGGGTCGCTGCCGGGCATCTGGCTCGGTGCGCGCCTGACCAAATCCCTGCCAGACAAGCTGATCCGCACGCTGCTGGCGGGCTCACTGTTGATTGCCGGCCTGAAAGTGATTCACTGATGTACCAATACACCGACTTCGACCGCCAGTTCGTACGCGCCCGAGCGGCGCAATTTCGCGACCAGCTCGAACGCAACCTCAAAGGCGAACTCGGCGAGGATGAGTTCCGGCCGCTGCGCCTGCAAAACGGCTGGTACGTGCAGCGCCATGCGCCGATGCTGCGCGTGGCCGTGCCCTACGGTGAGTTGAACAGTGCGCAGTTGCGCCAGCTTGCCGTGATCGCACGCCAGCTCGACCGCGGCTACGGCCACTTCACGACGCGGCACAACCTGCAATACAACTGGATTCCGCTGACGCAGGCGGCCGACGCGATGGACCTGCTGGCCGCGGTCGACATGCACGGCATCCAGACCAGCGGCAACTGCATACGCAATATCACCTGCGACGCGCTGGCGGGCATCGCGCCCGACGAGATCGTCGATCCGCGGCCGTACTGCGAAATCCTGCGCCAGTGGAGCACGCTGCACCCCGAGTTCGCCTTCCTGCCGCGCAAATTCAAGATCGCCATGATGGGCGCCGCCGAGGACCGCGCCGCGACGCTGTGGCACGACATCGGGCTGCACCTGCTGAAGAACGCTGCCGGCGAGGTCGGGTTCAAGGTCTTCGTCGGCGGCGGCATGGGCCGCACGCCGGTGATCGCCTCGCCGATCAACGATTTCGTGCCCTGGCAGCAGATTCTCGTTTTCATCGAGGCCGTGGTGCGTGTCTATAACCGCTACGGCCGGCGCGACAACGCCTACAAGGCCCGCATCAAGATCCTGGTCAAGGCCGAAGGGCAGAAGTTCTTCGATGCCGTGAACGCCGAGTTCGCAGCGATCCTGAACCGCGACATCGACGGCGGGGCGCACCTGGTTACGCAGGCCGAGCTGGACCGGGTGTCGGCATCGTTCGTGCTGCCGGCGGGTATCGGTGCGCTACCGGCCCCTACCGATTCGCACGACCCCGTTGGCCCTGATGCAACGAACGGTGTGGCGCCGGCCGATGCGCACTGGATGGAGCAGGAAGCGCCAGTCGCCTATCGGCGCTGGCGCGAGCGCAACGTGGACGGGCACCGCCTGCCCGGCTACCGCGCCGTGACGCTGTCCTTGAAGCGCGCCGGCCAAGCGCCCGGCGACGCCACCGACGTGCAGATGGAGCTGGCCGCTGCGATTGCAGAACGCTTCAGCCACGGTGAATTGCGCGTCACACACGAGCAGAACCTGCTCCTGCCCTGGGTGCGGGAGAGCGACCTGTTCGCGCTCTGGCAGGCGGCCAAAGCGGCCGGCTTCGCAAGCCCCAACATCGGCTTCATCACCGACATGATCGCCTGCCCCGGCGGCGACTTCTGCGCGCTGGCCAATGCCCGATCGATCCCGCTGGCCGAACAGATCACCGAACGCTTCGCCGACCTCGACGAACAGTACGACATCGGCGACATCGACCTGCACATCAGTGGCTGCATCAACTCCTGCGGCCACCACCACAGCGGCCACATCGGCGTGCTCGGCGTCGACAAGGACGGCGCCGAGTGGTACCAGCTCACGCTGGGCGGATCCGACGGCAGCACCGCCAGCGGCGCCGCGGTGGCCGGCAAGGTGATCGGACCCTCGTTCGCGGCCGACGAGATCGCCGACGCCATCGAAGCCGTGATCGCCACCTACCGCCGCGAGCGCAAGGCCGGCGAACGCTTCATCGACAGCCTGCGGCGCCTGGGCACCGCGCCGTTTCGCAGTGCCGCCGACGCGGTGCGGCTGGCCACGGCCGTGGCCCACGCATGAACAGGATCAGGGAGACCAGGACATGAAATTCATCGACCCGCACCACGACCGCTGGCACGCCGTGATCGGCGAAGACGGCCCGATGCCGACACCCGACCCGTGCGCCGACCGCCTGCTCACGCTCGAACAGTGGCACGCGGTGCGCGAGCATTGGCCACAGGATCTGCAGGTCGGTGTGGTGGTGCCCAACGACACCGATATCGAATCGCTCGAACCCGATCTGCCGCGCCTGGCGCTGATCGCGCTGCAGTTCCCGAAATGGGTCGATGGCCGCGCCTACAGCCAGGCCCGCGTATTGCGCAGCCGCCTGCGCTTCACCGCCGAGCTGCGCGCCACCGGCGAGGTGCTGGTCGATATGTTGCCGTTGTTGCACCGCACTGGCTTCGACGCCGTGCAACTGCGCGCCGACCAGAGCCTCGATTCGGGCCGGCGCGCGCTGCGCTTCTTTGCCGACCATTACCAGGGCGACGTGCATCAAACGCAGCCCCTGTTTGCGCGCAGGGCCGCATGAGCCTGTCCGGCCACCCGAAGGGCGAATACACCGCGGCGCAAAGCACGCAAGCTTGCCCGATGAGCGGCAACGCGGTCGCGCTGCACGCGCGGCCGAGCGACAGCTTCGAGGCCAAGCTCGCGCACGCCACCGCGGTGCTGAGCTCGGCGGTCGCCGAGCACGGTTCGCGCATCGTGCAGGCCACCAGCCTCGGCGCCGAAGACATGGTCATCACCGACCTGATCGCTAGGGGGCATCTGCCCATTGCCATCGGTACGCTCGACACCGGCGTGCTGCACGCCCAAACGCTGGCGCTGCTGACGCGCATAGAAGCGTCTTACGGGCTGCAAGTCGAAGTGATGCAGTCGCCGCGGGAAGCCGTGTTGCAGTTCGTGGCCAGGAACGGCGAACGGGCGATGTATGAAAGCATCGAACTGCGCAAGGCCTGCTGCGCCGTGCGCAAGCTCGAACCGCTGGGCCGATTGCTCGCCGGCAAGACCGCCTGGGTCACAGGCCTGCGCCGCGAACAGTCCGGCAACCGCGCCGCGGTGCCGTTTGCCGAGCGCGAAGCCAACGGCCGCCTGAAGCTGAACCCGCTGGCCGACTGGACCTGGGGCGAGGTCTGGCACTACATCGGGGTCAACGACGTGCCCTACAACCCGCTGCACGACCAGTTCTATCCCAGCATCGGCTGCGCGCCGTGCACGCGCGCCATCTCCCTCGGCGAAGACTTCCGCGCCGGCCGCTGGTGGTGGGAAGCAGCAGGGGCGAAAGAATGCGGCCTGCACGTCAAGAGCGCCGAAGGAGTGGCCCCATGAACGCCGCCGTCGCGATCGACAAACTGCTACCCGAACTCGACCACCACCACCTCGACCACCTCGAGGAAGAAGCCATCTTCATCCTGCGCGAAGTGGCGGCCACGTTCGAGCGCCCAGCCCTGCTGTTCTCCGGCGGCAAAGATTCATGCGTCGTGCTGCGTCTGGCCGAAAAGGCCTTCAAGCAGCGCCTGCACGGGAATGATTTCAAGGGCCACCTGCCCTTCCCGCTGCTGCACGTCGATACCGGCCACAACTTCCCCGAAGTGATCGAGTTCCGCGACCGGCGCGTCGCCGACATGGGCGAGCGCCTGGTGGTCGGCCACCTCGACGATTCGATCGCCCGCGGCACGGTGCGCCTGGCACACCCGCTCGAATCGCGCAACGGCCACCAGACGGTGGCACTGTTGGAGGCCATCGAGGAACACCGCTTCGATGCGTTGATCGGTGGCGCGCGGCGCGACGAAGAAAAGGCCCGCGCCAAGGAACGCATCTTCAGTCACCGCGACAGCTTCGGCCAGTGGCAACCCAAGGAGCAGCGGCCCGAGTTGTGGACCCTGTTCAACACGCGGCACCGCCCGGGCGAGCATTTCCGCAGCTTCCCGATCAGCAACTGGACCGAACTCGACGTGTGGCTCTACATCGCGCGCGAGAACATTCCGCTGCCCGGGCTGTATTACGCCCACCGGCGTGAAGTGATCCGGCGCAAGGGCCTGCTGGTGCCGGTAACCGCGGTCACGCCGGCGCAAGCGGGCGAGGCCGTCGAGACGGCCCAGGTGCGCTTTCGCACCGTCGGCGACATGACCTGCACCTGCCCGGTCGAGAGCGACGCCGCCAACGCCGCCGAAATCGTCGCCGAGACCCTGACCGTCACCGTCAGCGAGCGCGGCGCCACGCGCATGGACGACCGCACCAGCGAAAGCTCGATGGAGCGGCGCAAGAAGGAAGGGTATTTCTGATGAGTGCAGTCCTGAAACAGGCGGTCTTGGCGCCGACGTCGCGTGCGCTGCGTTTTCTGACCGCCGGCAGCGTCGATGACGGCAAGAGCACGCTGATCGGCCGGCTGCTGTTCGACAGCCGCGCGATCCTGGCCGATCAGATCGATGCACTCGAACGCCGCGCCGCAGGCGCCCCCCGCGCCGCAGGCGAGCCCACATTCGATTTGGCGCTTCTTACCGACGGCCTCGAAGCCGAACGCGAACAGGGCATCACGATCGATGTGGCTTTCCGCTACTTCGCCACCCGCTCGCGCAAGTTCATCATTGCCGATGCGCCCGGCCACGAGCAGTACACACGCAACATGGTCACGGCGGCGGCCGGCAGCGACGCTGCGGTGGTGCTGGTCGATGTGACCAAGCTCGACTGGCAGACCCGCCCCGTGACGCTGCTGGCGCAAACACGCCGCCACGCGTTGCTGGCCCACCTGCTGCGTGTGCCGAACCTGGTGTTCGCAATCAACAAGCTCGATGCCGTTGACGATCCCGGCGCTGCATTTGCGGCGGTGAGCGAGGCGCTGCGCGCCTTCGCCGCCGAGGCTGACCTCGCAGTCAACGCCATCGTTCCGGTATCGGCCTTGCGCGGCGACAACGTCACGCAGGCGGTCGCCGGCCAGTCCAACGATTGGCAGCGCTGGTACGCAGGCCCTTCGCTATTGCAAGTCCTCGAACAGTTGCCGGCCGCCGACGAAAACCACGACGGTCCGCTGGCCGTGCCGCTGCAATACATCGCCAAAGACGGCGATGGCACGGGGCACCAGCCCCGAACCCTGTGGGGCCGCATCGCACAGGGCCGCGTGCATCCCGGCGATGAAGTCCAGGTATTCCCGAGCGGAGAGCGCGCGCAAGTGGTCGCGCTGCGCCGCGCCGGTGAAAGCGTCGGCAGCGCCGAAGCGGGCCAATCGGCCGGCCTGGTGCTCAACCGCCAGCTCGACGTGTCGCGCGGCGACTGGCTCGCCGCGCCCGGCACCCTGGCCGCGACACAGCGCTTCGCGGCCACGCTGGCCTGGCTCGACACCGAGCCCGCCGCCATTGGCCGCAAATACTGGCTGCGCCACGGCAACCGCTGGGTCCAGGGGCGCATCAGCGCGATCGAGCATGTGCTGGACATCCACACGCTGGCGCCGACCGATGCACATGAACTCGCCGTCAACGAAATCGGCCGCGTCATCATCGAAACGCAGCAGGCACTGCCGCTGCAACGCTATGCCGACAACCGCGTCGGCGGCGCCTTGATCGTGGTCGATGCCAAGAGCAACCGCACCAGCGGCGCGCTGCTGGTTGAGCAGACGAGCATATGAAACCCGTCGTCTTCATCGGTGCCGGCCCTGGCGCGGCCGACCTGATCACCGTGCGCGGCGCACAGCGATTGGCCGCTGCCGAAGTGGTGCTGTTCGATGCCCTGACCGATCCGGCCCTGCGCAGCCTGGCGCCACGCGCACGCTGGATCGATGTCGGCAAGCGCGGTTTCTGCGATTCAACCGGCCAGGTCGCCATCAACGCCCTGCTGGTGCGCCAGGCCCAAAGCGGTCGCGCGGTGGTGCGACTCAAGGGCGGCGACCCGAGCGTGTTCGGTCGCCTCGAGGAGGAACTGCAAGCCCTGGCAGCGGCCGGCCTCGAGGCCGAAATCGTGCCCGGCGTGACGGCCGCGATCGCGGCCGCTGCAGCCGCGCAGCGCCCGCTCACCCGCCGCGGCAGTGGCCGCAGCGTCAGCCTGACGACGGCGATGACGCGATCCGGCGAACTGCAAGCCTCGCGCACGGCCGCCACCGAAGTCTTCTACATGGCCGGCCGCCAGCTTGGCGCACTCAGTCGCCGGCTGCGCCACGCCGGCTGGCCGGCCGCCACGCCGGCGCTCGTAGTGTCGCGTGCCGGTTGGCCCGACCAGTTGGCCAGCGACCACCGCGTGGACAGTCTGGCCGAGGCTGGCGTGCTGCACGCCGGTCGCCCGACCGTGGTGACGGTGGGGGTGGGCGCCGAACCCATCGCAGCGTCGCGGCAACGCGATCCGGCCGCGGCGCAAAGGCCAGCCCGGCAAGAGGCCCGCTTACAGCCTTAAAATCCCAACCTCCCGCTGCCTCGTTGCCCGCAGCCCGCCAGGGCCTGGGGGTCGATTGGCAATGCACGCTCACCCAAGCCCTACCGCAATGACCCACGTTGTTCTCGAATCGTGCATCCGCTGCAAGTACACCGACTGTGTCGATGTCTGCCCCGTCGATTGTTTTCGCGAGGGTCCGAACATGCTGACCATCGACCCCGATGAATGCATCGACTGCGCGGTGTGCATTCCCGAGTGCCCGGTCAACGCCATCCTGCCCGAGGAAGACGTCCCGCAGGACCAACTTCAATTCATCAAGCTCAACGCCGACCTGGCCAAGCAGTGGCCGAGCATCACCAAACGCAAGCCTGCGCCGGCCGATGCCGACGAATGGAAAGACAAAAAAGACAAGCTCGACCAGCTCATCAAGTAATGCAAGCTCAACCCCATGCCGCGACCGCACTGATCGAAACCGATGCCGTGATCGTCGGCGCCGGCCCGGTGGGCCTGTTCCAGGTCTTCGAGCTCGGCCTTTTGGAAATCAAGGCCCACATCATCGACTCGCTGTCCTACCCGGGCGGGCAGTGCATCGAGCTCTACCCCGACAAGCCGATCTACGACATCCCGGCCGTGCCGGTGTGCACCGGCAAGGAGCTCACCGACAACCTGCTGAAGCAGATCGAGCCCTTCGGCGCGACCTTCCACCTCGGCCAGGAAGTCACCGAGGTGGCTCGCCGCGACGACGGCCGCTTCGATGTCGCCACCAGCAAGGGCACGCGCTTCATCGCCAGGACGATCTTCATTGCCGGCGGCGTGGGTTCGTTCCAGCCGCGCCTGCTGAAGGTCGAAGGCCTGGACAAATTCGACGGCACGCAACTGCACTACCGTGTGCGCAACCCGGCGCAGTTTGCAGGCAAGAACCTGGTCATCGTCGGCGGCGGCGATTCGGCCCTCGACTGGACCCTGAACTTCGTCCAGGACAGCCCGAACAAGGCCGAGAGCGTGATCCTGGTCCACCGCCGCGACGGCTTCAAGGCCGCGCCGGCCAGCGTGGCGAAAATGCGCGATCTGTGCGAAGCCTACGAAATGCAATTCATCGTTGGCCAGGTCACTGGCATCGACGAGCGCGATGGCAGGCTGATGGCAATCAAGGTGACCGGCGGCGACGGTGTCACGCGCGTGGTGCCCTTGGACATGCTGCTGGTGTTCTTCGGCCTGTCGCCCAAGCTCGGCCCGATCGCCGACTGGGGCCTGAACATCGAGCGCAAGCAGATCACGGTCGATACCGAACGCTTCTCGACCAATGTCGAAGGCATCTTCGCGGTCGGCGACATCAACACTTACCCGGGCAAGAAGAAGCTGATCCTGTCGGGCTTTCATGAAGCAGCGCTAGCCGCCTTCGGCGCCGCGCCGATCATCTTTCCGGACAAGCGCATTCACCTGCAATACACGACCACGAGCCCGAAGCTGCACAAAGTGCTGGGCGTAGAGACGCCTGTCTTCGACTAGGGCGTTAGAATCCGTCCGCTGCGAATGTGATCGCAGCAACTCGCTAGGGGTGCTGGGCCTTCGACAAATGGCCTGGCTGAGAAAGTCCCTTTGAACCTGACTGAGGTAATCCTCGCGCAGGGAAGCCGTCCGTTCAGGGCCGCCGCCGTTTCAGGATGCGCCCGTTGTCCGTACCGCCGACCTGCCATCAAGCACAAGGCAATACGATGGCAACCCAGACTCCCCACCCACTTCATCGCGCGGCGCTTGCCGCAACGATGGCCCTAGCCGCCTTTGCCGGGATCCCGGCCCGGGCGCAAGACACCCAACGCATTGTCGTCACCGGGCTCCTTGAGCCCGCTGCACCGAGCGTTGCCGGTTTCAGCGACCGCACGCCGCTCGCGCGCACGCCGCTGGCCGCCACGGTGGCCAGCGAAGCCATGCTGCGCGACAACGGCGCGCGCAATCTGTCCGACCTGACCCGCGTCGATGCCAGCGTCGGCGACTCCTACAACGCCGAGGGCTACTGGAGCTTTCTGTCGGTGCGCGGCTTCACGCTCGACAACCGCTTCAACTACCGGCGCGACGGCCTGCCGATCAATGCCGAGACGTCCATCGGGCTGGACAACAAGGTGCGGCTCGAAATCCTCAAGGGCACCAGCGGTATCCAGGCCGGCACTAGCGCGCCCGGCGGCCTGGTCAACCTGGTCGTCAAGCGACCCGACGGCCCTGTGCGCAGCGCCCGCGTCGAAACCCGCCAAGGCGGCGGCACGGCTACGGCCGTTGACATCGGTGAGCGCTTCGGCAGCGAAGATCAGTTCGGCCTGCGCGTCAACGCCGCCTATGAAGACCTGGACCCGCAGACCCGCAGCGCGCGTGGCTACCGCCGCCTGGTTGCCGTGGCCGCCGACGCGCGCCTGTCGAAAGATACGTTGATCGAGATCGAGTTCGAGTCCAGCCGCCAGCAGCAACCCAGCGTACCGGGCTTCAGCCTGCTCGGCAACCGCGTGCCCGACGCGAACGAAATCGACCCGCGCACCAACATCAATAACCAGACATGGTCGCAGCCGGTCGTGCTGAGCGGCAACACCGCATCGTTGCGAATCACCCAGGCCCTGTCGCCCGACTGGCGTGCCAGCGCGCATGCGATGACGCAACGCCTGACCAGCGACGACCGTGTGGCCTTCCCGTTCGGCGTTTTCGACCCCGACACCTTCGAGTGCCCGCAGTGGTGCGACCGTTTCGCGCCCGACGGCACCTTCACGCTGTGGCAGTTCGCGAGCGACGGCGAGCGCCGCCGCAGCGATGCGCTGGACCTCTCGCTGGCCGGCCGCACCACGCTCGCCGGCATCGAACACCGGCTGCAGACCGGCGTGCTGTTCACGCGCTACCGCGCACGCTTCGGCGCGCAAGTGTTCGACATCGCCGGCACCGGTCGCATCGACGGCGGCCTGGCCACGCCGCCGTCGGCCGGGTTCGCCGACACCAACACCGACCGCAGCGAGCGCAGCACCGAAATCTATCTGCGTAACGCAATGCAGCTATCGACCGATTGGAAGCTTTGGGCCGGCCTGCGCCACACCAGCCTCACGCGCGACAGCGTTCGCACCGACGGCAGCGCCGCCACCGCGTACAGCCAGTCAGCCACCCTTCCGTGGCTGGCGCTGGCCTGGCAGGCCACCCCCGCGACGATGCTCTATGCCAGCCTCGGCCAGGGCCTCGAATCTGACGTCGTACCCAACCGCCCGCGCTACACCAACCGGGGCCAGGCGCTGCCGGCGCTGAAGAGCCGCCAGCTCGAAGCAGGCGTCAAACACAACGCGAACGGCATCGAGGCCGCGCTCGTCGCCTTCTCGATAACGCGGCCGCAGACGAGCGATTTCGGAAGTTGCGACAGCGATGACACCTGCACGCGGGCCAACGACGGCGATGCCGTCCACCGCGGCGTAGAGGCCTCACTCGCGACACAGCAGGGTGCATGGCGCTGGCAGGCAAGCGCCATGCTGCTGCGCGCACGCCGCGAGGGCGCCGCGGACTCCGCATTGAACGGCCTCACACCGGTCAACGTACCGGAACGAAGCCTGCGACTGCAAGCCCGTTATGCGCTCACGACAGACGCCGAACTGCAGGCCTCGCTGAGCCACGAGAGTTCACGTTCAGTACTGCCAGACGGCAGCGCACACATCCCGGCCTGGACGCGACTGGATGTCGGGCTGAAGGCCCAGCAGCGCATCAGCAGCGCGCTCCTCACCTGGCGCATCGGCATCGACAACCTGGCCGACACCCGCGCCTGGAAAGAGGCGCCGTACCAGTTCAGCCACGCCTACCTGTTCCCGATGGCGCCGCGCAGTGTGCGCGTGTCCCTGCAAACCGAACTCTGACCCGACAGCGCGGCCAGATATAATTTATGGTTCTTCCCCGATAGCTCAGTTGGTAGAGCGCCGGACTGTTAATCCGTAGGTCCCTGGTTCGAGCCCAGGTCGGGGAGCCAATAAAATCAAGGGGTTACGTGCGAACGTAACCCCTTTGTCGTTGGTGGAACGCCCGGATATCAGACAGTTGTCTGATATTCCATCGATTGTGCGTAGTCCGCAGACCTGCTTCATACTAAGTCGCGTTCAAACGTATAGAAGTGATCCACTTGAACCCGGTCA
>CADEDE010000050.1 GCA_902825995.1 uncultured Burkholderiales bacterium
CGGTACAACGCACAACGGCGCTAGCGGTTGTCATGATTTACGGAACGATCAATAAGATATAGCGCCTGCGACCCGCAGGCCTCAGCGCGGTGTCTCGCAGTCAGTTGAGCAAACTGCTGCGCGACAGCCCACCCATCGTGACGCCAGCCCATGCCGCCGCCGCCCTCGGGCTGACGCCGGAAGTCGCTGCTCGCCGTCTCGCCGCGTGGTCGAGATCGGGATGGCTCGTACGTATTCGGCGCGGCGCGTACGTCCCTGTACCCATCGAGTCGGAGTCGGCCGATGTGGCATTGGACGACGCATGGTCTGTCGCCGCAGCGATGTTCTCGCCGTGCTACGTCGGCGGGTGGTCCGCCGCCGAGCATTGGGGGCTCACCGAGCAACTTTTTCGTTCGATCTGCGTGATGACAGCCACGCGCCCGCGCGAGCGGCAGCTTTTGCTGCGCAAGGCCCGCTTCGAGCTGCACACGGTGGCACCGGCGCGATTCGTCGGCATGAAGACCGTCTGGCGCGGCGGCACGCGCGTCCAGGTATCGGACCCGGCCCGCACCCTCATCGACATGCTTGCCGACCCGGCGTTGGGTGGTGGCATTCGCAGTGTGGCGGAAATGCTCGCGAGCCTCTTCCACGATCAACCCAAGGAAGCGGCCAAGCTCGGCGACAACGCCACCAAGCTCGGGATCGGTGCGGTCTACAAGCGACTCGGATTCCTCCTTCAACGCGACCATCCCGACCAGGTGGCGCTCATCGAGTTGTGTCGAAAGCTCAATAGAATGTCCGGCCCCCATTCCCAGAGACCCTTCCATGAGCGGTCTGATCCGCATCCGCGGCGCGCGACAACACAATCTGAAGAACCTCGACCTCGACATCCGTACCGGCGAGATGACGGTGGTCACCGGCCCGAGCGGCTCGGGCAAGTCGAGCCTGGTCTTGGACACGCTCTACGCGGAAGGCCAGCGACGCTACGTCGAGACCTTCTCGGCGTATGCGCGGCAGTTTCTGGATCGCATGGACCGACCGGCCGTCGATCGGGTCGATGGTGTGCCGCCCGCGATCGCCATCGACCAGACCAATCCGGTGCGCAGCTCGCGTTCAACGGTCGGCACGATGACCGAGTTGAACGATCACCTGAAGCTGCTCTATGCCCGTGCGGCGCAGCTCTACGACAAGCAGACCGCGCTGCCGGTGCGGCATGACACGCCGGAAACGATCTGCGCCGACCTGCTGGCGCGCGCGGCCGCCTTCGCCGGGCCGCCCCAAGAAGGCGCGCCCCCTCGGGGGGCCGGCGCGGAGCGCCCTGGGGGCTCACAACACAGCGGCGATCCGCGCCTGGTGGTCACGATGCCGGTCGAGCTGCCGGCCGATACCTCGCCCGAACAGGTCGAGCAATGGCTGGCGGCCAGCGGCTTCACGCGCGTGCAGGCCGAGCGCGTGGTCGGCATGCGAAAAGTCCTGGATGTGGTGGTCGATCGCTTCCGCGCTTCGAGCGCCGAGAAGATCCGCGTCGTTGAAGCCATCGAGTTGGCGCTGAAGCGCGGCAGCGGGCGCGTCAACGTCTATGCGATCGCGGAGGAAGGCGGCGAGTCTCGACTCTGGCGCTGGTCCACCGGCCTGCACTGCCCCGAGAGCGATCTGCGCTACAGCGATCCGCAGCCCGCGCTGTTCTCCTTCAATTCGGCCTTCGGCGCCTGCGAGACCTGCCGCGGTTTCGGCCGCGTCATCGGCGTCGATTTCGGGCTGGTGATTCCCGACCAGCGCAAGACCCTGCGCAGCGGCGCCATCAAGACGATCCAGACTCCGGCCTGGAAGGAATGCCAGGACGATCTGATGAAGTACGCCGGCGAGGCCGGCATTCCGCGCGATACCGCGTGGGCGCAGCTCACGCCCGCGCAGCGCGATTGGGTCATCGACGGCTCGCCGAACTGGAAGGGCAAGTGGAACCAGCAGTGGTACGGCGTGCGCCGCTTTTTCGAATACCTGGAGAGCAAGGCCTACAAGATGCACATCCGCGTGCTCTTGTCGAAATACCGCAGCTATACGCCCTGCCCTGTCTGCGGCGGCGCGCGCCTGAAAACCGAAGCGCTGTTGTGGCGGATCGGGTCGAAGGCGGATGCGGATGCCGCATTGCCTGCTGCGGAGCGCTTCATGCCGGTGGGTGTGGCCTGGTCGCGCGATCAGCTCGAAGCCCTGGACGGCCTGGCGCTGCACGATCTGATGCGCTTGCCCATCCTGCGCCTGCGCGCATTCTTCGACAGCGGGGCCCTGCCCGATGCGATGCGCGACGAGGCGCTCGAGCTCTTGCTCGACGAAATCCGCACCCGCCTCAAATATCTCTGCGATGTCGGCATCGGCTACCTGACGCTGGATCGCCAGAGCCGCACGCTGAGCGGCGGCGAGGTCCAGCGCATTAACCTGACCACCGCACTGGGCACATCCCTGGTCAATACGATGTTCGTGCTCGACGAGCCGAGCATCGGCCTGCACCCGCGCGACATGGGCCGCATCATCCAGGCCATGCACCGCCTGCGCGATGCCGGCAATACGCTGGTCGTCGTCGAGCACGACCCGGCGGTCATGCTGGCGGCCGACCGCCTGATCGATATGGGCCCCGGCCCCGGCGAACGCGGTGGGCGGATCGTTTTCGACGGCAGACCCGAGGAGGCGCGCCACGCCGATACGCTGACCGGCGCCTACCTCGGCGCGAACAAGCATGTGAACGGCGGCATCAAGCGCCTGGTCACCGACAGCACGCCGCGGCTGGTGCTCGAAGGTGCGCGCGCGCACAATTTGAAAGACATCACGATCGAGTTTCCGCTGCTGCGCCTGGTGGCCCTCACCGGTGTGTCGGGCTCGGGCAAGAGCACGCTGATGCAGGATCTGCTCTACCCGGCATTGGCGCGGCAGTTCGGGCGGGCCAGCGAAACGCCGGGCGCGCACAGCCGCCTGCTCGGCGCCGATGGGCTCTCCGATGCGGTCTTCGTTGACCAAAGCCCGATCGGCAAGACCACGCGCTCGAATCCGGCCAGTTATGTCGGCGCCTTCGATGAACTGCGCAGGCTGTTTGCCGAAGCGCCGCTGGCGCGCGAGCGCGGTTACGGCGCGGGAATGTTCAGCTTCAACGCCGGCGACGGCCGCTGCCCGGCCTGCAACGGCTCGGGTTTCGAGCATGTCGAGATGCAGTTCCTCAGCGACGTGTATTTGCGCTGCCCGGATTGCGACGGACGCCGCTACCGCGCCGAATTGCTCGAGGTGAAGATCGTTCGCGGCGACCGCCAGCTTTCGATCGCCGACACGCTCGATCTCACCGTCAGCGAAGCGGTGAAGCTGTTCAGCGAAGAACGCGAGGTGCTGCGCGTCTTGCAGCCGATCCTCGATGTCGGCCTGGACTATGTGCGCCTGGGCCAGCCGGTGCCCACGCTGTCGGGCGGCGAAGCGCAGCGGCTGAAGCTCGCGGGTTTCCTGGCCGAAGCCATCGGCACACCGGCGCAGCGGCTGGCCAGGAAAGGCACGCTATACCTGTTCGACGAACCGACCACCGGCCTGCATTTCGACGATATCGCGAAGTTGATGCGTGCCCTGCGCAAGCTGCTCGAGGCCGGGCATTCGGTGATCGTGATCGAGCACAACCTCGACGTGATCCGCGCGGCGGACTGGGTCATCGACCTCGGACCCGAAGGCGGCGAGGCCGGTGGCGAGTTGGTTTTTGCCGGTACGGCGGAAGACCTTCGCCATCACCCCACATCGCACACCGGGCGCGCGCTGGCCGACTATGAAGTGGCGCTCGGTCTTGCCTTCGTCGCGCGCGAACGAGATTCCTCCCTCTCCCTCTGGGAGAGGGCTGGGGTGAGGGCCAGCGAGGGTCGCTCACGCCAGGAGATCGTCAACGCGCGCCGTCGCAACACCCCTCACCCCAACCGTCTCCCAGAGGGAGAGGGGGCCATGCAGGGGGAGGGGGTCATACAAATCGTCAACGCCCGCGAGCACAACCTGAAATCGCTCGACGTTTCCATCCCGCGCGGCAAATTCAGCGTCATCACCGGCGTCTCCGGCTCGGGCAAGAGCACCCTGGCCTTCGATATCCTGTTCAACGAAGGCCAGCGGCGCTATCTCGAATCGCTGAATGCCTATGCGCGCAGCATCGTGCAGCCCGCGGGGCGGCCCGAGGTCGATGCGGTGTATGGCATCCCGCCGACGGTGGCGATCGAGCAGCGCCTGTCGCGCGGCGGGCGCAAGAGCACGGTGGCCACCACCACCGAGGTCTGGCATTTCCTGCGCCTGCTGTGGGTCAAGCTCGGCTTGCAGCATTGCGCGAAAGACGGCACGCCGGTGCGGCCGCAAAGCGCCGAGAGCATCGCCGCGCAGTTGCTGCGCGATCACCGCGGCCAGCATGTCGGCCTGCTGGCGCCGCTGGTGGTGGCACGCAAGGGCGTCTATACCGACCTGGCCAAATGGGCCAAGGCGCGCGGCCACACGCACCTGCGCATCGACAGCGAATTCCTCGAGGTCGATCCCTTCCCGCGCATCGACCGCTTCAAGGAACACACCATCGAGCTGCCCGTTGGCGACATGCTGATCGACCCAGCGCACGAGGCCGAGCTGCGCGCCCTGCTGACCAAGGCCCTGGGCCTCGGCAAGGGCGTGATACACCTGCTGGCGCCGCTGGATGGTTTGCACAACGCGATGCAACGCGGCGCATCGACCGCGAGCATCGGCACGGTGAAAGTCTTCTCGACCAAGCGCGCCTGCCCGAGCTGCGGCACCAGCTACCCCGAGCTCGACCCACGCTTGTTCTCGTACAACAGCAAGCATGGCTGGTGCCCCCATTGCGTCGGCACCGGGCTGGCCTTGACGCGCGAACAGCGCAAGGCGCTCGACGATTCGAAGAAGGGCGACGACAAGGGCCGCGAGCAGAGCTTCCCGTCCGAAGAGCCCGAGGTCGAGGGCCTGGCCGGCGAGTCTTGCCCGGCGTGCGAAGGCACGCGCCTGAACGCCACCGCGCGCGGCGTGACTTTCGACGGCCAGCCGATCGGCAGCGTGGCGGCGTGGTCGGTGATGCAGGCGCGGCGCTGGGTCAATGGCCTTGCGCTGCTGGGCCGTGATGCCGAAATCGCGCGCGACGTGGTCAGCGAGATCAAGAGCCGGCTCGAGTTCCTCGAACAGGTCGGCCTGGGCTACCTGACGCTGGACCGCGCGGCGCCAACGCTCTCCGGCGGCGAAGCGCAACGCATCCGCCTGGCGGCCCAGCTCGGCAGCAACCTGCAAGGCGTGTGCTATGTGCTCGACGAACCGACCATCGGCCTGCACCCGCGCGACAACCGCATCCTGCTCGACGCGCTGGCCACGCTCAGCGCCAAGGGCAATACCCTGGTGGTGGTCGAGCACGATGAAGAGACCATCCGCCGCGCCGACCATGTCATCGACATCGGCCCCGGCGCCGGCCAGCGCGGCGGCAGGCTGGTGGCCGAGGGCAGCGTGGCGGCGCTGTCGGCAAACAGCGAATCGGTGACCGGGCGCTTTCTCGCGCATCCGCTGAAGCATCCGCTGCAGGCGCGGCGAGCGGTGGGCCTCGCCCCTCACCCCAGCCCTCTCCCCAGAGGGGCGAGGGAGCTCACTCCCTCTCCCGCCGGGGCGGGAGAGGGCCGGGGTGAGGGTGGGCTGCTACTGCGTGGCGCCGCGCTGCACAACTTGCAGAACATCGACGTGCAGATCCCGCTGCAACGCCTGGTCGCGGTGACCGGCGTCTCGGGCTCGGGCAAGAGCACGCTGGCGCGCGACGTGCTGCTGGCCAACGTCGCGGCACTGGTCGGCTCGGGCGGCAAGTCGGCGTTGACGGGTTGCGCCGCGCTCGACGGCTGGCAGGCGGTGGACCGTGTGCTCGAAGTCGATCAGACGCCGATCGGCAAGACACCGCGTTCGTGTCCGGCCACCTACATCGGCTTCTGGGACGCGATCCGCAAGCTGTTTGCCGAAACGCTCGAAGCCAAGGCCCGTGGCTACGCACCCAACCGCTTCAGTTTCAATACGGGCGAAGGCCGTTGCCCGGATTGCGAAGGCCAGGGCGTGCGCACCATCGAGATGAGTTTCCTGCCGGATGTGAAAGTGCCCTGCGACTCCTGCCACGGCCAGCGCTTCAACCCGGAAACGCTGGCGGTGAGCTGGCGGGGAAAAAGCATCGGCGACGTGCTGCGCATGGAAGTCGATGAAGCGGTGAGCTTCTTCGCTTCGATGCCGGCCATCGCCCACCCATTGCAATTACTGCACGATGTCGGCCTGGGCTACCTGACGCTCGGCCAGCCTTCACCCACGCTCAGCGGCGGCGAGGCCCAGCGCATCAAGCTGGTCGCCGAGTTGAGCAAGGTGCGCGACGACGTGACGCGAAGAGGCCAGAAGCCGCCGCATACCCTGTACGTGCTCGATGAGCCCACGGTCGGCCTGCACATGGCCGACGTCGAACGCCTGATCCGCGTGCTGCACCGACTGGTTGACGGCGGCCACAGCGTGGTGGTCATCGAGCATGACCTCGACGTGATCGCCGAGGGCGACTGGATCATCGACCTCGGCCCCGAAGGCGGCGCTGCCGGCGGCCGGGTGGTGGTGGCCGGCACACCGGAACAAGTGGTGGCGGGAGGCAGCCACACCGGTGTGGCGCTGGCGCCGGTGCTGGCGCGCTGACCTGCCCTCAGGCTTGGAGGCCAGCGATGACGCGGGCAATACCGTCACCGCACTGACGGGCTTGGCGGCATCGGCCGCTGGCCGCTCCGTCCGGACTCGAACCGGAATCTGCCCCTTAGGAGGGGGCTGTTCTATCCTTTGAACTACAGAGCGAAGGAAGATTATGACGACTCAAAACGCCCGCCTGCTGCGGCCTGCGCATGAGCCGCTCGGCGTTAGGCGCGTACTACCGGCACCTGCAACTGCTCGACTTCAAAGACCTTCTGCACCGCAGGCCGCGCCAGCATGCGCTCCAGATACGGCCCGATATGCGGCAGCGTTCGCGCCGGCCGGTGCATGTTGCGCGACCAGCGGCAGAGCATCAAGGTATAGGGGTCGAGCACCGAGAAGCGCTCGCCCGCGAACCACGGCCCGCCGTGCGAGGCCAGGTGCGCATCGATCTGGTCGTAGAAGGTGCCGAGCTTGGCCTCGGCCTGGGCCTTCACTTCGGCCGCACCCGCCGCATGGCCCGGCGCCACCATGCGGTCGCTGTAAAAGTAGTGCGGCACCATCGCCTGCACCGTGCTCGACAGCCAGATCAGCCATTTGTAGAACATCGCGCGTTCGGGCGTTCCCACGGCCGGCGCCAGGCCCGCGGCCGGGTGCGTATCGACCAGGTACAGCAGGATCGCCGCGGTTTCGTAGAGCACGAGATCGCCATCGACGAGCACCGGGATCAGCCCGTTCGGATTCAGCTTCAGGTACGCGGGCGTCTTGTGCGCGCCCGCCGCGCGGTCAACGAGTTTCAGCTCGAAGGGCACGCCGAGTTCGCGCAGCACCATGTGCGGCGTCATGCTGGCGTTGCCTGGGTAGTAATGAAGGTGGATCATTGCGGTCGTGCTCGTGGTTGGGCTGATTTCGTCACCAGCGACTTGGCGGTGACGGAGGAAGCGGCGCGAAAACAGTGGGCGGAACCCGGCTCAATCGAGTTCGAGTCAGAAGAGTGCTACTACGGCGTCAAAGACGCCTAAGTGGTGTGCTGCGCATACGACGCCGCGGCGAGGGCGCCGCCGGCAGCAGCGAGGTGCGTTGTTGATAGCGCTCGAACAGGAAGGCCACGCGCTCGGCGTCGGTCTTGAAGGCGCGTTTTTTGCGTCGGTGGCGTAGGCGGCATCGACGGCGGCGTCGAGTTTCTGGTGTGCTTTGAGCAGGGCCGGCGGCATGGCCAGCGGGTCGTACAGATCGGCCAGGGTCGAGCCGGGGAACTGGGCCCGCGTATCGAGCACGGCCTGCGCGGCGGCTTCGATGGCGGCTTTTTGCGCGTCGCTCAGTGCGTTGGGCCAGGGGAAATTGTTATAGACGATGGCGGCGGAGTAGCGGTAGTCGCTCTTCAGTCGGCCACAGGTGGTGCGCACCCAGGCGTTGTGCATCGTGCTGGTGAGGATGGCGAAGTGGTAAAGGCGTGCACCAGCAATCACCTTGACGAGGTTGCTGCCCAGCGTGCTCGGACTCTCGAAACCGATCGGGATGTAGTGACGTCGCTCCGACGACACCTCGGGCAACAGCAGCCACGGGCCATCGGGCATGTTCTCGACATGAAAGCGCGTCGGCGTATCGGCCAAGGCGCGCGTTGGCGCGCTCTTGCTCGCCAAGCGGAATGCCTTGACGGCCTGCACGCGCTTCATCGCCTCGGGCATCGCGCGCAACTCGGCCGGGCTCGCATCACCGAGCCAGAGGCACCAGCGCTCATAGCCATTGATGAACTCGATGGCGCCGAGCCAGCGGCGGAAGAATTTCGCTGCGGCGGGCTCACGCTGGATGAACTCGTCGCGCTCGTCGGGCGTGAAGAGGTAGTTGCCGTCGTCGATCGGCTTGTTGCCGATGCCGATGGCCGGTGCATCGCTGATCGGCCGGCTGCGCCGAGCCAGCACCACATCCGGCGCATCGACGAGATACGGATTGATATTGGCAGCGGCCAGCGCGTGCGGCTCGCCGCGGAGTTCGTCGTACTCGTAGATCGTCTTGGCAACGCCGACGTCGCCGCGACCGAAGCCGACGATCACGCAATGCACGGCGGCATTTCCGCGCGCCTCATTGCTCCACGCAAAGGTGCGGTGCGCAAAATGAATCTTGATGCCCTGCGCCAACAGCCAACCCCACAACACGCCGACCTGCTCGCCCTGGCAGATGCTGTTGGTGGAGACGAAGGCGCAGCGCGGCGACGGTTCGGTGGCGATGTAGCGCGCAGCCCTGACGTACCACGCGGCGACGAAATCGAGCAGACCGCCGCCGGCCACGGCTTTGAAGACGGTGCCGGCATCGGCGCGTTGCTCGTCGCCCATGAACTTGGCGCCGACGAAGGGCGGATTGCCCAACACAAAACTGCAACGCTCGGCCGGCAGCACATCGCCCCACTCGATGGAGAGCGCATTGCCCTGCACGATATGCGGCGTGGCCTCGAGCGGGATGCGCGCGAAATACTGGCCGAACTCTTCGCTCACCGCGAGGTTCATCTGGTGATCGATCAGCCACAGCGCCACCTGGGCGATCTGGGCCGGGAATTCCTCGATCTCGATGCCGTGGAATTGATCGACATCCATCGTGATGAGCTGGTGCACATCGAGCTCGCGCTGGCCGCTGCCATAGGCCACGCGCAGCACTTCCAATTCCAGCAGGCGCAGCTCGCGGTAGGTGATGACGAGGAAGTTGCCGCAGCCGCAGGCCGGGTCCAGGAAGTTCAGTCCGCGCAGCTTCTTATGAAATTCGAAGAGCCGATTCCGGTTGCCCTTCACTTTCTCGAACTCGGCCCATAGCGCATCGAGAAACAGCGGCTTGATCAGCTTCTGAATGTTCTCTTCGCTGGTGTAGTGCGCGCCGAGGTTGCGCCGCTCCACCGCCTTCATGATGCTTTGGAACAGCGCGCCGAAGATGGCCGGGCTGATGGCGCTCCAGTCGATCGCGCAGGCATCGAGCAGGCGCTCGCGCATATCGGCATTGAAGGCGGCCAGCGGCAGGGCTTCGGCGAACAGCGCGCCGTTCACGTACGGGAAGGCGCGCAGTTGCTCATCGAGCGTGCTTTGGCGCTTGTCGTCGGCCGTGTTCAATACCTGGAACAGCACGGCGAGTTGCGGCCCGAGGTCGCTGCCGTCGGCGGCGCTGCGCTCTTCGACCCACGCGCGAAATGCCTGCGCCGGCTGGAAGATGCCGGTGTCGTCGGCGAACAGGCAAAACAGCAGGCGCACCAGCAATACTTCGAGCGCGTGGCCCTCAAAGCCGCTGGCCTTGAGGGCATCGTGCAACTTGCCCATGCGCTCGGCGGCGCGCAGGTTGACAGGATCCTGCGGCTTGATCTGTTGCACCTGGTAGCCGGCGATGAAGCCGAAGCGGCGGATGTGCCTGTGCAAATCCTCGAGGGCGAACTCGACTTCGTCACCGCTGTCCAGATCGGTCAGGCGCAGGCGCGCGAAGTCGCACACCAGCACAAAGCGCGGCAGGTCGCGCTCCTGGATGCCGGGGAAATAGTCGAGCGCCTGATCGAACGCGCGGGCCAGACTTTTGCCGCGCGATTTGTGTTCCACCAGCAGCATGCCGGGCCAGAACAGATCGACGAAACCGGGGCCGCCGCCGTGCTTCTTCACCGCATGCTCGAAGCTCGCCACGCGGCGCGAACTGAGCCCGAAGACGGCGAAGAACTCGATCCAGAACGACTGCGCCTGCGCGCGCTCGTCGCTGGCTTCGCCCCACTCCTTGGCGAAAGCGATGGCGCGGCCTTTGATCTCGTTCCAGCTGAGCGGCATGGGCGAAGGATAATCGCGCGATGCATGTCGCCCTCGGCCTTCGCTGGCCCTCCCCCTAGCCCTCTCCCAGGGGGAGAGGGAACCGTCGGCGTCATGCCTGAAGCTGTGTTGTCGATGCCGCAGCGCGCCGCCGCGCTGCAGCGCTTTGCCGTCGTCACGGTGCTCGGCTTCGCCTCGGGCCTGCCGCTGGCGCTGACCGGGCAGGCGATGCAGGCCTGGTTGTCGATGGAAGGGCTCGATGTCGCGACCATCGGTTTCCTGAGCCTGGTCGGCCTGCCCTATACCTTCAAGTTCCTGTGGGCGCCGCTGATGGACCGCTTCGACCTGCCCTGGCTCGGGCGGCGGCGCGGCTGGCTGGTGGCAACGCAGTTGCTGCTGGCGCTGCTGCTGTTTTTTCTCGCCGGCATTTCGCCCAAGGGCGCGACGCAGGCCTTTGCCCTGCTCGCCGTGGCGGTGGCTTTCATGTCGGCATCGCAAGACGTGGTGATCGACGCCTACCGCACCGATTTGCTGCCTGGCCCCGAGCGTGGCCTCGGCGCTTCGCTGGCCGTGGCAGGTTATCGGCTGGCGATGATTTTGTCGGGCGGCATCGCGCTGATCTGGACCGATGCGCAACAGGGCAGCGGCTGGAGCTGGCCCGAGGTCTATCGCTTCATGGCCGGGCTGATGGTGGCCGCGGCGGCGGTCTCGGCGACGCTGTTGCCCAAGCTCGCGGCGCCACCCGCGGCGCCCGCGACCGGCGCTTCGATTCGCCACGACTTGCAGGGCTTTGTGGCGGTGGTGGTGGCCGTGGTCGCGGGCTACCTCCTCACCGACCAGGCCGTGGCGCCGGCGGTGCGCGCGCTGATGGCGCCGTTGTGGCAGGGCAGTGTGCTCGGCGCCAATTTGCAGGGGCGTTGGGCCGATCTGGTGTCGCTGCTCGTCGGCATCGGCATCAGCTTGCCGCTGGCCGCCTGGGCCGCCCGCCGCGCGAAGTTCGAGACCCTGCTGTCGGGCCTGTCCAATTATTTCAGCCAGCCGGGCGCGGCGGCCTTCCTGCTCTTCATCGTGCTCTACAAACTGGGCGATGCCTTCGCCGGCTCGCTGATGACGCCCTTCCTGCTGAAGAGCATGGCCTACAGCCCGGCCGAGGTCGGCGTGGTCAACAAGGTCATCGGGCTGTGGCTGACGATCGGCGGCGCGCTCGTGGGCGGCGCGCTGATGTTGAAGCTTGGCCTGTGGCGCGCGCTGATGCTCTTCGGCATCTTCCAGATGGCCAGCAACCTGGGCTTCTGGTGGCTGGCCGTGAGCGGCAAGGGCCTGATGCCGGGCCTGGTGATCCCGGCATTCGACTGGACGATCGTCAAGCTCGCCGCGCCGACGCCGGTGGATGGCGGCTTGTTGATGGTCATCGCCTTCGAGAATTTGTCGGGCGGCATGGGCACGGCCGCCTTCCTGGCCTTCTTGATGGGCCTGTGCAACCGGCGCTTCACCGCCACCCAGTTTGCGCTGCTGTCGGCCTTTGCCTCGGTGGGGCGGGTCTGGGTCGGGCCGCTGGCCGGCGTGCTGGCCGAAAGCATCGGCTGGCCGGCCTTCTTTATCGTGTCCACCGTCGCCGCGCTGCCGGCGTTGGCGATGCTCTGGTGGCTGCGCGACAGCGTGCGTGCACTGGAAACCTGAGGCTTGGCGTGGAGGCCTGTCGATGAGCGCAAGCGATTTCCGAATCGATGCCGTGTTGGCCGTACCGCATCTTGCCGCCTGCTCATGCGCACTGCATTCGCGCCGCCGCTTCGGCGCGGCGCTGCTGGCCGGCGGCGCGGCCGCCGCGCTGCCCGCGCTGGCCCAGCCAGCCTTGCCCGCCGACAGTGGCGTGCGCGGCGATGTCGGCAAATCCAGCGGCTTCACCAAGCTGGTGCCGGCCGACCAGGTCGAGCGGGCCGCCGCGCAGCAGTACGCGCAGATGATGCGCAGCGCGGCCGACCAGCGCGCGCTCGGCCCCGACAACCACCCGCAGGTGCAGCGCCTGCGCGCCATCGCGCAGCGCATCATTCCGTACGCCGAGCCGTGGAATGCACGCGCCCGGCAGTGGCGCTGGGAAGTCAACCTGCTCGGCGGCAAGGCGCTGAATGCCTTCTGCATGCCCGGCGGCAAGATCGCCTTCTTCCACGGCCTCCTGGCCCAGCTTCAACTCGATGACGACGAGGTGGCCGCGATCATGGGCCACGAGGTTGCGCACGCGCTGCGTGAACACGCCCGCGAGCGCATGGGCAAGACGGCGGCCACCCGCATCGGCGCTTCGGTGCTGTCAGCCTTTCTCGGCCTGGGCGGCGCCGGCGATGCATTGCTGAACATGGGCGGCCAGTTGCTGACGCTCAAATTCAGCCGCGAAGACGAAAGCGAGGCCGATATCGTCGGCATGGAACTCGCCGCCCGCGCCGGCTACGACCCGCAGGCCGGCGTGACGCTGTGGCAGAAGATGCTCGCGGTCAACAAGGGCGCGCCGCCGCCGTTCCTGTCGACCCACCCGAGCGGCGCGACGCGCATCCAGGATATCGAAGCCAAGCTGCCCAAGGTGGCGCCGATCTATGGCGCTGCCGACAAGCCGCCGCGGCGCTTCGGGCCGCCGCCCAAGGTAGCGGCGGCGAGCGCACCCGCTCCGAGCGGCGGCTGACCCCGCTTCGCGTCACAACTTGAAGTCGTAGTCGATCACCAGCGGCGCGTGGTCGGAGAAGCGCGGGTCGAGCACGATCTGCTCGCGCCGGGCGGTGGCGGCGATGCCCGGCGTGGCCAGGTGGTAGTCCAGGCGCCAGCCGACGTTCTTGGCCCGGGCCTGGCCGCGCTGGCTCCACCAAGTGTATTGCTCGGGCTGTTTGTTCAGGCTGCGAAAGACATCGACCAGGCCGGCGCGGTCGAGCAGCTGGGTCAGCCAGGCGCGCTCTTCGGGCAGGAAGCCGCTGTTTTTCTGGTTGCTCTTCCAGTTCTTCAGGTCGATTTCCTGGTGCGCGATATTGATGTCACCGACCAGCACGAACTCGCGTTCGGCCTTGAGCCTGACCAGGTGCGGATAGATCCGGGCCAGAAAGCGGAACTTGGCGGCCTGGCGTTCTTCGCCCGACGAGCCGCTGGGGAAATAGCCGCTGATGACGCTGAATTTGCGCTGGGCCGTGTCGTAGCGCGCTTCGACATAGCGGCCTTCGGCGTCGAACTCCTTCGCGTCGAAGCCGACGACCACCGCGCTGGGCGCCTTGCGCGTGAACAGGCCCACACCCGAGTAGCCCTTTTTCTGCGCGAACTGGAAGTGGCCGTTCATGCCGGCCACGCATTCGAAGCGGCCGGCAATATCGTCGGCCTGGGCTTTGACTTCCTGCACGCCCATACAATCGGCGCCGACCTGTTCGGCCCACGCCACAAAGCCTTTGCTCGCCGCCGAGCGGATGCCGTTCAGGTTCAATGTGACGAGTCGAAACATGATCGCGCTCACTCGAAGGATGGGATGTCGATGAACGAAGCCCCCGCCGACGCGCTGGCGATCGAATTCGTGCAGTTCGCGGTCGAGGCCGGCGTCCTGCGCTTCGGAGAATTCAAGACCAAGGCCGGCCGGCTGTCGCCCTATTTCTTCAACGCCGGACTGTTCGACGACGGCGCCAAGCTCGGCCGTGCGGCGCAATTCTATGCACGCCGCCTGCTCGCCTCGGGCCTGCCGTTCGACATGCTGTTCGGCCCGGCCTACAAAGGCATCGCGCTGGCCGCGGCGGTGGCCATCGAGCTGGCCCGGCTGGGGCGCAACGTGCCCTTTGCCTACAACCGCAAGGAAGCCAAGGACCACGGCGAGGGCGGCACCCTGGTCGGTGCACCGTTGCGCGGTCGGGTGGTGATCGTTGACGATGTCATCTCGGCCGGCACCTCGGTCCGCGAGTCGATCGCCATCATCGAGGCCGCCGGCGCCACCCCGGCGGGCGTGGCCATCGCGCTCGACCGGCAGGAAAAGAGCGCTGAAGGCGGCGTCGATCGGGCCTGCTCGGCAGTGCAGTACATCACGTCGCAACTCGATCTGCGCGTGGTCTCGATTGCAACCCTGGCCGACCTGTTGCAGTATCTGCGCGCCTCCAGCGACGCCGGCCTGGACGGCCATCGGCAGGCCGTGTCGGCCTATCGCGACCGTTACGGGGTCTAGGCTTGGCGGCCACCATGTTCGACCTGCCCATGTCAACCCACTTCACTGCGCCCTTCGCGCGCCGCGCGCTCTGTGCGGCGTTGCTGTGCGCGGGCCCTGTCGCGGGTGCCGGCGCAGCACCAACGGCCGGCCAGGTTTTCACCTGCGTGGGCCCCAGCGGCCGCACCCTGACCTCGGACCGCCTGATCGCCGAATGCATGGACCGCGAACAGCGCCTGTTGTCGCGCGAGGGCCTGCTGCTGCGCATCGTGCCGCCGACGCTGACCGCCGACGAACGATCCGAGAAGGACGCCCGCGACCGGCGCCTGGCCGCCGAAAGGGAAACCAAGGCCGAGGCCGCCCGGCGCGACCGCAACCTGATGCAGCGCTATACCACCGCCGAGGCGCACCAGAAGGCGCGCACGGCAGCCCTGGCCGACCTGCGCACCTCGATGGCTCTGTCCGAGCTGCGCGTGCGGGAGCTGGCCAGCGAGCGCAAACCGCTGCTCGACGAGGCCGAGTTCTACCAAGGCAAAGCCTTGCCGGCCAAGTTGCGCGAGCAGCTAGCCGCCAATGAAGGCGCCATCGCGGCGCAGCGCGATGCACAGCTCAACCAGAAGGTCGAGCAGGAGCGCGTCAACAAATTGTTCGATCTCGAGCACGCGCGCCTGAAGCGCCTGTGGGCCGGCGCGCCCCCCGGCTCGCTCGGCCCGGCGACGACCGAGGCGGCGAGCGCCGTGGCCGCCGAGCCGTCCGTGCCCGCGGCGGCCAAGCCGGGCGTCGTGCGGGTCAGGAAGTAGCTCAGCCGAGCTTCTTCTTCAGCAGCTCGCTGGCCTGCGCCGGGTTGGCCTTGCCCTGGCTGGCTTTCATGACCTGGCCGACCAGGGCGTTGAAGGCCTTGTCCTTGCCGGCGCGGTATTCATCGACCGATTTGGCGTTGGCGGCGATCACCGCGGCGACGATGGCTTCGAGCGCGCCGCTGTCGTTCATCTGCTTCAGGCCCTTGGCCTCGATCACGGCATCGACGTCGCTGCGGACTTCGCTCCACAGGGCGTCGAAGACCTGGCGCGCGCCGTTGTTCGACAGGCTGCCGTCGCCGATGCGCGCGATCAGCGCTGCCAGCGTGGCCGCCGCCACCGGGCTGGCGTCGATGGTCCGTTCTTCGGCGTTCAGGCGCTTGGCCACCTCGCCCATCAGCCAGTTGGCGACCAGCTTCGGTTGGCCGCAGGCATCGCGTACGGCTTCGTAGTAGCGCGCAAAGGCCGGGCTCTGCGCCATCATCGCCGCGTCGTGGGCCGCCAGCTCATCCTCGCGCTCGAAGCGCGCCGCCATCGCGCCGGGCAGCTCCGGCATCTGGCTGCGCACGCGCTCGATCCATTCCGGCGCGATCACCAGCGGCGGCAAATCCGGGTCGGGGAAATAGCGGTAGTCCTGCGCATCTTCCTTGCTGCGCATGGCCCGCGTCTCGCCGCTATCGGGATCGAAGAGCACGGTGGCCTGTTCGATCTTCAGGCCGTCTTCGAGGCGGTCGATCTGCCACTGCACTTCGAAGTCGATCGCCTGCTGCATGAACTTGAAGCTGTTCAGGTTCTTGATCTCGCGCCGCGTGCCGAACGGCTGTCCGGGCCGACGCACCGAGACGTTGGCGTCGCAACGGAAACTGCCTTCCTGCATATTGCCGTCGCAGATGCCCAGCCAGACCACCAGCGTGTGCAGCGTTTTCGCGTACTCGACGGCTTGCGCCGACGAACGCATGTCGGGCTCGGTGACGATTTCCAGCAGCGGCGTGCCGGCACGGTTGAGGTCGATGCCGGTCTGGCCGTGGTAGTCCTCGTGCAGGCTCTTGCCAGCGTCTTCTTCGAGGTGGGCGCGGGTCAGGTGCACCGTCTTCTTCGCCGTGCCAACGACGATCTCGACACTGCCGCCCTGCACCACCGGGGTCTCGTACTGACTGATCTGGTAACCCTTGGGCAGGTCGGGGTAGAAGTAGTTCTTGCGCGCGAAGATCGACAACGGCGCCACCTTGGCCCCCACCGCCAGGCCGAAACGGATCGCGCGCTCGACGGCGCCGCGGTTCATCACCGGCAGCGTGCCGGGCAGGGCCAGATCGACGGCGCAGGCCTGCGTATTCGGCGCGGCGCCGAAAGCCGTCGAAGCGCCGCTGAAGATCTTGCTCGCGGTGGAAAGCTGGGCGTGGGTTTCGAGGCCGATCACGACCTCGTAACCGCGGGTCAGGGCCGGCGCGCTCATCGGGCCAGGCCTCCCGCCGGGCCGCTCCCAAGGGGGGCCTGCGCTCCCTCGGGGGGCCGCGAATGCAGTGAGCTCGGGGGCTCCACTGCGGGCGCGCGCTGATGGAAATCGGTGGCCTGCTGAAAGGCGTGCGCCGCGTGCAGCAGCGTGCCCTCGGCGAAATAGTCGCCGATCAGTTGCAAGCCCACGGGCATACCTCCTTGGCCGAAGCCGGCCGGGATGCTCATGCCCGGCAGTCCGGCCAGGCTCGCGGGCAGGGTGAAGATATCGGCCAGGTAGGCCGCCACGGGGTCGTTGTCCTGCGCGCCGAGCTTCCAGGCCACGCTAGGCGCCACCGGGCCGGCGATGACGTCGCACTGCTGGAAGCACTGCTGGAAATCGTCGGCGATCATGCGGCGCAGCTTTTGCGCTTGCAGGTAATAGGCGTCGTAGTAGCCGTGCGAGAGAACGTAAGTGCCGATCATGATCCGGCGCTTGACCTCGGGGCCGAAACCCTCGCTGCGCGTCTTGCGGTACATGTCGGCCAGATCGCTGTACCGCTCGGCCCGATGCCCGAACTTGACGCCATCGAAGCGCGACAGGTTCGAGCTGGCTTCGGCCGGCGCGATGATGTAGTAGACCGGAATCGAGAGTTCGGTGCGCGGCAGGGACACGGACATGACCTCGGCGCCCAAGTTGCGGAACACCTTCAGCGCCTCGACAACTGCGAAGGTCACGTCCATTGATGTACCGGATGTCACTACCGCACCCGACTCCGAGGCAAGCGTCGCTGCACCCATCCACTCCTTTGGAACGCCGATGCGCAAGCCCGCCAGCGGCCGCGACGCGGTGGCGCCCTCGCGCGGCGTAAGCATCTGGGCTCGAAAATCCTGCGCCGGGCGTTCGGCGCTGGTCGAGTCGCGCTCGTCGAAGCCGCTCATCGCCGACAGCAGCAGTGCGCAATCCTCGGCCGAACGCGCCAGCGGCCCGGCCTGGTCCAGGCTCGATGCGAAGGCCACCATGCCCCAACGCGAGCACACGCCGTAGGTCGGCTTGATGCCGGTGATGCCGCTGAAGCTGGCCGGCTGGCGGATCGATCCTCCCGTGTCGGTGCCGGTTGCGGCCGGCAGCAACCTTGCCGCCACGGCGGCGGCCGAGCCGCCCGAGGAGCCGCCCGGCACGCGCGTGGTGTCCCAGGGGTTTTTGACCGCGCCCCGGGCCGAGTTCTCGTTCGCCGAGCCCATCGCGAACTCGTCGCAGTTGAGCTTGCCCAGGCTGACGGCGCCCGCCGCAGCCAGTCGCGCCACCACCGTGGCGTCGAAGGGGCTGGCATAGCCGGCGAGCATCTTCGAGCCGGCCGTGCTGGGCATGCCGACGGTGACGAAGATATCCTTGTGCGCGATCGGCACGCCGGCCAGCGGGCCGAGGGTGTCGCCCTTGACGCGGCGCGCATCGACGGCGCGGGCCTGCGCGCGTGCCGCATCCGCAGCAACATGCAGGAAAGCACCAAGCTCGTCGTGCGCTGCAATGCGCGCCAGCAAATGCTCGACCACCTCGGCGCTCGACACCTCGCGCGCTGCCAGCGCGCGGCCGAGCGCGGCCACGCCCATCTCGTGCAATGCCCCACTCATGGCGCCCCCATGACGCCTGCGGCGTCGGCCCCCCGCGGGGGCGCGAGCCGGCTTCGAGCGGTCGCGCGCCGACTCACTCGATCACCCTGGGCACCAGGAACAGCCCATCTTCGACGGCCGGTGCGCTGGCCTGGTTGCGCTCGCGCTGGTTGTCTTCGGTGACCGTGTCCTGGCGCAGCCGCAGCGCGACGGCCTGCACCGCCGACAGCGGCGTGTACAGCGGTTCGACGCCGCGCGTATCGACCGCGCTCATCTGCTCGACGATACGAAAGAAACCGTTCAACTGGCCGAGCATCGCGGCCTGCTCGTCGGCCTCGAGTTCCAGGCGCGCCAGGTGGGCGATGCGGCTGACGTCTTGCGGGCTCAGGGGCATGGACAACCGATCGAGGCAGGGTAAACAGGACGTGGGTGCAAAAAGGCGTCGCAGCGGTGCTTTTCAGCGGCCCCGAGCCAGGGCTATCAGTTATTATCGCCGCCCATCAGAGACCCTCCGGCGCCGCTCGGCACGGGGGGTTTCATTGCAAGAGCGGTCGCACCTGTCACTAAACGCAAACCCCGCCCCACCAGCCACCATGTTCGGATCCCTGCGCCGCTATTTCTCCACCGATCTGGCCATCGACCTCGGCACCGCCAATACCCTGATCTACGTGCGCGGCAAGGGCATCGTGCTCGACGAACCCTCGGTGGTGGCGATCCGCCACGAAGGCGGGCCCCACGGCAAGAAGACGATTCAGGCCGTCGGCACCGAAGCCAAGGCCATGCTCGGCAAGGTGCCTGGCAATATCGAAGCCATCCGCCCGATGAAGGACGGCGTGATCGCCGATTTCACCGTCACCGAGCAGATGCTCAAGCAGTTCATCAAGATGGTCCACCCGCGCT
>CADEDE010000051.1 GCA_902825995.1 uncultured Burkholderiales bacterium
CTGCACCTGCACCTGCACCTGCACCTGCACCTGCACCTGCACCTGCACCTGCACCCGCACCCGCACCTGCGCCTGCGCCTGCGCCTGCACCTGCACCCGCACCGGCGCCTGCCCCAGCTCCTACCCCCGCGCCCACGGTCACTCTGACGAGCAGTGCGGCCATTGTTTCCAGCGGCTCCAGCGCTACCTTGAGCTGGTCTTCGACCAACGCCACCAGTTGCTCGGCCAGCGGCTCATGGAGCGGCACCAAGGCCACCAGCGGCAGCGCCTCCACCGGCGCACTCACGGCTGCCAGCACATTCACGCTTCTGTGCTCGGGCGCGGGCGGCTCGACCAGCCAGTCCGCCACCGTCGGCGTCACCGCCGTCGGCGGCAGCACTGTCAGCGGTTTGAACTTCCCCTCCAACGGCACCACCAGCGCCGACTTGCGCTTTCGCTTCACCGGCGCGAACCTGCTTGCCCCGTATCCGGCGACCTATATCTGGCGCGTCAACCCGCGCCAGCAGACGGGCTACTACACGACGTTCTTCTGGGGCCCTGATGGCGCGTTCAGCGGCAAGGGCTACTACGGCGCCCACCCCTACCCCGATGGCAGCCCAGTGGGCACCACCCACAAGTGGGAGATATCGATCGAGGGCCTCGATGTTGTGGCCGACGCAAACGGGAACTCGACCCAGCTTGGCTATGATGTTTGGCGCTCGCAGGCTCTCGTCGTGACCAGGGTCAATACCGACGAGATCGAGACGAAGTTCTACTGGAACCTGCCCGACACCTCCAAGGTGATCGTCCACACGACACAATATTCCGATTTCGCCACGACGTTTCCTGCGGCCCCATATGCCGGTTCCGCGCTGACCTTTGGCGACGCGCCCTGGAGCCTGGGCAACGAGCGCCTGAGCGGCATCCTGCGCGGCCTGCAGCTGTACTCGTCGGCGCTATCGGTGAACGACATCCTCAGCGAAGCCGGCTCTCCGTTGAGCACCGGCGCGGGCAGCAGCTCGATCTGGTACCTGAACCTCAACCCCACGCCCAGCGATATCTCCGACAAGTCCGGCAAGGGGCATCACCCCTCATGGGTCGGCTCCGCCCGGCCCGCGCTTTGGACCGGGCCGTAGGCTACAAACAAGCACCCGCCGACAGGCCGGGTCAACTCGCCAAGCGATATGCCGGCGCGTGCCCGCGCAGCCACTGCTCGAGCATCATCAGAATCCAGACCATTTCGCCGTAGTAGCCCGGATGCGCCGGCAGGTGTTCGGCCAGCAGCACCCTGATGAACTCGGGCCGCACGATGCCGCGCGTGCCCAGACTGGCGAGTGAATCCTCGGCGAGATTGCGCAGTCCGGCGTGGCGCGTCGCCCAGACGCCGAAGGGCAGGCCGAAGCCTTTCTTCTTTTTGGTGATGATCGCGTCGGGCAGGAAACCACGCAGCGCCTCTTTGAAAAACCAGCGCAGCCGCAGGCCCTTGAGCTTGGCGTCGGGCGGCAGGCGCAGCGCCATTGCCAGCAGGCCGGGGTCGAGCAAGGGAAAGCCGACGCCGATTCCAGCCAGCTGCGTCGCGCCGCAGACCTTGGGCAGGTCGGTCTCGGCCAGCGTATAGCGCCAGTCGAAGGCGAGCATGCGGTTGACGAGATTGCCCGTGCGCGCGAGTTGCCATACCTCACGTTGCTGCCGAAGCATTGCCGTGCCGTCCGCTGCCGCAAGCAACTCGGCGCTGAGCACCTCCTCGACGCCGATGCGATTGAGCAGGTTGTAGGTCTGCAGGCGCTCTGGCATCGGCACTTTGGCTTGGCGAATGTAGCCCGAACCCTTGCGCAGCAGCGGCATTCCCGCCACCGTCGGCAAGCCGAACAGTGGCTCGAGCAACGCATGTCGCACACCAGCAGGCACCGCCTCGTACCAGCCGAAAACACGCTGCGTCGCATAGCGCGAATTGCCGCCGAACAACTCATCGCCGCCGTCGCCTGCAAGCAGCTTGCTCACGCCGTCATCGCGCGCCATGCGCGCGCAGTAATAGGCCGGCAGCGCCGACGAGTTGCCGAAGGGCTGGTCAAAATGCGCGGCCACGGCCGGGATGGCGGCAACCAGGTCATCGGGTGTCACGTAGTACTCGTGGTGCTCGGTGCGGAAGTGCCGCGCTGCGATGCGCGCATATTCCATTTCGTCGTAGCCCTCGGCCTCGAAGCCGATCGAATAGCTCGCGGCAGGCCCACCGGTGACTTCACGGATCATGCCGGCGACCGTCGAGCTGTCGGTGCCGCCGCTCAGAAAGCAGGCCGGCTTGCTGCCGTCGAGTTGTGCGGCGACTGCGTCGCGCAGCAACTGGCGGAACTCGAGCTTGGCTTCGGCGAGGGACCACGGTGCCGCATCGTCGAACTCCGCAACCCAGTAGGGCGCGACCTCGAGCCGACCGTTCTCCCACAGCGCATAGTGCCCGGGCGGCAGGCGGACTACACCTTGGAAGATCGTGCGTGGCGAAGGAATGACGTGGGCGTAGAGATAGTCGAAAAGCGCCTGCGGATCGATCGGCGCGCCGTCGGCGAGTTCATCGGCTCGCGCCGCGAATCGGAGCGTGCCGCCGTCCACGCGATAGCAAAGGGTGCGGATGGCAAAGCGGTCCACCGCGAGAAAAACGCGACCGTCGGGCTCGCGCAGCGCAATCGCGAACTCGCCGTCGGCCAGGGCCGCGGCCGCGCTCGCGCCGCGATGCAGCGCCTCGCGCCATGCAGGCACCGTGCCCTCTTCGCGGCACAGTCTGGCGAGCTTGGCGTCGCGAAAGCGCGGTTCGCCCAGCGCCAGGCTTTCCGGCAACGCGCGGCATTCGTCGGTTCGATTCATGCAAGTCCTGTTTGGGTATCCGGTTTGCCGCTCAAGCCGCGCGACCGCGCAGCCAGCGCGACAGATCGTCGGCGATGCGCTCGGCGGCATGGCCGTCCCACAACTCGGGCACACGGCCGCGCTTGCCGCGGCCGGCGAGGATCTCGGCCACCCCTTGGCGGATGGCCTGCACATCGCGGCCGACCATCGTATTCGTGCCTTCATCGACGGTGATCGGGCGTTCGGTGTTCTCACGCAGCGTCAGGCAGGGCACGCCCAACGCGGTGGTCTCCTCCTGCAAGCCCCCGGAATCGGTCAGCACCAGGGTGGCCGGCGCCATCAGGCCGAGCATCTCCAGGTAGCCCTGCGGCGGCAGCACGGCGATATTTTTAGGATCGAGCAGGCCGGCCAGGCCGAAGGCTTCGAGTTTGGATTTCGTGCGCGGGTGCAGCACGAAGACCAGCGGCAGTTGCCTGGCGATATCGGCGAGCGCGTTTATCAGGCCCGCGAGCGCCTGCGGGTCATCGACGTTGGACGGCCGGTGCAGCGTGACCACCCCGTAACCCTTGGGGTGGGCCAGCAGAGCGGGATCGCACCCATGCTCGCGCAGCGTGGCGCCGGCATTGCGCGCCTGGGCCTTGTTGTCATGCAGCGAATCGATCATCACATTGCCGACGAAGCACACGCGCTCGGCAGCGATGCCTTCACGCAGCAGGTTGGCCTCGGCGCTGCGCTCTGTCGTGTACAGGCGGTCAGCCACCTGATCCGTCATCAGGCGGTTGATTTCCTCGGGCATGCTGCGGTCGTAGCTGCGCAGGCCCGCTTCGACATGTACGACGGGCACACCCTTCTTCACCGCGACCAGGGTGCAGGCCAGCGTGGAGTTGACGTCGCCGACCACCAGCACGACGCTGGGCTGGCGTTCGTCGAGCACCGGCTCGAAGCGGCGCATCACCTCGGCCGTCTGCACCGCGTGTGTGCCGGAGCCGACTTCGAGGTTGATATCGGGCCGCGGCAGGCGCAGATCCTCGAAAAGGCGATCGCTCATATTGCGGTCGTAGTGCTGGCCGGTATGCACCAGCAGCGCCGGCATCGGCGTGGCGTGCGCGGCAAAAGCGCGCAGGATCGGCGCCATTTTCATGAAGTTAGGCCGCGCGCCGACGACGCAGACGATCGGACCAGACAAGGGCTTGCTCGGTGCAGGATTCATGGTGCCCTCAAGCGGCGCGCGACTGCGCCACATACCAGGAAGCCGCCTGCTCGAGGCCCGCGCGCAGGTCGTGCGATGGCGCATAGCCGAGCAGGCTGGCGGCCTTGCCGATATCGGCCAGCGAATGGCGCACATCGCCTTCGCGGAAGCCGCGCTTCACGGCAGGTGCAACACTCAGTGCCGGGTCGAGCTTCTTCAGCGCCGCAGCGAGCCGCTCGTGCAATTGCGCGAGCGTGGTGCGCTGACCCACGGCGACATTGAAGACTTGGTTCAGCGCCGCGGGCTCATCGGCCAGGGCGGCGCGCAGATTGGCCTGAACGGCATTGGCGACGTAGCAGAAATCGCGCGAGGTTTCGCCGTCGCCGTTGATGACGCAAGGCTCGCCGCGCAGCATCTGCGCGGCCCACAGCGGGATCACCGCAGCGTAGGGGCCGCTCGGATCCTGCCGCGGGCCGAAGACATTGAAGTAGCGCAGGCCCATGGTCTGGATGCCGTAGCAGCGTGAAAAGACTTCGGCGTACAGCTCGTTCAGATATTTGGTCACGGCGTAGGGCGAGAGCGGCCGGCCGATGCTGTGTTCGACCTTGGGCAGGCCGCGTGAGTCGCCGTAGGTCGAACTCGACGCCGCATAGACGAAGCGCTTTACGCCCGCGCGCCGTGCGGCATCGAGCAGGTTGATGAAGCCGGTGGCGTTGGCGGCATGGGTGGCCAGCGGGTCGGCCAGCGAGCGCGGCACCGAGCCGAGCGCGGCCTGGTGCAGCACGAGTTCAACGCCGTTGCTGGCGTGCACGCAGGTCGCGGCGTCGGCAATATCGCCTTCGATAAACTCGTGCCGTGCCCAGGCGTTTTCGCCGACGGCCGCGCGCACGGCATCGAGGTTGGCGCGGTGCCCGGTCGAGAAATTATCCAGGCTCATCACGCGCTGGCCACCGCGCAGCAGGGCCTCGAGCAGGTGCGAGCCGATAAAGCCGGCGCTGCCGGTGAGCAGCCAATGGCGTTCGCGGCTGGCCAGGCTGGCTGCGATATCGACCACCGTCACAGGCGCCAAACCCGGATCCCGCGCGCACCATAGGCCGCCGCATCGGCACGCGCCTTCACATCCACGTACAAGCCTCCCGGGCACAGCTTGGCCATGAAATCGTCGAGCGGGCGCTCGAGCAGCGATTCGTGCGCGACCGCGGCGACGATCGCATTCGCCTTGGGCAGATGCTCCCACCGCACAAGCTCGACGCCGTATTCATGCTGCGCCTCGGCCGCCGAAGCCAGCGGGTCGTGCACATGCACCGTGACGCCGTAGCTTTCCAGCTCGCGGATCACGTCGATGACCTTGGAGTTGCGCAGGTCGGGGCAGTTTTCCTTGAAGGTCAGGCCCAGCACATTGATATGCGCGCCCTTGATCGAATGCCCCTGCTGGATCAGCGCCTTGATCGTCTCGCCGGCGATATAGGCCCCCATGCCGTCGTTGATGCGCCGGCCCGCGAGAATCACCTGCGGGTGGTAGCCCAGGCGCTCGGCCTTGTGCGTCAGGTAATAGGGATCGACGCCGATGCAATGGCCGCCGACCAGGCCGGGCCGGAAGGGCAGGAAGTTCCACTTCGTACCCGCGGCTTCGAGCACCTCGGTGGTATCGATGCCGATGCGGCGGAAGATCATCGAAAGTTCGTTGACCAGGGCAATATTCAGATCGCGCTGGGTATTCTCGATCACCTTGGCGGCTTCGGCGACCTTGATGCTCGACGCCTTATAGACCCCGGCCTTGACCACGCTGGCGTACATCTGCGCCACATGTTCGAGCGTGGCCGCTGTATCACCCGAGACGACTTTCACGATCGTCGTCAGCGTGCGCTCCTTGTCACCGGGGTTGATGCGCTCGGGCGAATAGCCGACGTTGAAATCCTTTTTCCAGGTCAGCTTGGATTCGCGCTCCAGGATCGGGATGCACTCCTCCTCGGTCGCGCCGGGATAGACCGTCGATTCATAGACCACCGTGGCGCCGCGCTTCAGGTTTCGGCCGACAAAGGTGCTGGCGCCGATCAGCGGCGAGAAATCCGGGATGTGCGCGTCATCGACCGGCGTGGGCACCGCGACGACGACGAAATCGGCCTCCTTCAGTGCGGCCGGATCGGTGGTCACCTCGAGCTTCGTCGCGGCGGCGAAGCCCTCGGCACTCACCTCGCCCATCGGATCCTGGTGCTTCTTGTAGGCCGCGACCTTGGCCGCGCTCGGGTCGAAGCCGATCGTGCGGTAGCGCTTGCCGAATTCAATGGCCAGCGGCAGGCCCACGTAGCCCAAGCCCACAACGGCAACAACAGTCATCGAGAACCCCTCTTTTTGATCGACACGCGCGCGCGACCGCGCACGGCACCCGTGCAGGCCGCACTATAGACAGCCTGGTTTGCAACGTGGCCCGCCCCCGCCCCCTAACCCGGGTGCATTGCGCGTCAAACTTGACGTAACCGGGCATTACTGCCCATGGCCAGCAACAAGGCCAGCAGCAGCGCCACGCGCGGCACATCGAGCACGCTGCTGATGAGCCCCAGGCACAACACACCGCACAGCGAGGCCGCGATGAACGGGGCGCGGGTGTCGCCAGGTTCGGCCTGGCGCAGCAGCCGCCACAGCGCTGCGGCCGTCAGGCCCATCAGCAACATCGCACCGACAATGCCACGCTCGATCAGCAGTTCGAGAAACAGGTTGTCGATGTGCCAGGGTACGAAATAGCTCTGCGCGGCCGGCAGCCAGTGCGCCAGGCCGGCCGAAAAATCGCCGTTGGCCAGCAATTGTTGGCCGCCCGGTGCCGCGAGCGCGACATTGTCGATATCGACCGCGCCGCCGACGTTGAGCACCGACACCGTCAGCACGGCCTGGCGCGGCGCAAACCAGCGGCCGGCGTTCAGGCCCGGGCCGGTGAGCGGAAACTGGCGCGGTTGCCATTCGACCGCGCCTGTCGATGGCGCAACCTGAATCAGCGCGGCCTGGCAGGCGCGGTCGTAGAGCAGGTGCGATTCGCATACGCGCACGAAAACGGTGGCCGGCTGCGTCACACGCAGATCCAACCGCATGCGGTAGGCGGCTTGCAACGGCACCCGCTGCGTGAGGCCAAACCGTCCGCCCAGGCCCTGCCGCGACCGGGGACCGGCCATGCGCGCATGGCCCGACCCATCAGGCCCGGCCTGCCACAGCGCGCTGCCCGAGAACTCGCCGCGCGGCGCGAAACGGTCGTAATGCGCCGGCAGGCGGCCCAGACCCAGGCCGAAGAGCCAATCGCCGGGCCCGTGCAGCAGATCGATGCCGCGACGCCAATGGGCCGTGCGGCTTTCATAGTCGAGCGAGCTCTTGGCCAGGCGCGAACTCATGAACGAATCGGGGCCGAGCATGACCACGGCCTCGAAAATCAAGGCCAAACCCAGCAGGCCGGCGGCCAGCGTGCGCTGGCGGCGCACGGCAAGCGCACGCCAGCGCAGCCAGTACGCCGCCCCCAGGGCCACCAGCGCCAGCCCCGCGGCGCCGTAGCCCCAGCCATCCAGCACCAGGCCAAGCAGCAGCGCCGCGCCGAGCACGAAGGCCAGCGCGTGCGCGGCATTCGCCCAGCGCCGCCCGAGTGCCGACGGCAGTTGCAGGCCCAGCACCAGCAAAGCAACCGCCACGCCGACATAGGCGCCGCGGGAAAAGGTGGTCAGGCAGGCATAGGCCCAAACCAGCGCGAACAACGCCGCCGCGGCCCATTGCCACTTGCCGCGTGCGACCCACAACGCCCAGGCCACGAAGGGCGTGCAAAGAACGATATAGGCATCTATGGCGGCGCCGCCGATGTGCATTTCCCAAAAAAGCGCCACCGTGCGATAGGGCGACACCCCATTGAGCAGGCCCGGGAAGGCAGCGCGCTCCCACAGCACGGCCAGCGTGACCACCGCCGCGCCCGCCAGCATGCCGAGTGCGAAGCGGCGGAATGCACGCTCGCGGTCGGCAAACCACGCGAAGCGCAACAGCGGCAGCAGCAGCAGGGCATGGAGGGTGCTCTTGCCCACGCGCAGGCTGTTGAGCGGCTCGGTATAGCCCTGAAACCAGCCGAGGTGCCAGCCGCCGGCATCGGCCACGCCGCGCCACAGGGCGGTGAACGTGAGCCCGGCCACGGCCAGCAGCACGGCCCGGCCCCGGCGCGAGAGCGGCGGTGGTCGCTGCGCGCCACCGTCGGCAAGCCTTGCGTATCCGGCGGACACGGTGGCCAGAAGAAACAGGTCGAGTTCCTCGATGCCGACCCACCCGGTCCAGGGGGACAGGTTGAGGGCTGGCAGGCACGCAGGCAGGGCGAACAGCCACGCCCCGGGGAAGCGGTAGGCCACGAGCATCCAGGCGGCAAGCACAGCAGCAACGGCCGCCGGCCACAGCGGGTGGCTGGCTGCGAGAGACAACGCCACCGTGCCCGCCAGAAACGATGCTGCGGCCCAGGCAACCCTTTCGGCAGCTGCAGGGCAGGCGTTGTGTGGCATTGAATTCGAGTGCTGCACGCGACTGTGGGCAAGTGTAGGTTGCATGTTTTCGCGTTTGCGCTGCGATGCACCCGCGTGAGATGCTTGGCACCATGTCAAATGGTCAACGAACAACACTCCGTCGCCGACGCATCACGTGGTGGGCCACCGGCTTGTTGGTGGCCGTGGGACTGGCCGTGGGACTGGCCGCGTACCTGGTCCGCGGCGAACGCTGGAGCGCGGTGTCGCAGCGCACGCCGATGGAACTGGTGCGCTATACCGAACGCCGCCTGATCGGCCACCCCAACCTGCAACGCCTGTTCGGGCCGGCGCTGGACGCTGTACGGAGCAGCCAGGAGCGCGAGCCGCCGGCAAACTTGCCGACCTTGGGCAAGGGCCAACAGGCGCATGCATTGGCCGCGGCGGGATACGACAGCGCCGGGCGACCAAGGGCACTCAATGGTGCTGCTTTCGCCGCCGCACCGGTGGTGCCAGCGTCGCGCGTGGTGAAGGATGTGCAGGAACTCGCCGCCGCGATGGCCAGCGCCGCGCCGGGGCAGGTGCTGGAGCTCGCTGCTGGCTCCTATTCGGTGAGTCAGGCACTCACGACCGGGCAGGCCGGCGAGCCTGGGCAGCCCATCGTCGTCAGGGCTGCCAAGCCCGGCACGGTCGAGCTCATCGTCACGGCGCTGCAAGGCGTGGTGGTGAGCCAACCCTACTGGGTCTTCGAAAACCTCGACTGGCGCGGCGCCTGCGCCGAGCACGACGACTGCGAACATGCATTCCACATCGTCGGCCGCGCCCGCGGCACGGTGATCCTGAACAACCGCACGCGCGATTTCAATGCGCATTTCAAGATCAATGGCCAGGACGGCGCCTGGCCCGACGACGGCTTGCTGCAGTTCAACACGCTGACCAACAGCACCGCCCGGCGCACGGCGCTACCGGTCAACCTGGTCAACCTGGTCGGCGCCAGCGGATGGAAGCTGCTCGACAACCGCGTCGAGCGCATCGCCAAGGACGGCGGCACGCGCATCTCGTACGGCATCTGCCTGAAGGGTGCCGGGCAGCGAGCGCTGGTCGAGCGCAACCTGGTGGTCTGTACGCCCGAGCGCGTCTCGCAAGGCGGTTTGCGCGTCGGCATCAGCCTGGGCTGCGGCGCCACGGCCGCAGAGTTCTGCCGCGACGGCCGCTGCGACGTTGAGCTGTTCGACAGTGTGGTCGCCAACAACGTCGTCGCGCACTGCAACGATTTCGGCATCGACCTGCATCGCGCCCGCAACGCCTTGGTCGCCCACAATACTTTGGTCAATACGGCAGGCATCGATGCGCGCCACCCGGCCACGCAAGCGGTGGCCATTGGCAACCTGGTCGAAGGCCGCGTACGCACCCGCGACGGGGCCCGGCTGGATGCGCGCGACAACGCCTTGACCGGTACGCTGGACTCGCTGCTGACAGCGCCCGACGCACTCGACCTGCGCTGGCACGAGTCTTCGGACCGGACCCGGCCGACGCCCGAGACGGAACGCGATTTCTGCGGCCGGCGCCGGCCGGCGATCAGCCCGCCGGGAGCGACCGTGCAGCCGCGTTGCGATGCCAGTCGCTGAGCCGCCGATACGTCAGACCAGTACTTCGGCGCAGGCCGGGTGGCCGAGAAAGGCCTGCGGGCTGGCGCTGGCGCCGTAGGCCCCCGACTGAAACACGACCACCAGATCGCCTTCCTGCGCCACCGGCAAGTCCATGCGGTCGGCCAACAGATCGAGCGGTGTGCACAGCGGCCCGACCACCGAGGCCCGCTCCAGCTCAGTGGCCTCCATGCGGTTGCCGATCGCGACCGGATAGTTCTTGCGCACCACCTGCCCGAAATTGCCCGAGGCCGACAGGTGATGGTGCAGGCCGCCGTCGGTGACCAGGAATACGTGGCCCCGCGAAACCTTTCGGTCAATGACGCGCGCCACATAGATGCCGGCCTCACCGACGAGGTAGCGACCGAGCTCGATCACCAGGCTCGCCTGCGGCAGATCGCGCTGCGCGCGCTCGCTCAGCGCGTGCAGATTGGCGGAGATCGGCGCCAGATCGAGCCGCTTCTCGCCCGGAAAATAGGGGATGCCGAAACCGCCGCCCAGGTTGAGAAAGCGTACCGGAACGGGTGCACTTTCGGCCAGGCGCAAGGCCAGTTCATACGACTTCTGTTGCGCCTCGCAGATCGACTCGGCGCGCAGGTTTTGCGAGCCGGCAAACAGATGAAAGCCCTCGAAGGACAAGCCCAGCTCGCCGATGCGGCGCAACAGCGCCGGCACCTGCTCGACATCGACCCCGAACTGCTTGGGCCCGCCGCCCATCTTCATGCCCGAGCCCTTGAGCTCGAAATCCGGGTTCACGCGCACGGCCACGCGCGGGCTCGCGCCCAGCTCGTGCGCAATGCCGGCGAGCAACTCGACCTCGCGCATCGACTCCACGTTCACCAACACGCCCGCAGCCACCGCCTGGCGCAACTCGGCCGCCTTTTTCCCCGGGCCGGCAAAACTGATTTCAGCCACGGGTGCACCGGCGTTCAGCGCCACCTGCAATTCGCCGGCCGAGGCCACATCGATGCCATCGACAAACCCGGCCATGAAGCTCACCAGCGGCGCGAACGGGTTGGCCTTCATCGCATAGTGCAGCTTCACGCCGCGCGGCAGCGCCTGGCGCAACGCCGCCACACGCTCGCGCAAAAGTGCGCGGTCGTAGGCGTAGAAGGGGGTTTGGCCGACGCGCTCGGCAAGCAACCTCAGGCGCTGGCCACCGACGAGCAACTCGCCGGCATCGACAGCGAACTGGTCCATGGCGGCGTGGACGGGGGCGTTCATGAGGGCAGCGTTGTCATACAGCTACCGTCGCAAGCCGTGGGCGCAACCGGGCGCGCGTCTGCCCGGCGAATTCGGTCGCCGCGGCTAGGAGCCCAGGCATCGAGCGCAGATTGCAGGCCATCAGCCCGATGCGCTCGCGGCGCTGCGTCATCCATGACTTCTTGTACGCGTCGTCGCCGGTCAGGTAGTCGATCTCGACGACGCGATCGACATCGAGCGCCTGCTGCATCATGTGGGCCGTCAGCACCGTGCCGGCAGACCACTTGGCCTGCGCCTCGTCGTAAGCGAGCTTGAAGATATAGGCCCGCCGGTCGATCGTGAACCAGAACTGCGCCGCGATCGGTGCGCCGTCGATACGCACGAGACCCAAGCGCAACCAGCCCTGCTCAGCGCAGCTGCGTGCCCAGCCGCGCACAAAGTTCGGGTACGGCTCGACCTGTTTCCAGCTCTTTGCGTACACCGCATCGAACGCGTCCATCGCCGCATCGACCTCGTCGGGGCGCATCGCAATCTGTAGGGTGCCGGCGGCAAGCAGTTTTTTCGCCTTGCGTGCATGGGTATTGCGCAGTTGCGAATCGCGTGTCGCCATGTACCGCTCGAACGACAGGCCATCGCAGGGGAGCGTCCAGTTGCCGAAGCAGAAGTAGCGCCGCACGTACCAGCCCTGCTCCGACAGCGCGGCGGACAGCGCCGCCGTGTCGGGCGAGGCGGCATCGAGCGGCGCGAAATTGACCGTGCCGACGCGCGGCCGCAAAGCCGACAACTGCTGCACCAGCGCCGCCATCGCCTGCGGGCGATCGCGCGCGGTGCTGGCCATCGGTGAATACAAAGAGGCGTAGTAATTGGTCAGGGCCAGGCAACGCGATGGCGACTGAGCCTCCCGGTACAGCAGCATCAGGGCTCGGCCATCGCCGTCGAGTTCGGGCGCAACCACGGTCCAGGCATCTTCGACAACCTGGTCGATGAAATGCCGCATCCAGACGCTCGAGGCAAACGGATTGCTGGGGTTGCCGGCAGCGTCGAGCACCGCAGTGTTTTCCGAGACGAATCGCAGCGCATCGGTTTTCGTCAGCAATTGCATGGCCACCTGCTCCTGGGCTCACGCGCGCACGGCGTCTGCGGCCTGCTCGCCCCACTGCCTGGCCAGCAGCTTGCGGTCGATCTTGCCGTTGGGGTTGCGCGGCAGCGGCCCTTGCGCCGCTTGCACTTTGGCCGGCACCATGTACGCCGGCATGCGCTTGCGGCACTCGGCGAGCAACGCCTCGACATTGATATTCGCCACCCCGGACGGCGGCGTGGCAACCACGTGGATCGACTGGCCGAGCACCGGATGCTCGGTACCGAATGCCGCGCACTCGCCAACGAGGCGAGTTGCATACAGCACTTCTTCGACTTCGGTGGGGCTGACGCGGTAGCCGGAAGTTTTGATCATCTCGTCGCGGCGCCCGATGAAGTACAAAAACCCGTCGCTGTCGCGGCGCACCGTATCGCCCGAGAATACGGCGACTTCCGGGAGTTGCAGGCCACCGTGGTGCCCCGCCACGCCGCGAGGCAGCGGGCGGTAGCGTTCGGCGGTCTTTTCCGCATCGTTCCAGTAGCCCAGGCCCACCAGCGCGCCCCGGTGGACCAGCTCGCCGGATTCATCGGGCGCGCATTCGCTGCCATCGTCGCGCAGTACAAGAATCTCGGCGTTCGGAATGGCCTTGCCGATCGAATCGGGCCGCCGGTCCACCTCTTCGGGCGGAAGGTAGGTGGAACGGAAAGCCTCGGTCAGGCCGTACATCAGGAACGGCTTGGCGCTGGGCACACGCCGACGCAGCAGCGTCAAGGTTTCGCGCGGCATGCGCCCGCCGGTATTGGCGAAATAGCGCAACGTGTCATTCACGGTTGCGGGCCATTCGAGCTGCGCGAGCTGAATGTAGAGCGGTGGTACCGCGGTAAGGCCGGTCACCTGCTCGCGCTCGAGGGCCTTGAGCACATCGCGCGGCAACAGATAGTTGAGCAGAACCACACGCCCGCCGGCATGAAACGCGGTGGTGAGCTGGCTGAATCCGGCGTCAAACGACAGCGGCAGCGCGGCCAGCAGGGTATCGCCGGCATGGTTGCCCAGGTACGAAGCCACACTCTTTGCGCCGGCCACCATATTGCGGTGCGAGAGCACGACGCCTTTGGGCCGCCCGGTGCTGCCCGAGGTGTAGAGGATCGCCGCCATGTCGGTGTCGATTACGCGGTAGCCCGCACCTGGTGGCGTGGCAAGCAAAGCAGACCACGGGATCACATTCAGCGGCGGCGTTGCCTGAGCAGCGTGCTCCGCTGGTTCGGTCAGGACGATATGGCGCAGATCGGGACATTGGCCCACCCCCTCGGCCAGCACGGCAAATCGCTCAGGTGAAGTAACCAACACGCGCACATTGCAGTCGCGAAGGATATAGCCGACCTGTTCGGGCTTGAGCAGTGGATTCAGCGGCACGAACACGCCACCGGCCGCCGGGGCGCCGAAGCTGGCCACCACACCCTCGAAACGTTTTTCGAGCCAGATCGCGACCCGCTCGCCGCGCGCGAGACCGAGCTCGCGCAGCCCGGCCGCCATGCCGGCGACGCGCGCTTGCAGCATGCCGTAGTCAAGCGTCTCGGCGCCCGCGGTCAATGCTGCGGCATCGGGCGTACGGTCGGTGGCCGAAGAGACCAGTTCGTGCAGCAGCGTCGATTCGAACAAGCGTCGGGCACCAGACAGGAAGGACGGCGAAATGTAGCGCAGGACCGCGACGGCCGGTGGCGCGCGCCCCTGCATTGAGGGGATCGTGACCACCGGCGCGGCAGTTCGTCACGACCGACGCCCTAAGCCGCAGACATCGACGCATAGAATCGTCGGCGCCATGGATGTGACACAGGATGTGATTCGAATCGTCGACGAGGTGCTGAGCCTCGGCGGGCGCGGCCAATCGTTTACGCGCGCGAGCCATCTGCTCGGCAGCGTGCCCGAGTTCGATTCGATGGCGGTGGTAGCGCTCATCGGCGCCATCGAAGAGCAGTTTGGCATCGCGGTCGATGACGACGAGATCGATGGCCAGACCTTCCTGACGGTCGGCAGCCTGGCCGATTTCGTCGCGGCCAAACTCGGCGCGTAAGCCAACAACAGGGCTCAGTTCGTGGGCAAAGTGGCCGAGGTATTTTTCCTGCCGATGCCGGGCCGTGGTCAGCGGCTTGCGCTGCACCATCGCCCCACCAGCGGTGCCGTGCGCGGAGCGATTGTCTATGTTCACCCGATGGCCGAAGAGATGAACAAGTCTCGCCGCATGGCCGCACTGCAGGCGCGTGCTTTCGCCCGTGCCGGATTTGCCGTATTGCAGATCGATCTGCTTGGTTGCGGCGACAGCAGCGGTGACTTCGGCGACGCAGGTTGGAACGATTGGGTCAGCGACATCGTCGCGGCGGCGGGCTGGCTGTGCGAGCGCCACGATGCACCGCTGACGCTGTGGGGTTTGCGTGCCGGCTGTCTGATCGCGGCCGAGGCCGCGCAGCGCATCGAAACACCGGCAGACTTCGTATTCTGGCAGCCGACGCCCTCGGGCAAGCTCGTCTTGCAGCAATTTCTACGGCTCCGGCTGGCCACCGAGATGCAGGGCGCTTCGGCCAAGGCCCTGATGGAGTCCCTGCGTTCCCAGCTCGTGGCCGGGGAGGCCGTGGAAGTGGCGGGTTATCGCCTGTCGCCGGCCCTCGCCGCAGGGCTCGAGCGCGCAAGCCTGTTGCCGCCCGTCACCCCGGCGCGGGTAACGTGGCTCGAGGTTTCGACGCGCGACGCCGCTGCCCTGCTGCCTGCGTCGGCCGCAGTGGTCGGGCACTGGCAGCAAGCCGGATGCCATGTCCACGCAGCGGTCGCGCAGGGCCCGTCGTTCTGGCAAACCACCGAGATCGAGGAAGCGCCAGCGCTGATCGACGCCACGCTCGCGGCAGCCTGTCTGGAGGAAGCGATCGCATGAGCACTTCGACCGAGCGCGTAGTGACCTTCGGCTGCCAGGGCGACGCGCTTGTCGGCATTCTCCATGCGCCGACGGCGCCGGCCGAGCTTGGCGTCGTTGTCATTGTCGGCGGCCCGCAATACCGCGCGGGAAGCCACCGTCACTTCGTGTTGTTTGCTCGCGCCGTCGCCGATGCCGGCTTTGCGGTGTTGCGCTTCGACGTGCGGGGCATGGGCGACAGCGCGGGCACGCCGCGTGGTTTCGAAGACACCGCCACAGACATCGCCGCCGCCATCGACACGATCCAGGCACAGGTACCTACAGTGCAGCGGGTCGTGCTATGGGGCCTGTGCGACGCGGCGGCGGCGGCGCTGCTCTACGTTGACGCGACGCACGATCGGCGGATCGCAGGCGTGTGCGCACTCAATCCATGGGTCCGCAGCAACGCGAGCCTGGCCCGGACCCAACTCAAGCATTACTACCGCCAACGCCTGGGCACGGCGGCGTTCTGGCTCAAACTGATGCGCGGCCAGGTCGGCATCGGCGCGCTGCGCGAGCTTTCGCGCAAGATCCTCAGCGCCGCGTCGGGCGGCCCACCGCCGAGCGCGGCTGCGGCGGTGCCCTTTCCCGAACGAATGGCTCGCGGCTGCGAAACGCTTGCCGACGGCAGCGTTCTCGTCTTGCTCAGCGACAACGACTACACGGCCAAGGAGTTCGTCGAGGTTGTGGATGCGTCGCCGCGCTGGCAGCGTGTATTTGAGATGACACACGTTCAGCGGCGCGCCATCGAGGGTGCGGATCACACCTTCTCGCAGGCCGCCGCGCGCACCGCTGTCGATCGTGCCACGGTGCACTGGCTGCACGACATGCGGGGCCGTCGCCCATGCGCCGGGGATGCGAGCCATGTCTGACGGGCGTCGCTTCCCACCGCCGGCATGGTGGGTGCGGGTCACCCTCGTGGCGCTGATCGCCGCAGCGGGTGCCGGCCACGCCCAGGCACAGCTATCGGCACAGTTCTGCGGCTCTCTCGAACACCCCCTCGGGCCGTTCGACTACCGCCAGGACCGGTTCAAGCCCAAGCCCGGTGACCAGGAGCCCCACAGGGCGAAGCTGCGCATCGTCGAGGACAACCATTTCACGCCCGAGGTCGAAGCGCTGATTCGCGGCAAGAGCAGTTCGACGGGACCCCAGCTCGACCTCGATTTCGTGCTGCGCGCCTTCCCCAACCACCACCGCGCACTCGCCGCACTGATGCGGCTGTGGGAACGCACCAAGTCGCCGCAGCCCGGCGATCTGCCGCGCCCGGTGGAGTGCTATTTCGAGCGTGCTGTCCGCTTCCAGCCCGACGACACCACGGCGCGGCTTCTGTATGCGACCTTGCTGTACGGAGACAAGCGCAAACCCGAAGCACTCGAACAACTCGAGCGCGCCCGGTTTCACGCCGGCGACAACGGATTTACGCACTACAACATCGGCCTCGTCTTCCTCGACGTCGGCGAGCCGGAGCAAGCGCTGGCCCAGGCCCACCGCGCAATGAACCTTGGCTTTGAGCGCACTGGCCTGAAGGACAAGCTTGTCGCTCTGGGGCGCTGGCAGGATCCTGCGCCGCCGATGCCTTCGTCCGACGCCGCGTCGGCGCCGGCGAAGTAGGCCGCGCCGAGTGGGCATCAAGGCCGTGAAGCGGGTGCTGATGGTGGCCTACCATTTCCCACCGCTCGCGGGCAGCAGCGGGGTTCAACGCTGCCTGCGCTTTGCGCAGTACCTGCCCGACTTCGGCTGGGAGCCGATCGTGCTGACGGCTCATGAACGCGCCTACGAGCGCGTCAGCAACGACCTGAATGCCCAGATCGCGCAGGGCATGCTGGTGCGCCGCGCGCAGGCCTTCGACGCGGCACGGCATTTCGCGATCGCCGGCCGCTACCCTGCGGCCCTGGCCTGCCCCGACCGCTGGGCAAGCTGGAAGTTCGACGCGGTTCGACAGGGCATGGCCCTGATTCGAAGCCATCGCCCCGACGTGTTGTGGAGCACCTTCCCGATCGCCACGGCCCACACGATCGGCGCCGAACTGCAGCGCCGGTCGGGGTTGCCGTGGGTGGCCGACTTCCGCGACCCGATGGCGCAGGACGGCTACCCGGCGGACGCCAGGATCTGGCGCGCCTACGATGCGATCGAGCGGCGCACCATCGCCGGCGCCGCGGCCTGCACCTTCACCTCCCCGTCGGCTGCGCGAACCTACGGGGCACGCTACCCGGAAGCGGCGCCGCGCATCGGCGTGATCGAGAACGGCTACGACGAAGAGAGCTTCGCCGGCCTCCTTGCCGACGGCCATGCGCCGCTCAATCCGGGCCCGCTGACACTGCTGCACAGCGGCATCGTCTATCCGTCGGAACGCGATCCGACGCAGTTGTTCGCCGCGTTGCGCCTGCTCGGCCCCGCGGCACAACAACTGCGCCTGCGCTTTCGCGGCGCCGCGCATGACGACTTGGTGCGCCGCCTCGCCGATGAACAGGGCGTGGGCGCCCTGGTCGAGACGCTGCCGCCGATTGCCTACAACGAGGCCTTGCGCGAGATGCTCCGCGCCGACGCGCTGCTCGTGCTGCAGGCGTCCAACTGCAACGAGCAGATTCCCGCCAAGTTGTACGAGTACCTGCGCTGCGGCCGACCGATCCTGGGGCTGTGCGACCCGGTGGGCGACACGGCAGCAACGCTGCGCCAGGCCGGGCTGCGGGACATTGCCCCGCTGGACGATGCCGCGCAGATCGCCACGGTGTTTCAACGCTTCATCGATGGCGGCGCGAGCGCGCGCAACGCCCGCCCCGATCCTGCGACGGTGGCCGCGGCATCGCGCCGCGGACGCACCGCTGCACTCGCCAGTTTGCTGGATCGCTTGGCGCGCTGAGCCGCGCCAGACCCTTGCACCGGCGCAGTGTCGGCGCCTTTGCGCTCGTACAGAAACTCTGTAACGAGAGCCAAACTTTGTGCACGGGAACGGTACAGACCCCGCCTGCCGTTACGGCAACAGACGCTGCTACATGGGTCCGTTCCGTGAACTATGCACGCCCGTTGGCGCTTCGACGAATCGCCAGCCCGGCTTCTGGCGGGTTGGCCGCAGGGCGACAAACCGGCATTTCCGCCACCAGCCACCATCTTCTAAGGGTTGATACGGACCACGAACGTGGGATTGTTACATCGACCGACTCCGCTTACGCGACCCCGGTGCCGCGCCGGTAGTCTTTCCACGTCGCCGCGATCCGTGACGGCCCCTTCGGCCTTCAGGAAGCGATTTCGATCTGACGGGAATGCTGGCCATGAAATTGAAGATGAATCGATCTGCGCTCGCAGTGGCCAATGCGCTGGCCTGCCTCGCAACCATGGGCTGCGGCGGTGTCGATGACGGCAGCGGCATTTCGCTGAACGCTCAAACCGAAGAGGCCGAACGCCGTCGGGCACGCACCACTGACTTCCTCGCACCAACGGTATCGGTGCAAAGCGCCAGCACGCCAAGCGCCAATGGCATGACCAGCCTGGCCGGAACCGCAACCGATAACTACTGGCTGTACCGTGTGCGCTGGGCTAATGCGCGCGGCGACACGGGTCTGGCGGACATGGATGGCAGCAAGACGTCCGCGCAGTGGTCGGCGGCGTCGATTCCGCTGCAAGCCGGAACCAACAACCTCACGATCACGGCCGAAGATGGCGCGGGCCGTACGTCGCAGGCCGCCGTCACCGTCATCTGGGACGCTGCTGCGCCTGCACCTGCACCTGCACCTGCACCTGCACCTGCACCTGCACCTGCACCTGCACCTGCGCCTGCACCTGCGCCTGCGCCTGCGCCGTCCGGAAGCCAGGACTTTGCGACCCGCTGCG
>CADEDE010000052.1 GCA_902825995.1 uncultured Burkholderiales bacterium
GGTGCAGGTGCAGGTGCAGGTGCAGGTGCAGGTGCAGGTGCAGGTGCAGGCGCAGGCGCAGGTGCCGACTCTGACGCGCCGCGCGTCACCACCTGCGTGACTTTGGACGTATTGCCCGCAGCATCTTCCGCGGTAACGATGATTGTGTTTTCGCCGGTCTGCAATTGCATCGACGGCACCCACCAGTTCGCATTCCAAGTGGTTCCCGACAGCGAGGCTGTTCCCTCACCGCCCCGATTGTTGGCCCAGCGCACGCGATACAGACGCTTGTTGTCGCTGGCCGCGCCGGCAAAACCGACCAGACCGGTCGAACCGACCTCGGTCTGCGAGCCGATGGATACCGTCGGGGCGACCGTATCGACCGTCTTCCAGCGCAGGCGCTGGGCCTGCTCAAGTTGGACGGTCGCTTCGAGCGGCAGGTTGCCCTCCTGCAGGGTCGCCGTATCCTCGTCGGTACCGCCGCAACCCGCCAGCGTCAAAAAGGCAAGCGCCAGCGCAACCGCCAGGGCGGACTTGTTCAAACGGACTCTCATTTCCAGCTTCCTTCGACCATATTCATCGTTCCCTGCTGCAGTGGTGACCGACGGGATCGGAGCGTTGCGTATCCGCGCTGAACCGCCGCGTGGCGTCGCCAGATCGGGCCCGAAGCCCTTGTGCGCCAACTATTTATGAGTGCAGGCTGGACGTTAAGCGCAGCCGGCGGCAAGCGAGTTACGAGGTTCGCGTGATGTAACAAGCGCGGACGGTATGGCCTACGGCCCGGTCCAAAGCGCGGGCCGGGCGGAGCCGACCCATGTGGGGTGATGCCCCTTGCCGGACTTGTCGGAGATATCGCTGGGCGTGGGGTTGAGGTTCAGGTACCAGATCGAGCTGCTGCCCGCGCCGGTGCTCAACGGAGAGCCGGCTTCGCTGAGGATGTCGTTCACCGATAGCGCCGACGAGTACAGCTGCAGGCCGCGCAGGATGCCGCTCAGGCGCTCGTTGCCCAGGCTCCAGGGCGCGTCGCCAAAGGTCAGTGCCGCATTCGACAGGGCGGTCGAGGCATAGCTGCGCGGTACCGAGACCCGGATGACCTTGCTGGTGTCCGGCAGATCCCAGTAGTACTCGTGAACCTTGTACGAACCGCCGTCGTCCCACACGCGCAGGGCCTGGGTCCGCCATACGTCATAGCCCAATTGGGTGGAGTTGCCGTTGGCGTCGCCAACATAGTCGCCGCCGTAGATCGACAGTTCCCACTTGTGCGTCGTCGTGGTCGAACCGCCGCCGTCCGGATAGGGGTGGGCGCCGTAATACGAGTCGCCAGTGAAGGCGCCGTCGGGACCCCAGAAGAAGGTCGTGTAGTAGCCCAATTGATGGCGCAGGTTGACGCGCCAGATATAGGTCGCCGGGTACATTGGCAGCAGGCTTGCGCCGGTGAAGCGAAAGCGCACGTCGGCGCTGGTGGTGCCGTTGGAGGGGAAGTTCAAACCGCTGACGGCGCTGCCGCCGACGGTGGTGACGCCCACGGTGGCGGACTGGCTGGCCGAGCCGCCCGCGCCCGAGCACAGAAGCGTGAACGTGCTGGCGGCTGTGAGTGCGCCGGTGGAGGCGCTGCCGCTGGTGGCCTTGGTCCCGCTCCATGAGCCGCTGGCCGAGCAACTGGTGGCATTGGTCGAGGACCAGCTCAGGGTGGCGCTGGAGCCGCTGGCAACGCTGGCGGGGTTGCTGGTCAGCGTGACCGTGGGCGCTGGCGCTGGCAATGCATCCGAACCACCTCCGCCACAACTCGCCAGCACGCTGTAGGCAAGCGCATAGACGACAATCCGTGCTACACGATGCGTGCCCACCCGAAGTCGAGTCCGTTCAGGACCAAGCTGTTCAATCATGTTGCATTCCATGGGCGGATCGTCGGGTGAGGGGCAGGCGCTTCGAGCAACGCAACCACATTGCCCAAGTATTCTGCTAATGCAGCCCTTTGCAAGGCAATTACCCTGCTCCCCGAATTTTGCAGCGGCCCGTGCCGGCGGAGCCGTCGGCTGCGGCTACACGGGTGACAATCGGTTGCTGTTGTGCATGGTCGCTTGCCAAGCGTTCGTGCATTAGGACATGAATTCGGACCAAGCCCTGCGCGTGAATTCAAGCCGTCGTCGCCTCGTGGCGGCAACGGCCACCCTGGCGCCCCTCGCCGGCCTGGGGGCACTGGCATCGGGGGCGATGGCCGCTATGGCGCCAATCTCAGGCCTCGATTTCCCGGGCTCGGCGGCCGTCGCCAAGACGATGCGCTTTCGTTTCCTGAACCCGCTGCCGATCTATCCGGCCACCTATGTCTGGTGGGCCCTTCCAAGGCGCCAGGCCGGCTACTACACCGCGTTCTTCTGGGGCAACGACGACGGCAAGGGCGACCTGCGAACATTCCTGTGGACCCCATCGGGTGACGCCGACAGCTACTACGGCGCCCATCCCTACCCCAATCCCCGGCCGCACGGCACCAAGCACGATTGGGAGATCTCGGTGGTGCAACACGACTTCGTGAATGGCGCGGTTGAGTACGACCGCTGGCACCGGCAAGCGCTGCGCGTCTGGGCCGATGCCAGCGGCAAATATCACGAGTTCTATTGGGATCTGCCGCTGACCGACCGCAACCATCGCGTGAGCTACAAGGCGCCCGCGCACTGGGGCAACCAAATGCCGCCCGTACCGGCCCTGACCTGGGGCGACGCCCCCTGGGCGCCGGGCAAGGAAGTGTGGAACGGCGTCCTGCGCGGCATCCAAATCTACGCGGCCCGCCTGTCGGTCGGCGAGATCCTGCGTGAAGCGCGGTTGCCGCGCTCGACAGTGCTCGGCGCCAGGAGCCTGTGGTACCTGAACCTGGATCCGACGCCGCAGGACATCACCGACAAGTCAGGACGCAACCATCATCCTGAGTGGGTCGGCCCCGAGCGGCCGAAGCTCTGGACGCTGGCACAGAAAGACTTCCCAGCGCCCTGGCCGCGCAGGCCTGCGCGGCCGCTCGGCCCGCGATCAACGGCGCTCGGCCACGCCAGGGCCATCGACCCGCCGTAGCCAGATCTCGCGCCAGTAGGTATTCGATGCCCGCGGGCAGCCCAGCCGCAGCGGCGTGCACCGGGCGCGGCAATAGACGTCTTCGAGCTGAATGCACGCGCTTTTCATCTGCATCATCTTGCCCGTCTGTTCGTTGATCAGGCGTTCGACCCGCATCTGCACACGGTGGCGCTCGCCCGCGTACTGGGACATTTCCATGTCGTAGCGCATGCCTCGGTTGAAGCCATTGCGGGTGATCGTCCGCAGGATTTCCTCGGTCGATTTCACCTCAACCCATTCGCCCGGCTTCAGATCCAGCGCTTCGGCCGGCGTGGGTTTGCCGTCGGCGATGCTGCCACTGCCCAGCGGGTACGGCTTGCCGCCACGCCAGCGCTGGAACCGGTTGTAGGCACCAACGAGCAAGCGGTAGCCGATACCGATACCGACGAGGCGGCGATAGCCGGCGCCGACCAGCAGTTTGATGATGTGCCAGGCGCGGTGGTTGCCGCTGGTCACATCGCGAACATACTGCCGCGCGTCCCACCACGGCAGCAGCGTGGTGGCCTCATACAGCGCCGTCGTCTGGCAGACGTACGTCGGATCAGGCGCCTGCTCCTGGCCGAGGGCAAAGGCGGCGCTATGCACGCCCGCTGCTGAAACCGCCGAAGGCGGTCCGCTGACTGCGGACACATCATCGGCGCGCTTGAGCCAGGCCTCTTTCCAGAAGAAGACGCAATCGGCCATGCAGCCGCCATGTCCCGAACCATCGCAACGGGCACCCTCGAGGTGCACCGCGTTGGCCATGCGCCGACCGCCGGTCTTGCGGATGTTGTCGCAGGTCTTGTGGGCCACCTTGGCCACGCGCAGGCGCAGGCCGCACAGGGCCAGCATCTCCGGCTGGAACGGCAGATTCTCCAGCCGGGCATGTTCGTCGAGGGTCGCCAGGATTTCCGCGCTTGACCGCACGACGACCCAGTCGCCCGCACGCAGGCCGAGCTGGCGCGGCCAGGAAAAACTCGAATCACTCATTGGCGAACTCCATGCGGTTTTATGTCATGCCTGCTTGCGTGTGGCCAGGAAGGAACGCAGGCGGTCTAGCACGGCCCGTTCGGCCCCTGCTGGCCATCCTGACAAGGCCCACAGCGCCACTGCGAGCGCCGTGTAGGTCAGCACGCCCGCCGCCAGGCCACCCAGCAGCCAGGCGGCCGCGACGAAGACGCTCATCGTCGATTCGTAGTTCGGCAAGACCCAGCGCAGCGACCCGGCGGTCATCAGCGCAGCCGCCATGGGCCGGGCAACCGCCTTCAGGAAGACCCCTGCGCCGATGTCCAGGCAGCGGCGGATCTGGTAGAGGTAGATGGGTGTGCACAACACGGTGGTCAGCAAGGCGGCATAGGCGGCACCGACGACGCCGAATTGTGTTGAGAACAGGAACAGCAAAGCCAGCAGCACGACGAGATAGCTTGCATTGGCGATGCCGACCTGCAACGAAAAGCCGCGTCCCATCAGGACGGCGCCGATCGACGCGTGGAACAGCATCAGCGCTCCGTTGAGGGCCAGTACCGCCATCACCGGCACGGCGGACAGCCATTTCGGACCGAGCAATACCGGAACCAGAAAAGGCGCCACGGCAAAGATCAGCGCAGCGGCCGGCAAGGCCAGCGTGGCCAGCACACCGACTGCCGAGGCGTAGGCAGCGCTGATCTCATCGCCTGGGCCCATCTTCGCGAAGCCGGGCAACAGGGCGCGGTTGATCGGTGCGCCGATCTCGGTGGTCGGCAGGTGTGCGAGCTCGTAGGCGATGTTGTAGGCGCCCAGCGAAGCCGGCCCATACAGGCGCCCGATGAAAAAATCCGAGGAGCGTTCCTTGAAGAATCCGACCAGGTTGTTGAAAAGCAGCCAGCGCGAGAAACGGAACAACTCCCTGAATCTCGACAGGGCGAAGCGCGGCCGGAACGGGTGCATCAGGTAACTCATCGCCGTGCCCGCGCTCTTGGATACCAGCATGCCGGCCACCAGCGCCCAGTAGCTGCGCAGCCAAAGTGCCAGCGGGACGACGACCATGAAGCCGATCAACTTGCGGCTCACCTGGAACCTGAACTCGCGCTTGAAATCGAGTTCCTTGCGGAAGGCCACGACGCCGATATTCTCCGCGCCCGCGATCAGCGGCCCGAAGGCGAGCGCGCCGACGACCCAGGCGACCTCGGGTTTGCGATAGAAGTCGGCGATCGGCAGTGCAACCGCCAGCATCAACATGGCGACGCCGAGATTGAGCAGCACATTGCAGGTCCAGGCCGTGTTGTAGTGCTCCACGGTGGCCTGCGGGGTCTGAATGATCGCGATATCGAAGCCGAAGGCCGTGAGCAGTTCGGCCATGGCGATGAACGAGATGGCCATGGCGATGATGCCGAAATCCGCCGGGCCGAGCAGGCGCGCGAGGATCAGCGTGCTGATCAGGCCCAGACCTCGCTCAACCAACTTGAAAAGCACCATCCAGATGGCGCCTGTCGCCATCCGGCGCTGCACGCTTTGGGGCATGTCAGTGGGCCTTGTCGTGCGCCGGTGCCAGCAGTCCGGCGGCCTCGAGGTCGCGCGCGCATTGCGCGAGCAGGCCGAATTCGAGGCCCGATCGCTCGGCGATATCGAGCAGCGAGGCCTCGCCGTCGGATAGGTTCAGAACCCAGAGCAGGCCCATCTGGCGGTCCGCCACGCCGTCATAGTAGCCGCCGGTGGTCCGGTACAGGCCGCGGCGCCCGAGTTGCGGTTCGCCCTTGGGCGACAGGTTCAGATAGCGGCGGTCGCCCTCCAGCACCTCGAAGACGCGCAGGCAGGTGCGCCACGATTCGGCGAGTGCATTGGCCGACATCAGTTCCAGCGAATCCGCCGACGTGTGTTCCTGCGGATATTGGCCGGTGAGCGCGCGGTTCAGACGCCCGACCGGTAACTTGATGCCGGGCGAGTTGAACTGTCGCTCATCAAAGCCCCAAGGCGAGAAGTCGATCGCCGTGGCGTCCGGATGCCAGGAGCGCAGCACCGCGCCGGCGGCGCGGTCGATTGTCGCTGTGCCGCTGCGGCTGCGGTGGTAGTGGAAGGGGCCGGAATCGCCCAGCATCGCCAGCACCAAGCCATGGCGAATGTTGTCGAGCCGGGCTTCGTTCATTGCCATCCAGGCAATCGATCCGATCGTCGCCGGCGCAAAGACGAAGCGGTACGTATAGCGCGTGCTGCGGCCGCGCAGATACGCCGCGAGTTCGGCTGCGACGACGATGCCGCTCAGGTTGTCGTTGCACAGCGACGGGTGACAGGTGTGCGCGAAAACCAGCACCTCGTCGTCGCTGCTGCCCCGATGGACGTATTCGCCCAGGGTCAATGCGCCGTCATAGAGGCTAGACCGAATGACCGCACGGTACTGCCCTTGGGGCAGTGCCAGGCGCTCGCTTTCGCTCATGCAAAAACCCCAGTCCTCGCTGTAGTAGGACGAGCGGAACGGAATCCAGTCCGGGCGATCGGGCAGTGTGTGAATTCGAGCGCGCAGTTGGTCCAGCGACATCGACACGTCGATCGGCACGCTGTAGCCCACGACATGCAGATTGCTGTGCCGGAACTCGGCGAAACGCCGGCCGCTCTCGTGTTCGAGATAGGCCTCCGAGATCGACCATTCCTTGGGGACCGTCCAGTCGAACACGCGCGTTCCGGTCGGCACTTCGGTCATCGAAAGCGGCGCCAACCGCGACACCATCGCCAGCGTATCTCGCACGCCCGGTCCCGTGATGCTGCGGCAAATCGGATACAGCTCGCGCATCAGCCCCAGCATGTGCGTGCCGGCTGCGGCGAGTTCGGCTTCGCCGAGCTGAAGGGTCTGGAAAGAATTCACGCTAGCGCCGAAATGTATGAGCGAGTGTGTCCAGCACGTCGCGCCCCAATGCCGGCGCCGCCCAGTAGGTGCTGCGCAACACCCAACTCAGCGCACCCAGCGTATCGGCGGGCGACAGACCGGAAGCGAAGACTGCGTGCAGCCAGCCGCCGGTGCGCCGCCATGCCGGGAACAGGGCCCGCCGCGTTTTCGCCGGGTAGTGGTGCCTGTGCACGGCCTCCGCGGACATCAGCCGCGTCGCGGTCTGGCGATCCATGCGGCGGTAGAACATCGGCTGGTCGAGCAACTCGATCTTCCCCAGCAGCGCCAGGTGAGCGACCAACACGACGTCGGCGCCAACGTAGTGCTCGATCAACCGCGTGCGCGCCAGCGCTTCGGTGCGGGCCACGCCGTTCAAGACGTTGTTCAGGGCCAGCGATCGGCCGACGGCCACGAAGCGCTCGACCGGGCTGGCCTGGTCGAAGGCGAAATCGCGTTCGTATTCGGTGAAGCTGTCCAACGAATCGCTGAACAGTCGCGTGCGCGGCGCGACAAGCACCGCATCGCGGTGCGCCTCGAGTCGGGCGACGCACTGTTCCAGGAACGCAGGGGCGCACCAGTCGTTCGAGGAAGCCCACTTGAAATACGGCGCACGAGCCTTGCGGAAGACTGCCGAGTAGTTACCGTTGGCGCCGATATTCTTCGGCTGCCGGATGCCGATGATGCGAGCATCCTTGCGCGCATATTCCTCGATGATTTCCCAGGTGCCATCGGTCGAGGCGTTGTCGCTGATGATGAGTTCGAAGTTCGCCAATGTCTGCTGCAACAGGCACTCGATGGAGCCGCGAATCGTCCGTTCGCCGTTGTAGGTCGGCATGCCGATGCTGACCAGCGGCAGGCTGCCGTCGCCCGGCTTGGTCGGCGGCGCCGAAGTCGTGCGGGGCTCCATTGCGCTATCCAAGCTGCAATCCCAGGCGCATCTTGCGAACGTGGAAGGCCTCCGCCAATCCGCTGGCCGAACGGCATTCCAGGCCGCGCAGGCGCGCGAGGGCGAGAAAATTCGCTTCGTCGAACCAGCTCTTCGAACGCTGGCTGCCAAAGTGGCGCACCAGGTGCGCCGACTTGCGACGGGCAATCGACGCTTTCAGTGGCACGAAGGCATTGGGCTGTCCGAGGTCGCCCTCGTACTTCATGATTTCGTACTCCAGAATCATGTGGTCGCGCCAGGTATTCCAGGTCAGTTCGCTCGCCAGGCGATGGTCCTGGTGGCGGTCCTCGAGCCGATGCGTCAGCACGATGTCGGGCGAGCTGCGCTGCTTGACCGCCTCGAAGAACTCCTTCACGGCCTCGTACTGCGATGGCAGAAATCCGTCCTTGAAGTCACCCAGCACGATATCGACGCCAGCGGCGCGGCGCAGCAGCGCCGAGGCGCTGCCTCGGGCCTCGCTTTCGCGTTCGCCGCTGGCCGTGAGGACGACCCAGGTCACGTGAATCGGCCGGCCGGAACCGATCCAGCTCAGCAGCGTGCCGCCGCAACCAATCTCGAGGTCGTCGCTATGTGCGCCGATGCACAACAGCCGCAATGGCACGCCAGGCGCTAGCGTGGGCGAGAACTCGAGCATGTCGCGTGATGGCGCGGGGGCGCAGGTACCGGCCGCTTAGCCTTGCGGCGATTTCCAGACCATCCAGGGGCAATCACCGCGGGCTTCCATGCGGTCCAGCGTGATCTTGTCCTTGAAGGTGTCCATGGCGGCCCAGAAGCCCGGATGCCGGTGCGTCCAAAGCTGGCGCTGTGCGATCAGCCGCTGGAAGGGAGCTTCGACCAGTTCCTCGCCATCGCGGATGTGGTCGAAAATCTGCTGGCGCAGGCAGAAGAAGCCGCCATTGATCCAGTAGTCCGAATCGCCGACGCTCTCGATCCCTTGCACCATGCCGTCGTCGTCCATGCGGATGGCGTGCAGGCTTTGCGACGGCCGCACCGCGACGGCGCCGCCGATGACGTTGCGGCGCTTGAACTCCTCGATATAGTGATCCAGGCGCAAGTCGCACAGGCCGTCGGAGTAGTTGGCCAGGAACATTTCCTCGCCATCGAGGTAGCGGCGCACCTTCATCAGGCGCTGGCCGAGGTTGGCGTGCATGCCGGTATCGACGAAGGTGATGCGCCAGTCGGCGATATCCCGCGTGATCGGTTCGAGCGTGCGCCCGCCGTCGGACATGACGAAGTCGTTCGACATGCATTCGCTGTAGTTCAGGAAATAGTCGCGGATCAGATCGCCGCGGTAGCCCAGGCACAGGATGAAGTCCTTGTGCCCGAAGTGCGCGTAGTAGCGCATCAGGTGCCAGACGATCGGGCGAATGCCGACGTTGACCAGCGGTTTGGGGATGGTTTCGGAGTGTTCCCTCAGCCGGGTACCCAAGCCGCCGCAGAACAGCACGACCTTCATGGCATCGCCTCCAGGCAAGGAACCGGGCCGCGCCGGCCGCTGTTCAACGTGCGCTCCAGAACAGCTCGTTGTCGATCTGTCGCGTGCGTTCCAGGTACTTCAGTTGCTTCAGGCGCGTGAACGCGCGGAACTCGTAAGTTTCGCGCGTGAAGTCGATGCGCTCGAACAGGCGTCGCAACTCCTGCGCGCCTTGCAGAGCGGTCCAGCGTGTCTTGTAGCCAGGCAGTTTGGTCGCGATCTTGTCGAAGGAAACGCGGTAGCTGCGGTTGTCCTGGCTCGGTGGCCCGGCGCTGACCTCGCAGCCCGGAAAGGCCTCGGATACGATCTGTGCGATCTCGCGGATGCGGAAGTTCTCGGCGGTTGCGCCGACGTTGAAGACCTGCCCGTTGACCGCGTCGGCCGGCGCCTCGGCCGCACAGCGCATGGCCTCGCAGATATCCTCGATGTGGACGATCGGCCGCCACGGGCTGCCGTCGCTGACCATCGAGATCTTCTTGTCGATCCAGGCCAGTGCGCTCAGGTCGTTGAGCACGATATCGAAACGCATCCGCGGTGAGGGGCCGTAGGCGGTGGCGTTGCGCAGGAAGACCACGGAAAACCGGTCGTCGGCCAGCGCCGACAGGTCGCGCTCGACCAGCACCTTGCACTGGGCGTAGGCGGTCTGCGGGTTGACCGGCGAGGTTTCGTCGAGAAACTCGCCGCTGCCCACGCCATAGACACTGCACGACGATGCATAGACAAAGCGCCGCACGCCGGCCGCGCGCGCCGCCTTGGCGATGCGTACCGAGCCTTCGTGGTTGATCTTGAAGGTGATCTCGGGCCGGTTCTGCCCGAGCGGATCGTTCGACAACTCGGCCAGGTGGACGACCGCGTCGAAGCCCTCGAAATCGGCCGGCTCGACCTTGCGCAAATCCTTGTAGCTCGTCTGCGGGCCGCTGGGCAGGCCCAGCGGATCGAGGTACAGGCAACCATCCCGGTAGAAGCCGGTATCGAAGCCGTGAACCTCGTGTCCGGCGGCAGTCAGCCAAGGTGCCAGGCGCGTGCCGATATAGCCCTCGGTTCCGGTGACAAGTATTTTCATGAGGTGCAGCAGTCGTTTGAAGTCTGGTCGGCGAAGTCGTGTGGCGATGCAGGTGGCCGAGCGGCACGCTGCATGTCAAAGCACCTGGACGTCGGGGATCGGCACGACGAAGCGGCCGCCCCACTCCGCGATGTAAGCCGCGCCACGCGAGATCTCGTCCTTCAGGTTCCAGGGCAGGATCAGTACGTAGTCGGGACGCGCTTGGCGAATCTTATCCGGCGCAAGGATCGGAATTCGCGTCCCGGGCGTGAACTTGCCCTGCTTGTAGGGGTTGGCGTCAACCGTGAAATCCAGGAAGTCGGTGCGGATGCCGCAGTAGTTGAGCAAGGTATTGCCCTTGCCCGGCGCGCCATAGCCGACGATCTTCTTGCCGCGCTGCTTGGCGTCGATCAGAAAGCTCAGGATGCGCCGCTTGGTGGCCACCACCTGGTCGCCGAAGCTCCGGTAGCGTTCGAGCGTCAGGAAGCCGTCGTCGATTTCGCGCTGGCGCAGCGCCGCGACGCGCGGGCCGACCGCCAGCGCCGTGTTTTCGCTGTGGCGCCCGAAGATGCGCAGCGAACCGCCATGGGTCGGCAACTCCTCGACATCGAACAGCGTGATGCCGTGGTGCGCGAAGACCTTCTCGACGGCCAGGAACGAGAAGTAGCTGAAGTGTTCGTGGTAGATGGTGTCGAACTGGTTGTCCGCCATCAGCCGCATCAGGTGCGGGAATTCCATGGTGATGACGCCGCCCGGCGCAAGCAGCAGCTTCATCCCGGCCACAAAGTCATTCAGGTCCGGCACATGGGCCAATACGTTGTTGCCGAGCAGCAAATCGGGCCGGCCATGGGTCTTGGCGATCAGCGCGGCAGTCTCGCGGCCGAAGAAGCGCACCTCGGTGGCGACGCCGCGCTCGACCGCAGCCTTCGCGACATTGGCTGCCGGCTCGATGCCCAGCACGGGCACGCCGGCCGCCACGAAATGCTGCAACAGGTAGCCGTCGTTGCTGGCGATCTCCATCACCTTGCTGTTTGCACCGAGATGGAAGCGCTCGATCGCCATCTGCGCATAGCGCCGCGCGTGCTCGACCCAGCTGGTCGAATAAGAGGAGAAATAGGCGTACTCCTCGAAGATGGCCTGCGGCGATACGAACTCCTGTAGCTGCACCAGCAGGCAGGCGTCGCAGACGTAGGCGTGCAGGGGATAGAACGGTTCCATATCGTGCAGCTGGTGCGGCGCGATATGCGTCTGGCACAGTGGCGACATGCCGAGATCGACGAAGGTCGTTTGCAGCGGCGCCGAACAAAAACGGCAGCAGAAACTGCGTAGCGGCGCGCCGGGGCGGGTGTCCGTTGGTGGGTTCATATCTGGAGCGGGTGCCTTGGGCCTTGGGGCGGGTGGGGGCCGACGCGAATGATCGCATCGCTGCGGCCCGCGACAGCGCCGGCGCGCCCCCCGATGCGAAGGGAATGAGGCGCTGTGCCGTCACTTTTGCACGGACTGCGGCAGGGCGCAGCCGCCTGGCCGCGATTGGGGCGAACCGCTTCATGCGGCGGGTTCTCGGCATTGCCCCGGGACTGAGGGGGCACCGCTCGGCACTTTGCGTGTAGATTGTTTCCGGTACGGCCCCTTCCTGGAGGGTGCAGGCTATGAGAACGCGCGAAGAATGGAACGCTTGGTATGCCAAGGTAAATCCCTGGGGTACGGCGGGAAGCATCGACGATGAAGTTCGCGTCGAAGCCCTGGTGCGGCGATTGCGGCATGCGAAGTTCAGGCTCGGCTTGGATCTCGGCTGCGGCGAAGGCCGATTGACTCACGTACTGGCTCAGTTCTGCGATCGGATCATCGGCTACGACATCTCGGACACGGCGGTCCAGCGAGCGAGGGTCCAGTTCCCGCACATCGAGTTCGGTACGGGCGACCTGCTCGAAGTCGTCAAGCGGCCCGAAATATTGGCCAGCCCGTTCGACTTCGTGGCGTCGGCCGAGACGCTCTACTACTTTCAGACGGATGCCGAACGCGAAGAAGCCGTCAGCGGCCTGGCCCGACTGGGTCTGCCGGGTTGCCTGTTCTTCGTCTCCGTGATCGTCAACAGCACGAGCCGGTACCGGCGCTACTTCAGCCACGACGAGATCGTCGCCTTGCTGAGCCGGCACTTCGTCGTGATCGACGCCTTTGCGTGCCTCGCACAGGATACGTTCGGCCTGCGCGCGGCTCGCGCACTTTGCCCGACGCGCGAGTCGCGGCGCAGGCTGACGGCGGCGTGGACAGCCTTGACGGCACCGCAGGACTGCAAGCATGCCGGCTACTTCGCGCTCAAGCGTTCGCAGGTTGCAAGCGATGCACACTGAGGGCGCTGGCGGCGTTCTCGCAGCCCGTCAATTCGGCCGCTCGAGTCGCCACCGCTGACAGCGCCCGCCGACAAACTCGATCTCGACCTCAGCCCCCGATTCATCGCGCCAGGCATAAGTTTCCGGCTCGTCGCGCACTTTGCGGCCCAGGCTGCGGGTGACGAGCACCACATCCATCAGGCGCATACCGCCGTGGAGCTTGACGTGCAGCATCACCGCGCTGGGGACTATGCCGACCGGCGCGCCGGCCGCCGCGCGCATCGCGCGCAGGGCGCGGCTGAATTGCAGCAGCAACCAGAACACCACCACGCTCACGGCCAGCGCCACGCCACGCCAACCGTAGGCCCAGTAGCCGCTGGCGGTGGCCAGCACGACCAAGACCCAACCGAGCTTGGCGTCCATCGCCTACAGCCCGCGCAGGATATCGATCGCCTGCTCGACCCGCTCGACAGCGTGAATCGTCAAGCCCTCGATGGCCTTCTTCGGCGCATTCGCCCTGGGCACCAGCGCGACCGAGAAGCCGAGCTTGGCGGCTTCTTTCAAGCGCTCCTGGCCGCGCGGCGCGGGCCGCACTTCACCGGCCAGGCCGACTTCGCCGAAGGCGAAGAAGCCGCGTGGCAGCGGCTTGGCGCGCAGGCTGCTCTGAATCGCCAGCAGCACCGCCAGGTCGGCCGCGGGCTCGCTGATGCGCACGCCGCCCACCGCATTGACGAAAACATCCTGATCCATGCAGGCCACGCCGGCATGGCGGTGCAACACCGCCAGCAGCATCGCCAGGCGATCCCGGTCCAGGCCGACCGACAGGCGCCGCGGGCTCGGCCCGCCGCTATCGACCAGGGCCTGGATTTCCACCAGCAAGGGCCGCGTGCCTTCGAGCGTGACCAGCACGCACGAGCCCGGCACCGGCTCGCCATGCGTCGATAGAAAAATCGCGCTCGGATTGGCCACGCCCTTCAAGCCGCGCTCGGTCATTGCGAAGACGCCGATTTCATTGACCGCGCCGAAACGGTTCTTGATCGCGCGCACCAGGCGAAAACTCGAATGCGTATCGCCCTCGAAATACAGCACGGTGTCAACGATATGTTCGAGCACGCGCGGGCCGGCCAGCGTGCCGTCCTTCGTGACATGCCCCACCAGCACCATCGCGCAGCCGCGCGCCTTGGCCGTGCGCGTGAGCTGGGCGGCGCATTCGCGCACCTGGGCCACCGAGCCGGGCGCGGAGGTGAGCTGCTCGGAGTAGAGGGTCTGGATCGAATCGATGACGCAGAAATCCGGCGCCTCCGCTTCGATCGCGGCGAGGATTTTTTCGAGCTGGATTTCGGCCAGCACGCGCACGCGGGTGCCCCCCAGGCCGAGCCTTCGAGACCGCAACGCGACCTGTGCGGCGCTCTCTTCGCCGGTGACATACAGCGCTTTCATCTGCACCGAAAGCGAATCCACCGCCTGCAACAACAGCGTGCTCTTGCCGATGCCCGGGTCGCCGCCGATCAGCACCACGCCGCCGGGCACGATGCCGCCGCCGAGCACGCGGTCGAGTTCTTCCTGGCCGGTGGGCGAGCGCGCCACGACGCCGGCGTCGATTTCGGCCAGGGTGGCCACGGCACTCGCCCTGGCCAGCGGCGAGAAGCGATGCCGGGTCGAGGCCGCCGATTCGGCGACGCCTTCTTCCAGCGTATTCCAGGCATCGCAATGCGGGCATTTGCCGAGCCACTTCGGGTTGATGCCGCCGCACGCCGTGCAGGTGTAGATCGTCTTCGCTTCCTTGGCCATGCGCACATTGTGTCGCGTGGCCGCGATGAGCGCGGGCCTTGCGCACGCCCGGGCGCCTGCGCTGGTTGAACCGGATATTCGGCGGCCTCTTCGTCGGCCTGGCCACGCTGCTGGCCACGGTCAGGCGCGGCGTTTGGTTCTCAATCGGTAATCTTGCCTTTCGTGCTTCGGGCGGCCTTGATCTGACCGCGCTGTGCCTTGCCTTCGAGGCGGCGCTGCTTGGAGCCGAAGCTCGGCTTGGTGGCCTTGCGTGCGCGCGGCGGCGTGGCCACGGATTGCACCAGCGCATTCAGGCGCGCCAGCGCATCCGCCCGGTTCATCTCCAGGCTGCGGTGTTCCTGCGCCTTGATGATCGCCACGCCTTCCTGGGTGATGCGCGAATCGGCCACGGCCAGCAGGCGCTCCTTCACCGCAGCGGGCAGCGACGAGGCATGAATGTCGAAGCGCAGGTGCACCGCATTCGAAACCTTGTTGACATTCTGCCCGCCCGCGCCCTGGGCGCGGATCGAGGTCAGCGTGACCTCGTCGGGATCGACGGCGAGCGGCGCCGTCTTCAGCGCCATCGCCAGATCACTGTGTGGGTGTGCTGCCGCGCACTTTCTGCACCACGAAGAGCAGCACCAGCGCCCCGACCACCGAAGCGATCCAGCCCGCAGGCTGGCCGACGGCGTAGATGCCCAGCGCCTGGCCGACATAGCCCGCACCCAGCGAGCCGCCGATGCCCAGCAGGATCGTGAGAATCCAACCCATCTTCTGCTCGCCCGGCAAGATGAAGCGCGCGATCGCGCCGACCGCCAAGCCGACGACGACCATCCATAGATAGTGACCCATGCAACGCTCCTGATCCGGTTTGAGGTGGCGCGATCATAGGCAGCGCTGGCGCAGCGTCAACCCGGTATTTCAGCCGACCTCGACGCGCACCGGCACACGCTGCGCCAGCGCGCACATCAGCTCGTAGCCGATCGTGCCCGCGGCATGCGCCACCTCGTCGATCGCCAGCAGCGAGCCGCGCGGCCCGCGGCCCCAGAGGGTGACTTCGCTGCCGATCGCCGCCTCGGGCGTCGGCGTCAAATCGACCGCGAGCATGTCCATGCTGACGCGGCCCAGCGTGCGTGTGCGCACGCCGTTCACCAGCACCGGCGTTCCCGTGCCGCAGTGGCGCGGGTAGCCGTCGGCATAGCCGCAGGCGACGATGCCGATGCGCATCGGCGCCTCGGCGCTGAAGCTGCTGCCGTAGCCCACCGTGTCGCCGGCCTGCAAGGGCTGCGTGGCGATCAGGCGCGAGCGCAGGGTCATCGTCGGGCGCAAATCCCAGTGCGCGATAGCGTGCGCGGGAAAATCCGGCGCGCTGCCGTAGCTCATGATGCCGGCGCGCACCCAATCGCTGCGCATCCGGTGGCGCAGGATGGCGGCGCTGTTGGCCAGCGAGCGCTCGCCGGGCAGGTCGTGCGTCGTGGCCTCGAAGACGGCCATCTGATGCGCGATGCCGCGCGAATTTTCCAACGGCGCATCGGCATCCGAAAAATGCGTCATCAGCGATATTTCGTCCACCTGCGGCAGCGCATTCAGGCGGGCCCAGGCGCTGCGGTAGGCCGCAGGTGCAAAGCCCAGGCGGTTCATGCCGCTGTTCAGCTTCAGGAAGACGCGCTGCGGTTGCTGCGTTTTGTGCGCGGCCAGCCAGTCGATCTGCTGGCTGCAATGAACCACATGCCACAGGTTCAGCCGCGAACACAGTTCGAGGTCGCGCGGTTCGAAGGCGCCTTCGAGCAACAGCACCGGCCCGCGCCAGCCGCAGGCCCGCAGGCGCTCGGCCTCGGCCAGGTCGAGCAGCGCAAAACCGTCGGCGCCGCGCAGGCCCTCGAATACGCGTTCGATGCCGTGGCCATAGGCATTGGCCTTGACCACGGCCCAAACTTTCGCGTCGGGCGCGGCGGCGCGCGCGCGGGCCAGGTTGTGGGCCAGCGCGTCGCTGTGGATCCGGGCTTCGATCGGGCGCGGCATGCCGGCATTCTGCTCCGAGCCCGGCCCGCCAAAGGGCTGCCATTCGTGCGTGCTATAACCCGGCGCCTATCCAGAGGCACCACGGAGACACGCCGCTGCGCCGCGCATGAAACGAGGCTTTTATACGATCATGTCGGCGCAGTTTTTCAGCTCGCTGGCCGACAACGCCTTGTTCGTGGCCGCCGTCGAGTTGTTGCGCACCTCAGGCGCCGCCGAATGGCAGCGCGCTGCGCTGGTGCCGATGTTTGCGCTGTTCTACGTGGTGCTCGCGCCCTTCGTCGGCGCCTTTGCCGACGCCCTGCCCAAGGGCCGGGTGATGTTCGTCGCCAACAGCATCAAGGTCGTCGGTTGCCTGATGATGTTGTTCGGCACCCATCCGCTGGCGGCGTATGCGATCGTCGGCCTCGGTGCTGCGGCCTATTCGCCGGCCAAGTACGGCATCCTGACCGAGCTGTTGCCGCCCTCACAACTGGTCAAGGCCAACGGCTGGATCGAAGGCCTGACCATCGGCTCGATCATTCTCGGCGTGCTGCTCGGCGGCCAGTTGATCGGGCCGAGGATCGCGCCGCTGCTGCTCGGCATCGACCTGCCGCTGATCGATACCGGCATCGACACCGGCCCCGAAGCAGCCATCGCCTCGATGATCCTGCTGTACGTGATCGCGGCGCTGTTCAATCTGCGCATCCCGCGCACCGAGTCGCCGCTGCAACCCATCGCCCACGGCCCGGTCGCGCTGGTGCGCGACTTCTCCCAGTGCAATGCGCGGCTGTGGTCCGACAAGCTGGGGCAGATCTCGCTGGCCACGACGACGCTGTTCTGGGGCGTCTCGGGCAATCTGCGCTATATCGTGCTGGCCTGGGCCGCGGCGGCGCTGGGCTATGGCACGACGCAGGCCTCGAGCCTGGTCGGCGTGGTCGCCGTCGGCACGGCGGCGGGTGCGATCCTGGCCTCGGTGGCGATGAAGCTCGACCGCGCCACCGGCGTCATCCCGCTCGGCATCGCGATGGGCCTGCTCGTTATCGGCATGAATGGCATCACCAATGTCTGGGTGGCGGCGCCTTTCCTGATCCTGCTCGGCGGTATCGGCGGCTACCTGGTGGTGCCGATGAACGCGCTGTTGCAGCACCGTGGCCACAACCTGATGGGCGCTGGCCGCTCGATCGCGGTGCAGAATTTCAACGAGCAGGCCTGCATCCTCGGCCTGGGCGCGTTCTATACCGCGATGACCAGGTTCGGCGTCTCGGCCTTCGGCTCGATCACGCTGTTCGGCCTGGTGGTGGCCGGCACGATGGAGTTGATCCGGCGCTGGCATCGCGACAACAGCGTGCGCCACCGCGACGAGGTCGAGCGCCTGCTGGCCATCGCGCGCTCCGATCCGCATTGATGTGAAACACCCCGCGCGAAGCGCGGTAGAGCAACGCAGATCAGAACGCCGCCTCGATCGCCACGCTCCACGGCCGTGCGAGCTTGCGGCAGCCGCCGTGCGTGAGGTGAATTTCGTTGACCCAGTCGCCGCTTTCGCCGCTGGCGCCTTCGAGGGCCGCAACCAGGGCCACGCTCGAGGTGTCGAAGGCATGCACGTTGGGATAGCGTGCGCTGTCGGCGGCGATGGCGGCCAGCAGTGCGGCCAGGCGTTTGATGAACAGCGCCGCCACGCTGCGCCATTCGCCCGCCGGGATGGCGTAGGCCAGCAGCGAAGGCATCAGCCAAGCGCCGCCAATACCCGCGCCTGCCGGTCGCGGCGTCGGTACCGCATAGGTGTGCATGAAGATCGGCTGCCCGGCCGACGGGCCGGCTTCGCGAAAGGCGATCAGCTGGTCGAAGTTGGCCCTGAGGTAGTCGGCGAAGGTTGACCAGCCGGTGTCGGACACATAACGCGCCGGGCCCTCGCCGACGCCACCCCATTCTGCGGCGCTGCGCAACAGGCGCCGTTCCAGCGGCACCGCCACGCCGGCCACGCTGGCCGGCGTGGCGATCGCGCCGATCAGATCGTTGCCGCCGGCCGAGAGCAGGATGCCGTCCCAGAAACGCGCGGTCCGTCCGCGCAGCAGTTCGAGGAATCTAGAGTCGCGCACATGCTCGACCATGCGCACCAGTTGGTCGCCCGGTGCGGCGCAGTTGACCGCCACGTTGCGCTGCGAGAAGGCCATCTCCTGCAGCAGGTTGGCGCTCTTCAGCAGGTGCAGCGAGCCGATGGTGAACCACGAATCGCCCTCGGCCAGAAAGCGTTTGCCGTAGGACGACAGGTCGGGCGCGTCGGGGCCGCCGGGCGAAATTTGCGAGGCATCGAAATGTTCCAGCGGGATCATCGGAGTGGCTCCAGGTTGAACGGGCAGCCCTAGGAGTCTGGGCGGCAGAAGGGAAGTCCCTGAGAGCTGATGGCACGGGAGGT
>CADEDE010000053.1 GCA_902825995.1 uncultured Burkholderiales bacterium
TGGCGATGGCGACCATGGACACCATCAAGCTGTTCGGCGGCGAGCCGGCCAACTTTCTCGACGTCGGCGGCGGCGCCAGCGCCGAAAAGGTCACCGAGGCTTTCAAGATCATGCTCGCCAACAAGAATGTGAAGGGCATCCTGGTCAATATCTTCGGCGGCATCATGAAGTGCGACACCATCGCCGAAGGCGTGGTCGCGGCCTGCAAGGCGGTCAACCTGTCGGTGCCGCTGGTGGTGCGCATGAAGGGCACCAACGAAGACCTGGGCAAACAGCTGCTGGCCGCATCGGGCTTGCCGATCATCAGCGCCGATACGATGGCTGAAGCCGCGACGAAGATCGTCGCGGCGGTGAAATGACCCACCCCCGAAGCGCCTGCGGCGCTCCCCCTCAAGGGGGCGCCGCAGGCGGCCCGGCAAAGCCGGCTCCGCGGCGGCGGCTTGGCAACTGTGCCGACTCGAGCAGGACACCATGAGCATCTTCATCGACAAGAACACCCGCGTCATCACGCAGGGCATCACCGGCAAGACCGGCCAGTTCCACACCCGCGGCTGCCGCGACTATGCCAATGGCCGCGCCTGCTTCGTGGCCGGCGTACACCCGAAAAAGGCCGGCGAAAACTTCGAAGGCATCCCGATCCACGCCAGCGTCAAAGACGCCAAGGCCGCCACCGGGGCCAGCGTCAGCGTGATCTATGTGCCGCCGGCCGGCGCCGCGGCGGCGATCTGGGAAGCCGTCGAGGCCGAGCTCGACCTGGTGGTCTGCATCACCGAAGGCATCCCCGTGCGCGACATGCTCGAAGTGCGCAACCGCATGAAGGCGCGCGCGGCCGGCGGCGGCAAGAAGACGCTGCTGCTCGGCCCCAACTGCCCGGGCCTGATCACGCCCGACGAGGTTAAGATCGGCATCATGCCGGGCCACATCCACAAGAAAGGCCGCATCGGCGTGGTTTCGCGCTCAGGAACCTTGACCTACGAAGCGGTGGCCCAGCTCACCGAAATCGGCCTCGGCCAATCCAGCGCGGTGGGCATCGGCGGCGACCCGATCAACGGCCTCAAACACATCGACGTGATGCGTGCCTTCAACGACGACCCCGATACCGACGCGGTGATCATGATCGGCGAGATCGGCGGCCCCGACGAAGCCGAGGCCGCACGCTGGTGCAAGGCGCATATGAAGAAACCGATCGTCGGCTTCATCGCCGGCGTGACGGCTCCGGCGGGCAAGCGCATGGGCCACGCCGGCGCGCTGATCTCGGGCGGCGCCGATACGGCCGACGCTAAGCTGGCCATCATGGAAGCCTGCGGCTTCAAGGTCACGCGCAATCCCTCGGAGATGGGCCGGCTGCTGAAGAGCCTGCTCTGACGGGCTCGAGGCGGAGCCCGCGATGGACATGTTCCTGACTCCCGAGTTCTGGGTCGCTGTCGGTCAGATCATCCTGATCGACATCCTGCTCGGCGGCGACAACGCCGTGGTGATTGCGCTGGCGTGCCGCAAGCTGCCGCCAAAGCAGCGCGCCCAGGGCATCCTGTGGGGCACGGCGGGCGCCATCGTGCTGCGCATCGTCCTGATCTTCTTTGCCTTGCAGCTGCTGGCCATCCCGTTCCTCAAGGTGGTCGGTGCGATCCTGCTGGTCTGGATCGGCGTCAAGCTGCTGATGCCCGAGCACGAAGAGGGACATGCCAACATCGAAGGCAGCGACAAGCTCTGGGCCGCCGTCAAGACCGTGATCGTGGCCGACTTCGTGATGAGCATCGACAACGTGATCGCGATTGCCGGGGCCGCCGAAGCCTCCGGCGGCGACCACAGCATGGCGCTGGTTATCTTCGGCGTGCTCGTCAGCATTCCGATCATCGTGTGGGGCAGCCAGATGGTCATCAAGCTGATGGACCGTTTTCCGGTCATCATCACCCTCGGGGGGATGCTGCTCGGCTGGATCGCCGGCACGATGGCGGTCACTGACCCGGCGCTGGTCAGCCCCGACGTCCTGCCGCAGATGCCCAAGATCGTCGCCACGGACATGTTGCGCTACGGCTCCGGCATCGCGGGCGCGTTGCTCGTGCTGGCGCTGGGCAAGTGGCTGGCAGCGCGCCGCGCCCCCGCTGCAAAGGCGGCACCCGCGCCCGCAGCGAGCGCCCCCAGCGGCCAGTTCCGGAACATCCTGCTGGCTGCGGACGGTTCGGAGTACTCGGAGCGTGCCGTGCAGCAGGTGCTCGCGATACACCGCGAACTGCGCGACCCGGCCGCAATGCAGCTTCATCTGGTCAATGTCCAGCGACCGGTCTCGGGCGACGTCTCTTCGTTCATCTCCGGCAAGTCGCTCGAGGAATACCACCAGGAACGCAGCGAAGCGGCCCTGGCCAGCGCACGCAGTGCCCTCGATGCCAGCGGCCTGGCCTACCGGCTTCATCACCGAGTGGGATCGCCCGGGCCGACAATCGCCGAAGTGGCGCAGGCCGAGAAATGCGACCTGATCGTGATGGGCGCCCGCGGCCTGGGCTCGCACACGGCGGCCCTGCTCGGTTCGGTGGCCCAGGCCACGATCGAGCACGCCGACGTGCCGGTGCTGGTGGTGAAGTAGCGCGCGGCGCGCTTGGGCGCGCTCAGCGGTGCACCAGCACCGAAATCTTGGCCTGCACCAGCACCTTCTGCGTCTCGCTGCCCAGCAGCACCGCCGCCAGGCCGTGGTGCCCGCGCGAGGCCATGAAGATCAGGTCGCACTTGCGCCTGGCGGCCGCCTGCAGGATCGCGTCGGCCGCAAAGTCGCCGGTAACCTGGTCCAGATCGCAGGGCACGCCGGCAGCATCGGCAGCCTTCTTCACCGCGCCGAGATAGCGTGCGCCGGCCTGTTCGATCATCTTGGCATGGGCCTCGGGGGTGGTCAGCTTGACCGGCACGAAGCGTCGATAAACCACCGGCGTGGCCGGCGGCGCCACGAATATCGCGGTGACGCGTGCGCCCAGCACGGCGGCCAGCTTGACGCCGGCCACTGCGGCGCGTTCCGCCAGCTTCGAGCCATCGGTCGGGATCAGGATATGTCGGTACATCGCGGGCTCGCTTCACTCACGTTGCTTGATTCGCAAAAGGCAGCACCCAGATCAACATGCCGAACACATAGCAGACCAACGCGGCGATCAGTGTGAACGGGAGGCTCCAGGCCAGGAACTCGCGCAGCGAAATCTTGCGCCCCTCCTCGCGTTGGCAGATGTTGAGCGCGGCATACAAGGCCGGCGCACCCGCCACCGTGAGGTTGCTGCCCAGCGTACCCGACCACAGCAGCATCCACCACAGCGGCCAGGGCTGCACGCCATCGGCCTGCAGATCCTTGATCGTGTGCAGGAAGGTCAGGATATAGGCGTCGTGCTCGACGATGCCGACGATCGGCACCGTGATCCAGTACAGCAGGGTGGCCCCCAGCGCATAGCTGTCGGCGAATACCGGGCGCAGGCGGTCGGCCAGGGCGGCGAGCACCTGCATCTTCTCCAGCCCGCCGACGAGCGCGAACAGGGCAATGTAGAAGAACACCGCGCGCCAGTCGAGTTCGGCCAGGATGGCCTCGAAATCGGGGGCCTTGACGTGCTCGCCCAACAGTTCGAGCAACAGCACCAGCGCGATCGCGCCGCTCATGGCAATGAAGCCGAGCTTCATGTCCAGCACCTGGCGCAGCGCCATGCCGAGCACGGTGAGCAGGAAAGCGCCGACGACGATGCCTGCAAACAGCTTGTTCGGGATGTGGATCTGGAGGCCCAGGCGTTCGATATCGACGGCCTGACGGTGACGGCCGCGAAAACCGTAGGCGTACATCGCGGCCAGCGTGATAACGAAGGTGAGCAGCAGGATCGGCAGCGACGACGGCCGCCCGTATTGCCAGAAAAAATCCATGAACTCCGCGCCGGCTACGCTGTGCAGCATCTGCGGCGGCAGGTCGCCCAGCAGCATCGCCGAGCCCATGAAGTTGGCCGAAAAGCCGATCATCAGGATCAGCGGCGTGACCGGCAGCTTCAGCGCCCGGGCCAGCGGCAGGGCCACCGGCGCCATCATCAGGATCACGACCACGTTGTCAACAAATATCGAGATCGTGCCCGCCAGCACCGACAGGATCATCACCAACCAGCCGGGCCGCCCGCCCGACAGCCGCAAAGCCTGCACCGACAGCCAGCTCGGCACCCCCGTCTTGCCGAAATACGCGGCGATGATCCAGACGCTGACCAGGATCGCCATCACGTTCCAGTCAACCAGGCCGAAGGCGTCGACATCGCTCATCACGCCGATCCAGACCATCGCCGCCACACCGACCAGGGCCGCCACCGTGCTGTCAACGATATGGGTGACGACGGCAACGATGGTGATTGCGAATACCGCGACAGTCATCCATCCCAGGGCGTCCATGCGGCCGATCCTTTGTCGGGCGTTTGATCGATAGGTGCCACGGCACCGCCTCGATAGCGTGCCGATTCTTCCCGACCGTCGGCACAGTGGGTACCGTGATAACGTGAGTGTCCGCGTGGTTCCGCGCTCCATCGACCCCCCGTCACCCGACCTGCTCTCGCCCGGGTCGCGGCTCGGTGGCGTGCGCATCGAACGCCTGCTGATGCGCGGCGCGATCGGCGCCCTTTACCTGGCTTTCGACGAATCCGGCGGCGCGCCGCTGGCGATCAAGGCCGTGCCGCTGGGCCTGCGGGACGACGCGGCGCTGGCTGCGGCCCAGGGCCGTTTCCAGCACGAAACGATCAATGCCGCGCGGCTGCGCCATCCGGGCATCGTCACGACCTACGGCGCCATCGTGCAGGACGGCGTGGGTTATGTCGCGATGGAGCTGCTGCCCGGCACCGACCTTGGCCGCTACACCCGAACAGCGCGCCTGTTGCCCGAGGCGCTGGCGCTGGACATCGCCGCCCGCGTGGCCTGCGCGCTGGCCTATGCCCACCGCGGCGGCGTAGTGCATCGCGACGTTAAACCCGCCAACGTGATGTTCGATCCCGCCAGCGACTGCGTGAAGCTGACCGATTTTGGCCTCGCGCGCGCCGTCGATGCCGAAGCCACGCGCAGCGGCGTGCTGCTCGGCTCGCCGGCCTACATGGCACCCGAGCTGCTGGCCGGCGCCCGCGCCGACGCCGCCAGCGACCTGTACGCGCTGGGCGTGCTGCTGTTCGAGCTGCTCACCGGCCGCCTGCCGTTCGAGGGCGACACCCTGGGCGCCTTGTTGCGGGCGATGGCCACCCAGGCGCCGCAGACCGTGCGCGCCTTGCGCCCCGACCTGCCGGTGGCCCAGGCGGACGCGCTCGACGCCGTATTGGCCCCCGTGCTGGCGCCTGCGTCGGCCGACCGCCAGCGCGACGGCGACGCCTGGGCCAGCGCCCTGCGCCGGTTGCGACGGAGTGTTTTCTGACCGCGGCAAATCACACATTCGTGCAACCCAAGCCGCACCCCGTTCCCGGTGGGGCCCGGCAGTCGTTGCACAATCGCAAGGCTGGACCCGCGTGCCCTCACGGCCAGGCTCCCCGCCGTTCATGAACCTCGAATATTTCAGCGCTACGGACACCGGGCGCGCGCGCTCCAACAACGAAGACTCGGTGGCGCTGGATGAAACCAGCGCGCTGGCGGTGCTGGCCGACGGCATGGGCGGCTACAACGCCGGCGAAGTCGCCAGCGGCATGGCCACCGGCTTCATCAAGACCGAACTCGGCCGTTGGCTGCTGGAAGCCGGCAGCAACGCAACCGATGCCGAAGTGCGGCGCGCCATGGACATCTGCGTTGACAACGCCAACCGCGCGATCTTCAACGCCGCCAACGCCAATCCGCAATATGCCGGCATGGGCACCACGCTGGTGGTGGCGCTGTTCCGCGGCACCCGCGTGCTGGTCGGCCATGTCGGCGATTCGCGCGCCTACCGCCTGCGCAGCAACCGCCTGATGCAGATGACGCGCGACCATTCGCTGTTGCAGGAGCAAATCGACGCCGGCCTGATTACCCCCGAGCAGGCCAGCTTTTCGGCCAACAAGAACCTGGTCACGCGCGCGGTCGGCGTCGAAGATACCGTGCTGCTCGAAATCCACCAGCACGAAGTCCACCCGGGCGACCTGTACCTGATCTGCTCCGACGGCCTGTCGGACATGCTCGACGACGAATCGCTGTCGCAGTTGCTGCAAGGCTACGACTCGCTCGAAGAGGCCGGCCAGGCCCTGATTGCCGCCGCCAACGAGGCCGGTGGAAAGGATAATATCGCCGTCGTCCTGGTGCGCGCGCCGGGCTCTCCGGCGGCGGCCTCGCGTTCATGGTGGGCGCCGTTCAGGCGCTGAAGGCACAAGAAAAGAGGCAACGGATGGGCAAGCTGGTCGTTTCGCTCGATGGTGTGGTGATCAAGGAAGTCCAGATCACCAAGGACAAGACCACGCTCGGGCGCCGACCCTACAACGATATCGTGATCGACAACCTGGCCGTCAGCGGCGAGCACGCCGTGCTGCAAATGGCCGGCTCCGATGTCTTCATCGAAGACCTGAACAGCACCAACGGCACCTACATCAACGGCAAGGCCGTCAAGAAGCAGCTGCTGGCGCACAACGATACGGTCGAGATCGGCAAGTACAAGATCAAATTCCTGGTCGAAGACGGCGTCGATTACGAAAAGACCATGATCATGAAGCCCGGTGCCGCCGCGCCCACCGTGGCCAGCGCCGACCGCGCCACCTTTGCCCACACCGCACCGGCCAGCGTCAACTCCGGCTTCGGCAGCCTGAACAGCGCACCCGGCGGCGCGGCGATCAAGGTGCTCAACGGCGCCGCCGCCGGCCGCGAAGTCATGCTGACCAAGGTCGTCACCACCGTCGGCAAGCCCGGCGTGCAGGTGGCCTCGATCACCAAGCGGCCCGGTGGCTATGTACTGGCGCATGTCGAAGGCGTCGCCAAGCCGACCGTCAACGGCTCGCAGCTGGCCGGCGACTCGGCCCACCTGCGCAACGGCGACGTGATCGAACTCGCCGGCACGCAGATGCAGTTCATTCAACTTTGAACGTGAGCCCCCACGCTCGCTTTGCTCACTGCCCCCCGAAGGGGCGCTCAGCGCCCTTGGGGCGGCCCGGCGAGCGCTGACTCCAGCCAGCGGCCCCCGGCCTGCGGATGACCGCCACCACCATCCGCGTCCTCGGCTGCTCGGGCTCGATTGCCGCCGGCAGCCGCACCACCTCGTTCCTGCTCGGCGACGACATCCTGATCGACGCCGGCACCGGCGTCGGCGAGCTCACGCTCGACGAGCTGGCACGCATCGACCACATCTTCGTCAGCCACTCGCACCTGGACCATGTGCTGGCTATCGGCCTGCTGGCCGACAGCGTGGCGCGCCGCCGCGTCGAGGCGCCGCCGATCCGCGTGCACGCCCTGCCGGCCACGCTCGACGCACTGCGCCGGCACATCTTCAACGGCGTGATCTGGCCCGATTTCACGCGCCTGCCCAGCGCCGCCAAGCCGCTGCTGGCTTTCGAGCCGTTCGAGATCGGGCAGGTGCTGGCCTTTGGCGAGCACCGCATCGAAGTGCTGCCTGCCATCCACACCGTGCCCGCCGTCGGCTTTGCGGTGCTGGCCGAGGGCGGCGCCTGGGTCTTCACCGGCGACACCGGCCCCAACCCGGCGCTGTGGTTGCGCCTGCGCAGCCTCGATATCGCGCACCTGGTGATCGAAGCCGCGTTCAGCGACGAAGAGCGCGCGCTGGCGAAAATCTCGAGCCACCTGTGCCCATCGATGCTGGGCAAGGAGCTGCTCCAGCTCGACGGCAGCGTGGCCGTGCACATCACGCACATCAAGCCCGGCGAAGTCGAGGCCGTGATGGCGCAGATCGCGGCGCTGGGCAGCCGGCACCGGATATCGGCGCTGCGTAGCGGTGACGCGATGCGGCTGGGCGTGCCGGCGTCCTAGCCGACCATTCCCGTCACATCGGTCGCAACAGGTGACCGGAGTGGTCGATTCCCTGGGCACTATTGCGCAAACTGCCCCGCAAATGCCCGCCAAATCGACTGGCACGGCGCGTGCAACTGGTTTCTCCGCGAGTCCCCCACATTCCCAAGGAGAGTTATTCAATGAAGCGCGTACAACAAGGTTTTACCCTGATCGAGTTGATGATCGTGGTTGCGATCATCGGTATCCTGGCTGCCGTGGCTTTGCCGGCGTACCGTGATTACACGGTGCGGGCGAAGGTTTCGGAAATGCTGTTGGCGGTTTCGTCTGCGAAAGTCACTATTGCCGAGATGGCACAGACAAACAGCGGCATGCCGTCCACAGCCTCTGCCGCTGGCACGTTCGACTCACAAACGTCAAAGTATGTTGCGTCAGTGGGGTACGTAAGCACCTCGACTGCAGTCGGCACGATCACAGTCGTGGGCCTTGGCGACCCGAACCTCACCAACAATACGATCGACCTTGACGGCGATTTCGCGGCGAATGGGCAGGTTATCTGGACGTGCCGGCCGGGTTCGACACTCCCCATCGCCTCAAAGTTCTTGCCGTCCAGCTGCAAGTAAGCGCTTCAGCCCGGCAACTGCCGAAAGGGGCCTCGAAAGGGGTCCCTTTTTTCTTGCTGCCAGAGCGATTCCAAGCGCACACGTGCTATTGAATTCGGTTCAGTCAGACGACGCTTGTGTCATGAATACCGGTATAGGCTGCCCGCCAATGCAGGCGACGACCGACTATCGCGGGGACTCTTGAGATGATCACATTGGGGAATGTCGCTTCAATCCAGGCGCCGGCAGGCATCCCCGCCAAGAGCGTCGGCCCTGTTTCCGCCATCGTGCTTGCGGTCGCGGCGCTGCTGGTCACACTGTCGTGGGTGGAGCCCAATCACTACGACCCATGGACCGCGTTCCAAAGCCAGTTCGCAATAGCAGCCGGCGCGCTGTTGTTCGCGGCCTGGCTCCTGACCCGCACCTGGCAAGCTGGCCCCTGCGCGCATCCTCCACTCGCGTGGGTTGTTCTCGCGGCGGCGTTCGTGCCCTGGATTCAACTACAGCTCGGCATCGTTTTCTTCGTCGGCGACGCCTGGATCACTTCGCTCTACCTGCTCGGTTTTGCGCTGGCCATAATGATCGGCGCGCGAACAGTCAAGACCTTCGACATCGCAGTTCTGCTCGACACCGTGTACGGTGTTGTGCTCGTCGGTGGGTTGTTGTCGGCATGGATCGGGCTCTACCAATGGCTGAGGTTGGACTATCTGGGCTATGCGGTGGTCGGCAACGATCTCGGCGACAGGATCGTCGCCAACTTGGCGCAGCCGAATCAGCTTGCGAATCTACTGGTCTGCGCGGGGCTCGGCGCCGGTTGGCTCTACAGTTCCGGGCGCATCGGCGGCGCCACGGCGCTACTTGCGATCGCCTTCCTCTTCATAACGATGCCGCTGACCGGCTCGCGCTCGGGCGCGCTGGTGTCGCTCGGGGTTCTTGCGTTGTTGTTGATTGCGCCGAAGGAGCGCACGCGTACGCTGCGCCCGACCGCCATCCTTTCTGGTGCTGGCGCAGCCGCATTGGGTGCGACAATCGGCTTGCTGGGCATTTGGCTGATCGGTGCCGACGCGACGACGGTACGCAGCCTCGAATCCACGGCGAGTGGGGGTACGCGCCCGATTCACTGGGCCTCGATGGCGGACGCGATCATGCGCCGCCCGTGGCAGGGCTATGGCTGGAATCAGGTCGTGGTCGCGCACCAGGCAGTCGCAGCGGACCACCCGATAACGGGTGAGGTTCTCGGCTCTAGCCACAACCTGTTTCTCGACCTGCTTGTGCAAAACGGCATTCCACTCGGGCTGCTCATGATCGCGGCGTTGGCGGCATCATTGGTGCTCGCATTGCGCAATGCGGGCACTATTGCCGGAGCCTTCGCCGCCGCACCCATCGTGGCGATCGGCATGTATTCAATGGTCGAGTTTCCGAATGAGTACGCGACTTTCCTGGTCCCGCTCGGACTGCTGTTTGGCGGGCTGTTGAGCGTGAATACCGGGCATTACGAGATTCGCGTTCCGAGGTCCGTTCCGCTGGTGCTGCTGGTGGTGGTCAGCGCGATGCTCGCCCTCACATCCAGGGACTATTTCAATGTTGAGGCGAACTTTCAGGCCTTCAGATTCGAGCAGGCCAGAATCGGCGTGGACAAGCCCCCCGACCCAGTCCGCCCCGTACTGGTGTTGACGCAGCTCAGCGAGTTCCTGCGCTTTGCTCGCACGAATGCCAAGGCGGAGATGTCCGCGCAAGAGCTTCTTTGGTTTGAGCATGTCGCCAAGCGCTACCCGAACTGGACCGCCCTCATTCGCTGGGCTTCGGCACTGGCCCAGAACGGCCAGCGTGATCAAGCACGCGCCGCGCTCGCTGGGATCTGCAACACCCACCCAGACAAGGTGTGCGCACGGGCACGGGCGGTATGGCTGCGAATGGGGCGCGACACCCCGGCGGTCGCTGCCGTCCCCTGGCCGACGCCCGGCACCTAGAGTCCTGGTCGGGCCGCCCGCGCGCGAGTGCGTTAGCTGCTGAGCGCGCAAAGATGCACTGGGGCGTACTGTGTGCCGCGGCGGTCGTGCCTGGCCTGGTGGCCTACAACCTGCCGCCGTCGCCGACCCTGTTCAACCAAGCCACAGCGCTCGGGCTGTGGGGCTTGGTCGCGATCATGCTGGCCCGGCAGTCTGCGGCCACCGCGATAACTGCGGTATCGAAAGCGGCGCCCACGGTCGCGCCGTTGCTGCTCATCGCTGTGGCGGCGGGCCACGCCAGTACATTCGGCGCGCTGCCGTGGACGCTCGGCCTGTCGGCCGCCGCGCTGGTGGTGTGTGCGGCAACCCTCTCCGGTATCGGCGCCGCGCTGCGGCCAGCACCGTCATTGCTGGCCGCCTGCTTTTCCGCCTGGGTCACGGCCGGTGTGCTCAACAGCGCCATTGCGCTGCTCCAGGTCTTTGCGTCGTCATGGGCCGACGGCGACTGGATCGCACGCTCGGGCGTGGCCGGCCGCGCCGTCGGCAACCTGCGCCAGCCCAATCATTTGGCGACGCTGCTGTTGTGGTCGGCGGTGGCGATCGTGCCGCTGGTCGAATCGGGCGCGCTCGGGCGCACGCGAGCGCGGCGCACGGCGGCGCTGGCCTTGATGGTATTCACCGTGCTCGGCATCACGCTGTCGGGCTCGCGCACCGGGCTGGTGGGCATCGCCGTGCTCGCCCTGTGGGGGCTTCTCGACCGCCGCCTGTCGCATTTTTCGCGCGGCCTGCTGCTCGCCGCGCCCTTGCTGTGCGCAGCGAGTTGGGGGTTCACGGCGTGGTGGGCATCGCTGCACGAGGCGCACGCCATCGGCGCCGCGGCGCGCCTCGGCGAAGGTGACCTCTCGGCCTCGCGCTTCGCGATCTGGCGCGACACGCTCGAGCTGATCCGCGCGCAGCCCTGGCTCGGCGTGGGCTTCGGCGAATTCAACTTTGCCTGGTCGCTGACGCCTTTGCCGCAGCGGCCGGTGGCCTTCTTTGATCACACGCACAACTTGCCTTTGCAGTTGGCGGTCGAGCTCGGGCTGCCGTTGGCGACCCTGGTCTTGGCGCTGCTGGGCTGGGCCTTGTGGCAGGCCTGGCAGCGCACGCGCGCGATCACGGATCAAACCGGCGCGGGCCTGCGCGCGGCTTTCGTGATGGTGCTGTTGATGGCCTTGCACAGCCAGCTCGAGTACCCGCTCTGGTACGCGCACTTCCTGCTGCCCACGGCCTTCATGTGGGGCCTGTGTCTGGGCGCGGGCGCGCCGGTCGCCGCCAGCGCCGAAGCGCCGCCGCCGCGCTGGCCGATCATGGTCGGCGCGGCCATGGTCATCGCGGCCGTGGTGGTGCTGATCGACTACCGCCGCGTGGTCGTGATCTTCTCGCCGCCGGCCGGCGCGGCGGCGCTCGAAGAGCGCATTGCCGACGGCCAGCGCAGTTGGTTCTTTGCCCACCATGCCGACTACGCTGCGGCGACCACGGCCGAACGGCCGGTGGATGCGCTGGCAGCCTTCAAGCGCGCACCGCACCACCTGCTCGATACGCGCCTGATGATCGCCTGGGCCCAGGCGCTGGCGCAGAGTGGCGATGTCGATCGCGCGCGCTACATCGCGGCGCGCCTGCGGGAATTTCGCAACCCGGGGGCGGAGGAGTTTTTCGCGCCCTGCAAGGACGCTGCATTGCAGCCGCCGCCTTTTCAGTGCGAGCCCCCGCAGCGGCTCTACACCTGGCGCGATTTCAGGTAGCGAGCGTCGCGCCGGCCCTCACCCTAGCCCTCTCCCAGAGGGAGAGGGGACAAAGGAGCGCGCCATTGCCCCGATTTACCGCCACGCTTTTCCAGCAGGCGCACCTGCTCGATGACCATGCCGCGGTCCGCCGCTTTGCACATGTCGTAGATCGTCAAGAGGCCGATCTGCACGGCGGTCAGGGCTTCCATTTCGACGCCGGTGGCGCCCACAGTTTCGGCTGTTACCGTGCAATGCACGCCGGGCAGTTGCGCGTCGAGCGCGAACTCGGCCGCCACGCGGGTCAGGGCCAGCGGATGGCACAGCGGGATCAATTCGGCGGTGCGCTTGGCGGCCTGGATCGCCGCGATGCGCGCCACGCCGATCACGTCGCCCTTCTTGGCGTTGCCGGCCGCGATCAACTCATAGGTGGCGCGCTGCATGCGGATCGCGCCGCGGGCCACCGCCACGCGGCGCGTGGCCGCCTTGGCTGCCACATCGACCATCTGCGCCTGGCCGTGGGCGTCGAAATGCGTCAATGGCGAAGGGGGCAATGTCATGAGCGGAAACGTGGCAGCAATGCGGTCGGTGCATGATAGCCACCGCGCATGAAAAAACTCCCTGCCCGTTTGATGCTCGCCGCGGCGCTGGCCGGCGCCATGCCCGGGGCGCCCTGGGCGCAGGCGCCGGCCGCCAACGCCGCGATCCGCCTGCCCGCGCTGGGCGATTCAGCCGGTGAGGATTTCAGCGTCGGCACCGAGCGCCGCCTGGGCGAGCAGATCATGGCCGAGCTGCGCCGCGATCCGGATTACCTCGACGACCCGCTGCTGCTCGACTACGTTCAATCGTTGTGGGCGCCGCTGCTGGCCGCCGCGCGCCAGCGCGGCGATATCACGCCCGATACCGATACCGCGCTGGCCTGGGAGCCCTTCCTCGTGCGCGACCGCGCTGTGAATGCCTTCGCGCTGCCGGGCGGCTTTGTCGGCGTGCACCTGGGCCTGATCGCCCTGACCGCCAGCCGCGATGAGTTGGCGGCCGTGCTGGCGCACGAGATGTCGCACGTCACGCAGCGCCATATCGCGCGCGGCCTCGCCAGTTCGAGCCGGCAATCCCTGGTCGGCCTGGCCGCGCTGCTGCTGGGCGTGCTGGCCACCAGCCGCGCCGGCAACGGCGACGCCACGCAGGCGGTCATCGTCGGCAGCCAGGCGGCGATGGTGCAGGGCCAGCTCAATTTTTCGCGCGATATGGAGCGCGAAGCCGACCGCATCGGCTGGGGCCTGCATAACGGCGCCGGCTTTGCGCCGGTGGGCGTGGCCTCGATGTTCGAGAAGCTCGAGCACGCCGCGCGCCTGAACGACAACGGCGCCTTCCCCTACCTGCGCTCGCACCCGCTCACGGTCGAGCGCATCGGCGAGGCACGCACCCGCGTCGAGGCCGCCGCGGGCCCGCGCAGCGCTGCGCAGTCCCCGCTCGACCACCAGTTGATGCAGGCGCGCGCGCGCATCCTGATGGACGCCGGCGTGCCCGCGCTGCGCCGCCAACAGGGCCTGGATGCGCCGGCCCCCAACGCCGCGCCCGCCGAGCGCGTGGCCGCGCTGTATGCCAGCGCGCTGGCCTCGCTGCAACTGGGCGAAACCGCTCGCGCGCTGACCGCAGTCGAGGTGGCGCTGCCGCTGGCGAAAACCGCGGCGCCCAACGACGCCCGCGCCAGCCGCGCGCTGGCGCTGGTGCAGGCCCAGGTGTTGCAAGCCAACGGACAGCCCGCGCTGGCCGGCCGCCTGCTGGCCGCGGTGGAGGCGAACGGTTCGGCACGGCCACTGCTGCTGGCACGTGCGCAGGCCGCGCTCGAAGCTTCGCGCACAGGCGGCGACGCCGGCGCGCTGCGCACCAGCACTGAAGCCCTGCAGACCTGGGTCGCCGAGCAGGGTCATGACGCCAGCGCCTGGGCCCTGCTGGCGCAATGCGCCGACGCGCTCGGGCTGCGCCTGCGTTCACTGCGCGCCGAGGCCGAGGCACGCGCTGCCCTCGGTGACGTCGGCGGCGCCATCGACCGCCTGCGCGCGGCGCAGCGCCAGGCGCGCAGCGGCAACGCCACACCGGATTTCATCGAGGCCTCGATCGTCGATGCGCGGCTGCGCGAGTTGGTGGCCCGGCGCCGCGCCCAACTGGCCGAAGCGCGCGGCGAGCGCGGCCGGCAGGAGCCGGCCCCGCAGTGAATTTCAGTGGCGGCTGAACAGGCGTTCGACCGCCGCGTCGATGACCATGCCGCACAGGCTGTAGATCAGCGAGCCGATCAGTGCCGCGGTAAAGCCCTTGACGTTGAAGCCGGCGAGCACGCCGGCCGCGGCCCAGAACATCAAGGCGTTGATGACGAACAGGAACAGGCCGAGGGTCAGCAGCGTCACCGGCAGCGTCAACAGCACCAGGAGCGGCCGCACCACGGTATTGAACAGGCCCAGCACCAGGGCCGCCAGCATCGCCGCGCCGAAGCTGGCGACGCTGACCCCGGGGTAGAGATAAGCCACCAGCAGCAGCGCGGCGGCCAGCAGAAACCAGCGAACGATGAGCTTCATGGGCGCGCAGCTTAGCGCGCCGACGCACGCACCGCGCGGCAGGCAGTGATGCCGGCGTGCGACAAAACCGCCTCGCCAGAGGGAAAAAAGGCGCTTTCCTCTCTGAAAAGCGCTTTGCGCGCTGTGTTTCGCGCAGTACCATTCGCGCCGCAGGGTGCCTGTGAAAAATGAGATCTCATGCGGCTCTCGCCCACACCCGGCACATCAACAACATCCTTGATGGAGAAAATCGACATGGCAACTGCAAAGAAAGCTCCGGCCAAAAAGGCGCCCGCGAAAAAGGCGCCGGCCAGAAAAGCCCCGGTGAAGGCGGCGGCGAAGAAGGCGCCGGCCAAGAAGGCCGCGGCCAAGAAAGCGCCGGCCAAAAAGGCCGCTCCGGCCAAGAAGCGCACGCCGAATGCGGCGTTCATGAAGCCGATGACGCCGAGCGACGCGCTGGCGGCCATCATCGGCAAGGGGCCGTACCCCCGCACCGAAGTGACCAAGAAAGTCTGGGAGTACATCAAGAAGTACAAGCTGCAAGACGCAGTCAACCGTCGCATGATCAACGCCGATGCCAAGCTGAAGGAAATCTTCAAGAAGGCACAAGCGTCGATGTTCGAAATGACCAAGATGATCAACGCTCATCTGAAGTGATTTCGCGACGGGCGGCTTGCCGCCCGCTCGCCAAAAGCCGGTGCCCCGCACCGGCTTTTTTCATTTCAAATGACTTTCGCGCGCATCAGGTCGTTGGAATTCAAGGTACCGACCAGGCGTTGATCGTCATCGACCACCAGCACGCTGGTGATGCGGTGCTGCTCCATCAGGTCGGCCGCCTCGACGGCCAGCGCATCGGCGCCGATGCGGCGCGGGTTCGGGTGCATCACATCGCGCGCGGTCAGGGCGCGCAAATCGGCGCCGCGTTCGATCAGGCGGCGCAGGTCGCCGTCGGTGAAGATGCCGAGCACCTGCTCGCTCTGGCCGACGATGGCGGTCAGGCCCAGGCCCTTGCCGGTCATCTCGCGCAGCATCGCGGTGAAGCTCGCGTCGGGGCCGACGCGCGGCAATGCGTCGCCGCTGCGCATCAGGTCATGCACGTGCAGCAGCAGCTTGCGGCCGAGCACACCGCCGGGATGCGAACGGGCGAAGTCCGCTTCGCGAAAGCCGCGCGCGTCGAGCAGGGCCACGGCGAGCGCGTCGCCCAGCGCCATCTGCGTGGTGGTGCTGGCGGTGGGCGCGAGGTTGAGCGGGCAGGCCTCCTGCGCGACGCCGCTGTCGATCACCATGTCGGCGTGCCGGCCGAGCGTCGAGCCCGGCTTGCCGGTCATCGCGATCAGCGGCACGTGCAAGCGCTTCAACACCGGCAGGACGACATTCAGCTCGTCGCTCTCGCCGGAGTTGGAGATCGCCATCACCACGTCCTGCCCGGTGACCATGCCGAGGTCGCCGTGGCTGGCTTCGGCCGCATGCACGAACAGCGCCGGCGTACCGGTCGAAGCCAGCGTGGCGGCAATCTTTCGTCCGACATGGCCGCTCTTGCCCATGCCCATCACGACCACACGGCCGCGGCAGGCAAGCACCGCGACCAGCGCACGCACGAAGCCGTCGCCCGATCCACCCAGGCGGGCCTTGGCGCCGGTCAGCGCCGCGGCTTCGATGTCCAGCGTGTGCGCCGCCATGGCCAGCGCACGAGAAGCATCGACCGTCGGGGAAGGCGCGGGGCTGGGGCTCACGGCACTCGTGGTTTACTAGGCGCGCGATTCTAGGCTGCGGGCACGGCGCCCGCCCCAGCACACAACGGATGGCCTCGACCCTCGAACTCGTCTTGCTTTATCTGGTGGCCGCGGTGCTCGGCGTGGTCGTCTGTCGCTCGCTGAAACTGCCGCCGATCCTGGGTTACCTGGCGGTCGGCGTGCTGATCGGGCCCAACGCGCTGGCGCTGGCCAAAGACTCGGCGGCGGTCAAATACCTGGCCGAATTCGGGGTCGTCTTCCTGATGTTCGTCATCGGGCTCGAATTCAACCTGCACAAGCTGCGCGCGATGCGCTCGCTGGTCTTCGGCCTGGGTTTGTCGCAGGTGCTGCTGACGATCGTCGGCGCGCTGGCCGGCAATGCGCTGCTGATCTGGCTGTTCTCCTTCACCGCGCGGCCCTGGGCGCTGGACTCTGCCGGCGCCCTGGTGCTGGGCAGCGCGGTGGCCATGTCATCGACGGCGATCGTCGTCAAGCTGATGGCCGACCGGCTCGAGTTGGAGTCCGAGCACGGCAAGCGCGTGATCGGCGTGCTGTTGCTCCAGGATCTGGCCGTGGTGCCGCTGCTGGTGCTGATCCCGGCGCTCGGATCCTCGGGCGGCGACATGGCCGCGTCGCTGGGTTGGGCCATGCTGAAAGCGCTTGCGGTCCTGGCCCTGCTGCTCACCGGCGGCCGCCAGGCGATGCGCTGGTGGCTGACCCTGGTGGCGCGGCGCAAGAGCGAAGAGCTGTTCGTGCTCAACCTGCTGCTGGTCACGCTGGGCCTGGCCTGGCTGACCGAGCACGCCGGCCTGTCGCTGGCGCTCGGCGCCTTCGTCGCCGGCATGCTGGTGGCCGAAACCGAATACAAGCACCAGGTCGAGACCGACATCCGACCCTTTCACGACGTGCTGCTCGGCCTGTTCTTCATCACCATCGGCATGAAGCTCGATTGGCGGCCGGTGCTCGACCAGTGGTTGCTGGTGCTGCTGCTGACGCTCGGCCCTGTGCTGGCCAAGGCTGCGCTGGTGGCGCTGCTGGCGCGCGCTTTCGGCGCCGCGCCCGGCACCGCGCTGCGCACCGGCCTGTACCTGGCGCAGGCCGGCGAGTTCGGCTTTGTCTTGCTCACGCTCGGTACCGACGGCGGTTTGGTCGCCGCGCAATGGGTCAGCCCGGTGCTGGCCAGCATGGTGCTGTCGATGCTGGCCACACCCTTCATCGTGATGTACAGCAACCGCATCGTGGCGCGCCTGTCGGCCACCGACTGGATGCTGCAGTCGGTGGCGCTGACGACGATCGCCAGGAAGTCGATCGCCGCCGAGGCCCACGTGATCATCTGCGGCTACGGCCGCAGCGGGCAGAACCTGGCGCGCCTGCTCGACGGCGAGCGCATCCCCTACATGGCGCTGGACCTCGACCCCGACCGCGTGCGCCAGGCCGCCGCCGCCGGGCAGAGCGTGGTCTTCGGCGACGCGGCGCGCCTGCGCAGCCTGATGGCCGCCGGCCTGGCGCGTGCCAGCGCCGTGGTCGTGACTTACCACGACACGCCTTCGGCGCTGAAGATCCTGCAAGTCGTGCGCTCGCACGCACCGCAGGTGCCGGTGGTGGTGCGCACGGTCGATGACGCCGATATCGACCGCCTCAAGGCGGCTGGCGCGACCGAGGTGGTGCCCGAAGCGATCGAGGGCTCCCTCATGCTGGCCAGCCACGCGCTGGCCCTGGTCGGCGTTCCGATGCGCCGCGTGATCCGCATCGCCCGCGACGCCCGCGATGCGCGCTATGGTTTGCTGCGCGGCTATTTCCACGGCGCCGACGACGATACGGTCGAAGAGTTGCAGCAGGCACGCCTGCTCAGCGTGACCCTGCCGCTGGCGGCCCCTTGCGTAGGCCGTGCGCTCGCTGACCAGGCCCTGACGGCGATTGGCGTGCAGGTGGTGTCGGTGCGCCGCACGGCCGGCCAGGTACAGCCGGCCGACGACGAAATGCAACTCGCGGCCGGCGACACCTTGGTGCTGTCCGGCCTGCCCGCGGCGCTGGCGCTGGCCGAAGCCAAGCTGCTGCGCGGCTGAGCAAGCTCAGCTCACGGCCTGGCCCTGTTCGATATTGGCGCGCATACGCACGCCCATCACGGCAGCAGCGGCACGCACCAGTTCGAGCGCCAGCGGCGGGTTGCGTGCAATCATACCAAGTCGCGTTCAATAAATTAGATATGATGTTGTTCCACGGACTTCAA
>CADEDE010000054.1 GCA_902825995.1 uncultured Burkholderiales bacterium
TGAAGTCCGTGGAACAACATCATATCTAATTTATTGAACGCGACTTGGTATCAGTCGGCGCTGGGCCGCTCCCGAGCCGACGGAGCGCCCCCTCGGGGGGCAGCGAGCGAAGCGAGCGTGGGGGCGGACTCTCAGGCCGCGCGGTACGGGTCGGCGAAGCCCAGCCCTTGCAACAGTTCGCTCTCGCGCGCCTGCATCGCCCGCGCCGGGGCCGCGCGCGCGTGGTCCCAGCCCTGCGCGTGCAGCGTGCCATGTACCAGCAAATGCGCGTAATGCGCGGCGACTGTCTTGCGCTGCTCACGCGCTTCGCGGGCCACCACCGCGGCGCACAGCACCAGGTCGGCCAACACGAGCGGCGCGTGCTGGTAGTCGAAGGTCAGCACATTGGTGGCGTAGTCCTTGGCGCGAAAGTCGCGGTTGAGGGCGCGGCCCTCGGCTTCATCGACGATGCGCACGGCGATCTCGGCCGGCATTTCGAGCGCGGCGCGGATCCAGCGCGCCACCTTGTGCCGCGCCAGCACCAGGCGGTGGCGGCCATCGGGCTGCTGCAGCGACAGTGCCAGTGCGGGTCGCTCAGCTCGCATCGCGCGGATCGTTTTGCTGTGCCCGCTCGTAGGCCTCGACGATGCGCGCCACCAGCGCATGGCGCACCACGTCGGCGGCCGTGAAGCGCGTGAAGGCGATGCCCTCGACGCGGCGCAGCACGCGCTCGGCCTGGACCAGGCCGCTCTCCAGACCGCGCGGCAGGTCGATCTGGCTGACGTCGCCGGTGACCACGCACTTGCTGCCGAAGCCGATGCGCGTCAGGAACATCTTCATCTGCTCGGCGGTGGTGTTCTGCGCTTCGTCGAGGATCACGAAAGCGTGGTTCAAGGTGCGCCCGCGCATAAAGGCCAGCGGGGCGATCTCGATCAGACCCTTCTCGAAAGCCTTGGTCACACGGTCGAAGCCCATCAGGTCGTACAGCGCGTCGTACAGCGGGCGCAGGTAGGGATCGACCTTCTGCGCCAGATCGCCGGGCAGGAAGCCCAGGCGCTCGCCGGCCTCGACCGCCGGGCGCGTCAACACGATGCGCTGGACCTGGCTGCGTTCGAGCGCATCGACGGCGCAAGCCACCGCCAGGAAGGTCTTGCCGGTGCCGGCCGGGCCGATACCGAAGCTGATGTCGTGACCCAACATGCAGCGCAGATACTGGCGCTGGTTGGGGGTGCGGCCCTCGAGGTCGGCGCGGCGGGTGTGCAGGACCAGCGCGGCCCCGGCATCGTCGTTCGCGTCGTTCGAGGCCGGCACGCTGCGCGGCGCACCGGCCGCCGCCTCGGCCAGCGCGCGCTGGAAGGCTTCGGCACCGATCGGCCGCGGTGCCCGTTCATACAAGGATTGCAGCAAGGCCACGGCGCGCTCGGCGGCGGCCTTCACGCCCTCGACGCGGAAGGACTCGTTGCGCCTGGCAATCGCCACGCCGAGCGCCGCTTCGATCGCCCGCAGGTGGCTGTCGAGCGCGCCGCACAGGTGCGCCAGGCGGGTGTTGTCCAGCGGAATGAAAGCGTGGCGAAGGATCAATGCAAGGCCTTGCAGGAACGCACGAATGCAGCGATTGTCGCTGCGCTGTCGCGACCCGGCCATCCTGCACAATCCCGGCCGACATGGCGTGCAACAGACTCTTCGGCGGGCGGCTGACACGGGCGCTGGCCCTGACGGCGATGGTCTGGCTGGGCCTGGCGCCCGATGCGGTTCAGGCCCAGTTGCTGCCCTTTGCCGACGCGCTCGCGGCCGACGACACCGGCCTCGGCCGCTTTCCCGCCGAAGCGGCAGCCCGCGTGGTCGGCCTGCCCGATGACTGGGCGCAGACGCGGCCACAGCGGAACACCCCGCTGTGGTACCGGCTGCGCTTTGACGCGGCTGGCGCAAGCGCCCAGCGCGGCCTGCTCGGCCTGTACATCGAGCGCGCCTGTGCCAACGTCGAAGTCCAGCTCAATGGCCAGCCACTGCACGCCGCCGGCAGCATGAGCGATCCGATTGCGCTGGATTGCGAGCGGCCTTTGCTGGTGCCGCTGCCCGCGGCGCTGTTGCAGGATCGCGGCAACGCCATCGATCTGCGCCTGGCCGGCTATGCGCTGCAGCAGGTGGCTTCGCGCCAGCGCGCCGGCGGCATCGCGGCACCCTTGATCGGGCCCTATGCACAACTGCACGCACGCCACGCCCGCGACACGCTGCTGGCCGTGGCGCTGCCGCTGGCCGCATCGGCCTGGCTGCTGTTGACGGGCGGACAGGCATTCGTGATGGCCTGCTGGCGTCGGCGCGACAGCCACCTGCGCTACTTCGGCCTCCTGGCCATCGGCTGGGCCCTGGTCACGGCGCGCCTGTGGTGGCACGCAGTACCGCTGGCCAACTTCGCAAGCGAGCTGCTGCTGGCCTCGGTGCCAGCGCTGGTGGCACTGACCGCGGTGCAGTTCCTGTTGCACTACGCCGGCCGGCGCTCGCGTCCGATCGAGGTGGCCCTGGTCGCGCAATGCGTTGCGGTACCGGCCAGCCTGCTGTTGGCCGGGCCGCTGCGGGTGAACATGACGGCCAGCTCCTGGTACGCGCTGCTGGTGGTCCAGGTGCTGGCGGCGATGGCCTTCTACCTCTGGTCCATCCGGCGCGCGCGGCGACGCGATTTCTGGGCCATGGCGCTGCTGCTCGGCGTGGCGGCGGCCATGACCGGGCTGGAGCTCGCGGCCCAGTACCAAGGGCTGCCCGCGCTGTGGCGGCATGTGCCGCACACGGGGATGCCGCTGGCCTTCATCGCCATGGGCCTGCACTTGGTGCAGCAGTACGGGCGCGCGCTGCAAAGCGCCGAGGACGGCCGCCAGGCGCTGGAAATCCGCGTGCGCGAAGCCAGTGCCGACATGGAAAGGAGCTACGCCCAGATGGCCGAGTTGCGCGTCGAGCAGGTCACGCAACAGGAGCGCAAGCGCATCGCCGCCGACCTGCACGACGATCTCGGCGCCAAGCTGCTGACCATTGTCCACACCAGCGAGAGCGAGCGCATTTCCAGCCTCGCGCGCGAGGCTCTCGAAGAAATGCGCCTGTCGGTGCGCGGCCTCACCGGCAAGCCGGTCAAGCTGATCGACGCCCTCGGCGACTGGCGTGCCGAGGTCATTGGCCGCCTGTCGCAGACCGGCGTCGAAGGCGAGTGGAGTGCGCCCTCGGAGGAACTGCCGCAAACCCTGTCGGCGCGCGCCTATGTGCAGACCACGCGCATCCTGCGCGAGGCGGTCAACAACATCATCAAGCACAGCGGGGCCTCGCGCTGCTCGATCCGCTGCCGGCTCGACAGCGGCGACTTCTCGCTCGCGATCCAGGACAACGGCAAGGGCATCCCGCTCGAGCTCGACGGGCGCCTGGACCGCGGCCACGGCATGGCCAGCATGAAACATCGCGCCAAACAATTGCACGGCCAGTGCCTGGTCGAGTCGGGCCCGGGTTACGGAACCGTGATCCGCCTCACGATCCCGCTGGAACGCCACACATCCCGGCCCTGAGCCGCTGTTAGCATGCAACGGGCCCTTGCCGGGCTCTGCAAAGGCACCGCATGAAGACCATCCTGCTGCTCGAAGACCTGCCCGAAATCCGCGCCTGGTTGAAGACCCTGGTGATGCAGGTCTTCCCCGACGGCCAGATTTCCGAAGCCGCCCGCGTGCATGACGCGCTCGAGCTCGTCTCGGCGATCAAGTTCGATCTGGCGCTGTGCGATCTGGGCCTGCCCGACGGCTCCGGCGTCGCCGTGGTCGAGAAACTGCGCGAGACGCAGAGCGAATGCCAGTCGGTGGTGGTCACGATCCATGACGACGACGAGCACCTGTTTCCTGCCTTGCAGGCCGGTGCCTTCGGCTACATCCTCAAAGAGCAGCCGCGCGCGTTGATCACCGAACAGCTCACGCGCATGAGCCAGGGTGAGCCGCCGCTGTCGCCGTCGATCGCGCGCCGCGTGATCGCCTACTTTGCCGCCCAGAACAAACCGCAACAGCCCGACCTGCTGCCGCATGTCTCGCTGACCGAGCGCGAAAGCGAAGTCCTGCTGCGCGTGGCTAAGGGCTTCACCCTGCCCGAGATCGGCGTGCAGCTCGGCCTGTCGCGACACACCATTGCGGACTATGTGAAGCAGATCTACCGCAAGCTCAATGTGAGTTCGCGCGCCGAGGCCGCGCTCGAAGCGCAGCGCCTGGGCTTGTTCCGCAGGTCATGACGGGCCCAAGCTCGCAGCGCTCGCGCCCCCAGGGATCCGTAGGGATCCCTTCGTGGCCCCTGGGAGCTCGGGCCGCTTGGGAGCGGCCCGGCGCTGGCTCGAGGCGGTCATGATCGGTCGTTTGACGGGCCTGCTCGCGGCCAAGACGCCGCCGCAGGTGCTGGTCGATGCGGGAGGCGTCGGCTACGAGATCGACGTGCCGATGAGTACCTTCTACAACCTGCCTGGGCTGGGCGAGCGCATCGTGCTCCTGACCCACTTCGTGGTTCGCGAAGATGCGCAACTGCTGTACGGTTTCTCGAGCGAGGCAGAGCGCAGCACGTTCCGTTTGTTGATCAAGATCAGCGGCGTCGGGCCGCGCACCGCGCTGTCGATCCTGTCGGGCTTGTCGGTGCCCGAGCTGGCCGCGGCGGTGGCCCAGCAACAGGTCGGCCGCCTGGTCAAGGTGCCGGGCATCGGCAAGAAGACCGCCGAGCGCCTGCTGCTCGAACTCAAGGGCAAGCTCGGCCCCGATCTGGGCGCGACCGCCAGCGTGGCCAGCGATGCGCAGGCCGATATCGTGCAGGCCCTGGTGGCGCTGGGCTACAACGACCGCGATGCGGCCGCGGCCTTGAAGGCCTTGCCGGTCGATATCGGCGTCAGTGACGGCATCAAGCAGGCGCTGAAGTCGCTCTCGCGCTGACTCCCTCCCCCGCTGGGGGAGGGCTGGGGTGGGGGTGGGCGCCGAGCGGTCAGTGCTTGTGTATGTCGGCACCCGCCGCCGGCTTGTTTTCGACCTGCAGCAGAACCTCGATTTCGCCAGCCTTCTCGAAGCGCAGCTTGAGCGGCAGCTTGTCGCCGATTTTCAGCGGCGCTTTCAGGCCCATCAACATCAAGTGCAATCCGCCGGGGGCGAGCGTCAGCGTCTTGCCGGCCGGCAGATCGAGCGTGCCGATTTCGCGCATGCGCATCACATCGCCTTCCATGCGCATCTCGTGGACTTCGACCTTGGCCGCCGCCATGCTGGCGCCGAGCAAACGGTCGCCCGCAACGCCGCCATTGCGGATGCCGAGGTAGGCGCCGCCCACCATCTGGCCCGGCAGCGTCGGCCGCGCCCAGGGGTGGTCGATGGTGAGGGGGCCGAGTTGGTAGTCGTGCGCGGCAGCCGCCATCGCGGCGAAAAGGCACAGCGCCGCCAACGTCGGCACGCTGGCAAGAGGTTTTCTCATCGAATCGTCCTTTCAAAGTCGGGTTGAGGATCGGTCAGGTCCGGTAGCTCGAACCCCGCGGTAGGGCATTCTGGACCCCGAGCGACGCCGCAGGCGGCGCCATCCGGTGACCACACCGGTCAGGCTCAGTCCGAGCCCGGCGAAGCTGAACCCCACCATCCCGATGTCCCACGGCGGGCGCGATCGCAGCAGCAACGGCAGGTCGAAGCTGTGCAGGAAGCCGAACAGCCAGCGCTCGGCGCGGCGGTGGCCGTCGATGATCTGCAGGATGCCGCCGGTGCGCGGATCGATCGTGACCCAGGTCTCGTTCGGGTCGTCGAAACGCAGGCGCCATACTGGCAGCGGGCGCTCGCGGTGACCGGTCATCGTGTGCGGCTCGCGGGTGACGTAGTAGCGGTCGAAATCGGCCAATTGCTGCGCCTCGACGATGCGCGCCCGGGGCAGTAGCGTGCGTGCCGCGGCCTGCCATAGGGATGCCGGCAGGCCCTCGTCACGCAGGCCCTGGGCGTCGAGCACCTGTGTGATGCCGGCGCCGTGCGCCAACACGACATGCGTGCCGCCGACGCGGCGCCACTCCAGCTCCTTCACTGCGACGCCGTGCGATCGAAGCTGCGCCAATGCGGCTGCAGCCTCGGGCGCCTGTGCCGCCTGTAGCGAGCCGCCCGCGTAGGCCAAGCGGTCGGGCTTGACGCCGCCGCTGTCGAACACCTTCCATGGGTTCATCGACAGCAGTCCGCTGATGACCCAGGTGACCGCGAGCGCACCGCCCCCCAGGCCGAGCCAATGATGCCAGCGTGCGACGAAGCCGCCATAGGGCGTGCGCCGCCCGTTGCGGTACGGCCGGCACCAGCGCCAGCGCAGAATGCCCACGGCCATGCCCGCGATCGACAGCACACCCCCGGCCAGCGCCAACCCGATGACGATGTCGGTCCACCACGGGTTGAGGGCACCGCCGCGGAAGATATAGAGCCAGTGCAGCCAGGCGCCGATCCAGCCCCAGCGGCGTTCGGTCAAGGTGGCGTCGCGCACCACCTCGCCGGTATGGCTGCTGATGTAGAGCCAGCGGCTTTGCGCATCGTCGACGGCGATGCGGTGCAGCGGGCGATGGGCATCGATCGCACGCGAATGCGTCCAGGCGTCCTCCTGCACGGTACCCACGTATTGCGCCGACGCTTCACCTGCAAAGTGCCGCGCGGCGCGCAGGGCGTCCAGCACGCCGGCACCCTGCACGCGCTCGCCGCTGCGTGCACCGACGGCCACAGCGAGCTTCGTGCCGTCGTTGAATATGAAGGTCGGCTCGCCGGCCACGCTGGTCAGCCGCCAGCCCATCGCGGCCGCGGCCGCCCCGTCGCCGCCGGCCAGGCCGGCCGCCTGCAGCGCCTGCGCCAGGGGCACGCAGCAGCCCTCGGCGCGCAGCGCCGGCAGGCCCTGCCAGCGCTCTTCGTCGGTGAGCTTGGGGTAGCCCACGTACAGCATCACGATGCCCGAAAGGAACCACAGCGCCATGACCAGGCACAGGGCGATGCCGAACCAGCGGTGAACGAGATAGAGCCAGCGCTTCATGACCGAGCCCGACCCGGTTTCAGAAACGCCAGTCGGCGCTCAACTGCACCGTGCGTGGCGCGCCCAGGACCGCCAGGTTGGCGCCGACTGTTGCCGAGTAGGTCTTGTCGGCGAGGTTGTTCACCCGCGCTCGCAACAGCAAGCCGCCATCCACCTGCCAGGCGGCGCCCAGGCCGAAGAGATCATAAGCCCCTTCGTAGATCGTATTCGCCGCGTTGGCGAAGCGCTTGCCCACGCGGCGCCAATCGAGCGCGAGCGACAAGGCCGGCGTGGCCTGCCACGTGGTGGCGAGACCCGCCACCCAATCGGGCGAATTGGCCGGTGTATTGCCGGCGCGCGAGACGGTGGCGGTGCCCGAGGTCTCGACAAATTCGTCGAAGCGGGCGTCGGTATAGCTCAGGTGGCCCGCAAACTGCCAGGCGGCAACCGCGCGCCAGCCCGCCGCGAGCTCGATGCCGCGGCTCGACTGCGCCCCCACCGCAATGACCTGCGTGCGGTCGTTGGGGTCGGTCATCGACAGGTTCTTGCGCTGGATCTCGTACACGGCCACGCTGGCCTCGCCGCGGCCGCCGTCGAAACTGCCCTTGCTGCCGACCTCGAGCTGGCGCCCGCGCGTCAGGTCGAAATTGCGCAATGCGCTGAAACCGGCGGTGGCCAGCAAGCCCGACGGCGGATCGGCTGCCGTGCCGAGCTGCGCATAGACCTGCCAGGTCGGCGCCAGATCCTTCACCAGGCCCACCCGGCCGGTCAACGGCGCGAAGCGCGTCTCGAACCGAGCCGGGTTGGTAGCCGTCACCGTGCGGTGGTTGGTCACCGTGAGTGCAATACGGTCGGCACGCAGGCCGGTCGTCAGGGCCCAGCCCGGCGCCAGCACGGTGCGGTTCTCGGCAAACAGCGCCAGCGTGCGCAACTGATTGGTCGCGCCAGGCGTATAGACCTGCGCGATGCCTGGGGTCTGGTAGAAGAAGCTGGCCGCCGGCGCATACGGATCGGTGGTGTCGAAGGGGCCGTTCACGCTCAGCGGAAAGCGCGTCTGGCGGTTGTAGCTCCAGTCCCAGCCGACGGCGAAGTCAGACCGCATGCCGCCGAGTTGCGCTGCATGGCTCAACTCGCCGCGGCTGCCAACGACCTGCTGGTCATGGCGCTGCAGCAGGGCGCTGGACCGCTGCACCTGCGTGTTGTTGTTGACGAAGGTATAGACCTCGACGTTTTCGTAGTCGCGCAACGCGTCGTAGTGGTACAGCGTGTGCGTGGCGCGCGTGGCCGGGGCGGTCTGCCATTGCAGGATCGAGCGCGCCCACGTGACGTCCTGCTGGTACTTGCCATCGACCGCGTTGTAGTTGACGCCTCGCGTGCCGGGATCGATGGCGAGTTCACCCAGCACGGCGTTGGACGCATTGCGCAGCAGCGGTGTGCCCCAGTAGGGTTGGGTCACGCGCTCATGCTGGCGCTCGACCGCCAGGGTGTGGTTCGCCTGCGCTGTCAATGGCGCCAGCCAGGATGCCGCCGCCTGCCAGCTCCTGCGGCCATCGCCCTGGGTCCAGTGCGTGCCCTGCGTGCCGTTCAGGTCCAGGCGCAGCGCGTGAGATCCTGCCGCGTGGCCCAGCCCGCGCTGAAGGCTCAGCGCAAGCTGGCGCGTGTCGCCCAAGCCCAGCCGCGCGTGCGTCAGATCACCGCTCGGGTCGGCGATCTTGGTGATGACGTTGATCGACCCGCCGACCGCGCCCGAGCCGTGCAGGAAGCTCGACGGCCCGCCGATCGCCTCGACGCGATCGACGATCCAGCTGTCCACCGGCCGCGCCGCAATCGCGTCGTACTGCACCGTGATCCCGTTGTAGAGCTGGCTCAGGCTGGCGGCGCCAAAGCCGCGGTAGAACACCGAGCCGGGCGCGCCCGGCTGGCTGGAGAAGCTGACGCCGGGCACGGCCTTGAGGATCTCCTGCGTGTCGAGCGCGCCCATCGCGTCGATCTCGCCGCGATCGACCAGGCTGACCGCGGCCGGCGTCTCGCGCACGCTCAGGCCGAGTCGCGACGTGGACGAGGGCCGCGCATCGAGCTTGGTGAGTGCATTGCCGGTGATCTCGACGCGCTGTGGCGTGGTATCGCTCGATTGGCTCCGCGCGGGCGACGTTGCGGCAGCGGCCAGGATCGCCAGCGCGATCGCTGAAAGTCGGTGGGGCATGAAAGGCTTCCTTGAATTCGACAGGTCCATCGCATCGGCGTGAACACGGCGCGGCAGGCGCCGTGTTCGATGCACGTTGCAGGTCGGACGGCCGCGGCCCGAAACCGACGGGCCGGCAGCCACACAGGCGAGGCGCACTGCACCGGGCAGCGCAGCCTCAGCGGCGATGTGAAGTCAGGACAGGACGGGAGGTGCGCGCGCTTGAACGCCGGTCCACGCATGGAGTGTGCGCGGGCCGTGCAGGAAGAGCACCGGCAAGGCGTGCGACAGCGAAACCGGCATCGGTGCTTGCGCGACCGGCGCGGGCGCGCCGGGCAAACTCGACCCGAGCCAACAGAAGGGGCAGTGGTCCAGATGCACGGCGAGGGGGCTCGGCACGCCCGCGTCGGTGGACCCCCGATCCGGCGTCACGAACTTCGTGCCCTGTGGCGTGCATACCTCGGCCCACGCCGATGGGCCTTGCGGCGCCGCCAACGCGCGCGAGACCGCCGGCACCCATGCGAGCGCGAAAGCCGCGATCAAGGCGATCCAGGCGATGCGTCGAAGGTGGCTGCGGCAGGCGAACACAGGCCGTAGTCTAACCAACGCCGAGGCGAGCCGCGTTCGACGGGTGGCGATCGATGCCCCGCTCGTGCGCGCGACCGATAATCCATTCAATGAGCATCCAGACCGACGATCTCGGCAGCGGCAGCGTCGCGCCCAAACGCATGGTCGGCGCCGCGCCGGCATCGCCCAATGAAGAGGCCGTCGAGCGCGCGCTGCGGCCCAAGGCGATGGGCGACTATGTCGGCCAGCTCAAGGCTAGAGAGCAGCTCGAGATCTTCATCGGCGCGGCCAAAAAGCGCGGCGAATCGCTCGACCACGTGCTGCTGTTCGGCCCGCCGGGTCTGGGCAAGACCACGCTGAGCCACATCATCGCCGCCGAGCTCGGCGTGAATCTGCGCCAGACCTCGGGCCCGGTGCTGGAAAAGCCCAAGGATCTGGCGGCGATCCTGACCAATCTGGAGCGCAACGATGTGCTCTTCATCGACGAGATCCACCGCCTGTCGCCGGTGGTCGAGGAAATCCTCTACCCGGCGCTGGAGGATTACCAGATCGATATCCTGATCGGCGAAGGCCCGGCCGCGCGCTCGATCAAGCTCGACCTGCAACCCTTCACGCTGGTCGGGGCGACCACCCGCGCCGGCATGCTGACGAACCCGCTGCGCGACCGCTTCGGCATCGTCGCGCGCCTGGAGTTCTATACCCCGGAAGAACTCACGCGCATCGTCACCCGCTCGGCCGGCCTGCTGAAGGTGCCGATCGACGCGCCCGGTGCGATGGAAATCGCGCGCCGCTCGCGCGGCACGCCGCGCATCGCCAACCGCCTCTTGCGCCGCGTGCGCGACTTTGCCGATGTGAAGGCGCAGGGCCGCATCGGCAAGGGCGTGGCCGATGCCGCGCTGGCGATGCTGGATGTCGATCCGCTGGGTTTCGACGTGATGGACCGCAAGCTGCTCGAAGCCGTGGTGCATCGCTTCGACGGCGGCCCGGTCGGGCTGGAGAACGTGGCCGCGGCGATCGGCGAAGAGGCCGGGACGATCGAGGATGTGATCGAGCCCTATCTGATCCAGCAGGGCTTCCTGCAACGCACGCCGCGCGGGCGGGTTGCCACCCTGGCGACCTACCGCCATCTGGGTGTGGCGGTACCCGAGGCCGGCGACAAACTGTTCTGAGCGCTGAGTTCAGGCGCTTACGCGGCGGATACGTCGATTGCGTCGGGCGACGGATCGTCGAGATGCGCGGTGTCGCCCCAGCCGACCAGGGCCAAACCGTCGTCGCTGGCCAACAGACGGTTGACGCTGGCGTTGCCCAGCTGCCAGCTGCGCGGAGCATCGAGGGCCACGCGCGCGGCCGCGCGGTACAAAGCGTCGAGCACGCCGCCGTGGGCCACCAGCACGATGTGCTGGCCGCGGTGCAACGCGGCCAGTGCAGACGCAGCGGCAACGACACGGTCGTGGAAGCTTTGCAGGATCTCGCCGCCGTCGGGGCCGAAACTGGCGTCGCGCCGGCGCCAGCGCCGCGATTGTTCGGGGAAGCGCTGCTCGATCTCGGCGAAGGTCAGGCCCTCGAAGACACCGAAACCGCGCTCGCGCAAGCCTGGGACCGTGCGGGCCTCGAGGCCGGCCTGTCGGGCCAGCACATGCGCGGTCTGGTGGGCGCGCACCAGGTCGCTGGTGTAGATCGCGTCGAACCGCTCGTCGGCCAAGGCCCGCGCCAATCGCCTGGCCTGCCAGTGACCGGTTGGGTTGAGTCCGATGTCGAGTTGGCCCTGGACGCGCGCGGCGACGTTCCAGTCCGTCTCACCATGGCGGATGACGATGATGCGCGTCGCCGGTTCGGTCACCGCAGCAAGCGACGGTTGAGGGTGTAGGTGCCCGAATGCGTGGCCGCTTCGAGGACGTGGCCGGCGATGGCCCGGCGCACCTGGGCGCCGGTGAACGCGCCTTCGAGCGGCAGGCGGGCCAGCGAGGTAGCGTAAAGCGTGAACACGTAGTGATGCACCAGCGAATCGTTGAAGGGCGGAAACGGACCGTCGTAGCCGAAATAGTGGCCGGCCATGGCCGCGTCGCCGGCAAACCAGACGGTGTAGTCGTTCAGGCCCTGGCGCGCGCCATGCGGCGCGGCCGGGCCGGGCTTGCCGCGCGGCGTGAAGCCGCGGCTGAACTCGCCTTCGGCGATCTGCGCCAGACCCGGCGGCAAGTCCACCAGCACCCAGTGGAAAAAATCGATGCGCGGCAGGTCGCTCGGAATTTCGCGGTCGGGTCGATTGACATCGTCGGGCTGGCTCGGCACGTCGAAGTCGTGGCAGATCAGTACCAGGGATTGGGTTCCGGCCGGCAAGTCGGTCCAGGCCAGATGCGGGTTGAGGTTGTCGGCAAAGGCGACGCCGCCAACGCCATCGAGTTTGCCGGCAGCGTAGCGAGCGGCGATGCGGTCACCGTTGGCCCAACTCTCACTCCAAAGTTTCATGTCAGTTTTCCATGCAGACAAACGCCACCCTCGACACATGAACCAGCGTCTTTCCAAGCAACCGCGGCGAAGCCGCTTCGGGGGTGGTTCATGTTCCCCAGGTGATGACTTCGCGCGCCGCATGGCAGCGACGCAGCATCTCCACCAAGGGCCAGACGCGCTGGCGCAATGCCACGCCGTCGCCGCGGCCGGCGGTCGGCATATTGACGCCAACGTCCTCCGGGTTGTCCTGGCGCACCGCCTCGTCGGTGGCCACGGCCGCGTGCAGCGTGGCGATCAAGCCGGGCATCGCTTGGACTTCGAAAATACCGCGCACCGCCGGCTCGCGGCCGACCAGGCGCAGCACGTCGTCACCGCTGGGTCCGAGCATGATCACGTCGCCGGCCGCCTTGGATTTGAATTTGTAGAGCATCAGCCTGGCTTGTAGATGTAGTCCCGCGTGAACGGGTAGGCCGATTGTGCCCCGGGCATCGTGCCCGCCGCGAGTTCGCCCGACGGCCGGGTGGCCAGCACCTGGTGCAGGGACATCCAGCCGCGCTCGAAGGCCATCGCGCTGCCGGCCAGGTACAGGCGGTAGGCGCGCAGCACGCGCTCGCTGGTCAGGTTTCGGGCCTCGGCCAGGCGGGCTTCGAGCGCGTCCGACCAGGCCCACAGCGTGCGCGCGTAATGCGGCCGCAGGTTTTCGATATCGACAGCCTCCCAGCCGGCCTCGGCCATCGTGGCCAGCCCATGCGACAGGTGCAGCAGCTCGCCGCCGGGGAAGATGTAGTGCTCGATAAAATCGCCGATGCCGGCGCCGAGTTGCGTATTGCGCGTGCCGCCCGCGGTGATGCCGTGGTTCATCAGCAGGCCGCCCGGCACGATCAGGCGCTGCAGCTTGCCAAAGTAGGCCGGCAGTTGCGCCCGCCCGACATGCTCGAACATGCCGATCGAAGCGATCCTGTCGAAGGGTTGGCTTTCGGGCAGATCGCGGTAGTCGCGCAACTCGACGTTGACGCGCCCGGCCAGGCCGCGCTCGTCGATCAGGCGCTGCACATAGGCGCACTGGTTTTTCGACAGCGTGATGCCGGTGGCGCGCACGTCGTAGTGTTCGGCCGCCCACAGCAAGAGGGCGCCCCAGCCGGCGCCGACATCGAGAAAGCGCTGGCCCTCGCGCAGCCGCAGTTTGCGGCAGATGTGGTCGAGCTTGGCCGCCTGGGCGTCGGCCAGGGTCGCCACGCCCTCGCGCCAATAGGCACATGAATAGACCCGCCGTGGGTCGAGCCAGAGGGCGTAGAAATCGTCCGAGACGTCGTAGTGGAACTGCACCTGGCGCGCATCGGCGTCGGGCGTATGCCGGGCCAGCGAACGGCTGTGGCGCACGAGGCCGCGCCACCAGGCCAGCGGGCTGGCCGGGGCGGGCGCCACGCGCGGCAGCGTCGGGTCGGCGCCGACGAGCCCGGCCGCGACGGCGGCGATATCGCGCATGCTGCCGTGCAGTTGGAGCCGGCCTTCGACCCAATCCTGCGCCAGGCCGCCGACCCGCCCCGCCGCCACATGCGTCAGTGCCTGCCAATCGCCCAGCTCGATACGCACACGTGCGTCGGCGGCGCCCAGGCGCTGGCCGCCCGGCAGCAGCACGGCCAGCCCAGGCGCCTGGGTAGCGATCTTGGCTTGGACGATCCGGGCCAGCGACTTCACCGCACCGACTTTACGGACTGCGCGGCACTCCGTGCAAGACCTGGCTCAAACCGGGCCCGCTCAGTGCCGTGTTTCGCCCCGGCCCGGGCTTTCATCGTCCGCAGGAGCGCGGCCGCCCGTGTCGGCGACCTCGAAGAACCAGCTCACGCGTGCCGGCGGCATCAGCACCTCTTGCGCCGCCCGCGGCAACTGCGCCGACGGCAGGCTGCGCCGGATGCCCAGCGTGGGTTCGCTTTCGAGGTCGAGCGGGACCGGCGCGTCGGGGGCCGCGCGCGGGTCGAAGACCAGCACGCTCGGCTTGAGCGGGCGCGACGAGTTGACGCTGTCAACCAGCGCAAAGCGGTCGTCGGTAAGTTGCACCACCGAGCCCGGCGGATAGACGCCCATCATGCGCACGAAGCTGGTCAACAGCGTCGCGTCGTATTGCCGCTGGCCCTGGGCGAACAGCTGCGACAGAGCCTCGTGCGGCGTCATCGACCGCGCCTGCTGCCGCGGATGGCACAGGCCGTCGTAGCGGTTGACCAAGGCCACCACCCGCGCGGCCTGGCTCATGCGGTTGGCGTCCAGGCCGAGCGGAAAACCGCTGCCATCGCAAAGCTCGTGGTGCTGCGCAATCACCAGCAACGCGCCGGGGGCCAGGCCCATGCGCCGGCCCTGCGTGACGCCGTGCGCCACATGCTCGCGGTACAGCGCCCTATCGGCGCTGCTGAAATCGGGATCGACGCGGTGCACGCGCTGCGGCAGTTCGAGCTTACCCAGGTCATGGCTGAGCGCGCCGACACCGAGGTCGTGCAGGTCGGTCTCGGCCAGGCCGCACAGCTTGCCCAGCAGCAGCGAGACCACGCCGACGTTGAGGGCGTGGTTGGCGCGGTCGCCGGCAGTTTCGGCCAGCACGCGGATGCTGACTTCGCGGGCGCCGATCATCTTGTCCACCAACGCACGGCTGAGCGCGCCCAGGCGCTGCCCGGCGCCCTGCGGGTCGGTGCGCGTCTGCTCGACCGCCTGGCGCCAGCCCGTCGCGGCCTCGGCGTACTGCTGCTGGCACAGCTCGACCGCCGCGCGCTGCGCCGCCAGCGCGTCACACCTGGCGTCGTGCTCGGGAGCGGGCGACGGCGCAGCCAGCGTGCCGGGCCGCGTGTCCCTCTGCGGCGCCGGCTTGTTGTCGGCAAGCGGCACCGGCGCGGCTGCGGGCCCGTCGCTCTTTTCGGGGCTCCAGCGCACCCGTGCCAGGCCGAGCGAGCGGATGGTGGCGATCTGGCCGGCATCGGCAATGCGAAAACTCGAGCGCGCGAAAGGATGCGACATCCAGCCCAGATCGAGGTGGACGAACATGCCCACGCGCAACTCGGCGGTTTCGATGGTATTGGCTTGGGCGGACACGGTGGCTTGGGGTCGGAGCGCAAAGGTTGCCCAGCGTTTCGGCCTGCGCCGCCCGAACTTGACGCCGGCGTGCGCGGCGGCCCGGGGCCCGGAGTGCAGTGCGTGCATAAAGCACGATTGAGCGGACGATGCGCCCGGCGGTGGTGCCGGTTTCGGGCGTCGAATCGGACGACCCACATCGCCATTGGAGTTCGATATGCAAGCCGAGAATATCCTCGTCATCGGCGCCGGCAAGATCGGCCAGGTCGTCGCCGAGCTGCTGGCCGGCTGCGGCGACTACGCCGTGACCCTGGCCGACCGCGATGCCGAGGCGCTGAAGGGTGCCTGCCGGGTGCGCACGCTGGCGCTCGACGTCACCGATATCGCGGCGCTCGAACGGGCGCTGGCCGGCCAATGGGCGGTGCTCTCGGCCGCGCCCTTTCATTTGACGATCCGCGTCGCCGAAGCCGCGCGCACGCTGGGCGTGCATTACCTCGACCTGACCGAAGACGTGGCCGCGACCCAGCGCATCCGCGCGCTGGCCCAGGGCGCGCCCACTGCGCTGATCCCGCAATGCGGCCTGGCGCCAGGCTTCATCTCGATCGTCGCCGCCGACCTGGCCTCGCGCTTCGAGCGCCTGGACAGCGTGCGCATGCGCGTGGGCGCGCTGCCGGCCTACCCGAGCAATGCGCTGAACTACAACCTCACGTGGAGCACCGAGGGCGTCATCAACGAGTACATCGAGCCCTGCGAAGCCATCGTCGATGGCCGCCGCGTCAGCGTCCCGGCGCTCGAGGAGCGCGAGGAGTTCGCCCTCGACGGCGTGCTCTACGAAGCCTTCAATACCTCGGGCGGCCTGGGCACCCTGTGCGAAACGCTGGAAGGCAAGGTGCGCACGCTGAACTACCGCACCATCCGCTACCCCGGCCACGCCGCGATCATGAAGGCCCTGCTGCACGACCTGCGCCTGGCCGACCGCCGCGATGTGCTGAAGGACATCCTGGAGAACGCGGTGCCCTCGACGACGCAGGATGTGGTCATCATCTTCGTCACCGTGGCCGGCTGGCGCGAAGGCCGCCTGGTGCAGGAAAGCTACGCGCGCAAGATTTACAGCGCGATGGTCGGCGGCCAGATCCGCAGCGCGATCCAGATCACCACCGCATCCAGCCTGGCCGCGATACTCGACTTGCTGGCCCAGGGCAAGCTGCCGCAGCGCGGCTTCGTGCGCCAGGAAGAGGTCAAGCTGGCCGACTTCCTGAACAACCGCTTCGGCGCGGTCTATGCGCCGGCTGTACCGGGGCATTGAATGCCCTTTGCGTCGCGGTCGGCGCTTGCAAAGGCGCGCCCGGGCAGGTGGCAGCGCCTCGCCCTGGCCGACGCGGCAAGCACGCAGGCGCCCGTTTCTCTGCGCGAGAATCCCGTTGCCTGCGGGTACCGGAACCAGGCGCCCTTGCAGCTGCTGTCAACCTGTCCCAACGGAGTCCTCTGTCCATGCGCATTGCCTTTCGCCCCGCCCTGCTCGCCCTGATCGCCGCCGCTGCCCTGGGCAGCGCGCGGGCCCAAACCCGGCCGCTCAAGGTCGGCCTGATGTTGCCGGCCACCGGCACCTACGCCGCCCTGGGCGACATGATCGAGCGTGGCTTTCGCCTCTACGTGCAGGAGCAGGGCGGCCAGCTCGGCGGGCGCGAGATCCAGTATTTCCGCGTCGATGACGAGAGCGACCCCTCCAAGGCCACCGACAACGTCAACAAGCTGATCAAGCGCGACAACGTCGATGTCATCGTCGGCACCGTGCATTCGGGCGTGGCGCTGGCCATGGCGCGCGCGGCCAGGGACAGCAATACCATGCTGATCGTGCCCAATGCAGGCGCCGGCGCGATCACCGGGGCGATGTGCGCGCCGCATATCTTCCGCAGCTCGTTTTCCAACTGGCAGCCGGGCTATGCCACCGGCGTGGTCGCCGCCGGCAAGGGCTACAAGCGGGCGATGACGATCACCTGGAACTACGCCGCCGGCCAGGAGACGGTGAAGGGCTTCACCGAAGCGTTTGAGAAGGGCGGCGGCAAGGTCGCAAAGGACTTGAGCGTGCCGTTCCCGAACGTCGAGTTCCAGGCCCTGCTGACCGAGATCGCGGCGCAAAAGCCCGACGTGGTCTTCGCCTTCTTTGCCGGCGGCGGCGCCGTCAAATTCGTCAAGGATTACGACGCCGCGGGCCTGAAGAAAACCGTGCCGCTGATCGGCTCGGGCTTCCTCACCGACGGCACGCTCGAAGCCCAGGGCGCCTCGGCGCAGGGCCTGCAAACCGCGCTGCACTACGCCGACAACCTCGATACGCCGCGCAATAACGCCTTTCGCAAGAATTTCGCGCTGACCTTCAAGGCCAACGCCGATGTCTATGCAGTGCAGGGCTACGACGCAGCTCAACTGCTCGGCGCCGGCCTCACGGCCGTGAAGGGCGACTTCGCCAAGCGAGATGGCATGATCGGCGCGATGCGCAAAACCACCATCGACAGCCCGCGCGGCAAGTTCACGCTCTCGACCTCGCACAACCCGGTGCTCGACATGTACCTGCGCGAAGCGGTAGGCAAGAACAACGAGTACAAGGGCGTGGCCGTGAAGGCGCTGGCCGACCCCGGCACCGGCTGCAAGATGTGAACGCAAGCTCGAACATGATTCTCGAAGTTGCCGATATCCGCATCGCCCCCGGCCAGCAGGCCGCATTCGATGAAGCCATCCAGCGCGGCCTGAGCACCGTGATCTGCCAGGCCAAGGGCTTGCGCGGCTGGAAGGTGAACAAAGGCGTCGAAAGCCCCGAGCGCTATCTGCTGACGATCTTCTGGGACACGCTCGAAGACCATACCGTGGGCTTCCGCCAGGGGCCGCTGTTCGCCCAGTGGCGCGCCATCGTGGGGCCATTCTTTGCGCAACCGCCGGTGGTCGAACACTTCACGCTGCTCGGCAAGTCAGCCGGCGAGCCCTGATCCTGCGTCGCAGGCCCGGTCATTCCGCCGCGCTATCGGGCGCCGCCGCCGCGCGCGCCGAGCAGCAAGGCTTCGCTGCGCCACCGCCAGCGGCCGGCCATCGCGCGCGGCCGCGGCCCACCTTGCCGGCAAGGTATCGTTCAAATGACGGCGGTTGAACAACCCCGTCAGCTCGGCATGCGCACGCTCGGTGGTGCGGCGGCGCATCGCCTCGCTGCGGCGGGGAGCCGTGCGCGGCGGGTGCTGTGGGCAACGGGGGGTTTCGGATTGGGGTATCAGTCGGCGCTGGGCCGCTCCCGAGCCGACTGAGCGCCCCCTCGGGGCATAAGCGCTAACGTATTATTCATGCTCATTCCTGCTCACATTGATACGG
>CADEDE010000055.1 GCA_902825995.1 uncultured Burkholderiales bacterium
AAATCGTCATCGCCGGCGGCCAGGAGAGCATGAGCCTGGCGCCGCACGTGCTGCCCGGCTCCCGCGACGGTGTGCGCATGGGCGACTGGAAGCTGGTCGATTCGATGATCGTCGATGGCTTGTGGGATGTCTATAACCAATACCACATGGGCATCACCGCCGAGAACGTGGCCCGGCAGTACGGCATCACGCGCGAAGCCCAGGACGCGCTGGCGCTGGGCTCGCAACAAAAGGCCGCTGCGGCGCAGGACGCCGGCAGGTTCAAGGACGAGATCGTGCCGTTTTCCATCGCCCAGAAGAAGGGCGATCCGATCGTCTTCGCCGCCGATGAGTTCCTCAATCGCAAATCCAGCGCCGAAGTGCTCGCCGGCCTGCGTCCGGCCTTTGACAAGGCCGGCAGCGTGACGGCGGGCAATGCCTCGGGCTTGAACGATGGTGCGGCCGGCGTGGTCGTGATGTCGGCCCAGCAGGCCGACCGGCTCGGCCTGACCCCGCTGGCGCGCATCGCCTCTTATGCGTCAGCCGGCCTGGATCCGGCCACGATGGGCATGGGCCCGGTGCCGGCGAGCCAGCGCGCCTTGCAGCGCGCGGGCTGGAAAGCCGCCGACCTCGATCTGCTCGAAATCAACGAAGCTTTCGCCGCCCAGGCCTGCGCCGTGCATCAGGAGATGGGTTGGGATACGAGCAAGGTCAACGTCAATGGCGGCGCGATCGCGATCGGGCATCCGATCGGCGCCTCGGGTTGCCGCATCCTGGTTACCCTGCTGTTCGAAATGCAGCGGCGCAATGCGAAGAAGGGCATCGCGTCGCTGTGTATCGGGGGTGGCATGGGTGTCGCGCTGACCGTCGAGCGCTAAAGTCCAAAGCACACAAGGCAGGAGATAGCAATGGCACAAAAAGTAGCGTACGTGACCGGTGGCATGGGTGGCATCGGCACCGCCATCTGCCAGCGTTTGCACAAGGCAGGCTTCAAAGTCATCGCCGGTTGCGGCCCGAGCCGCGACCAAGCCAAATGGCTCGGCGAACAGAAGGCGCAGGGCTATACCTTCCACGCCTCGGTGGGCAATGTCGCCGACTGGCAATCGACGCTGGACGCCTTCACCAAGGCCACCGCCGAGCACGGCACGATCGACGTGCTGGTCAACAACGCCGGCATTACCCGGGACCGCATGTTCCTGAAGATGACGCCCGACGACTGGAAGGCGGTCATCGACACCAACCTGAACAGCATGTTCAACGTGACCAAGCAGGTCGTGCCGGGCATGGTCGAGAAGGGCTGGGGCCGGATCGTGCAGATCAGTTCGGTGAATGGCGAGAAGGGCCAGGCCGGCCAGACCAACTATTCGGCGGCCAAGGCCGGCATGCATGGCTTCACGATGGCGCTGGCGCAGGAAGTCGCGGCCAAGGGCGTGACGGTCAATACCGTCAGCCCGGGCTATATCGGCACCGATATGGTCCGCGCGATCAAGCCCGAGATTCTGGAAAAGATCGTCGCGACGATTCCGGTCAAGCGCCTGGGCACGCCGGACGAAATCGGCTCGGTGGTGGCCTGGCTGGCCAGCGAGGATTCGGGCTTCACCACCGGCGCCGACTTCTCCTGTAACGGTGGCCTGCACATGGGTTGAGCTTCGCCTCAACCCATCGGGTGAACGTACCGTTCCCCCCAGCCTCCCTCCGGGAGGGGGCTCCGGTCAGTTCAAAAGAGAAAGTAGCGCTGCGCCATCGGCAGCACCGCCGCCGGCTCGCAGGTCAGCAACTGGCCGTCGGCGCGCACCTCGTAGGTCTGGGCGTCGATCTGCATCAGCGGCAGGTAGTCGTTGTGCAGCATGTCGGTCTTCTTCACGCTGCGGCAGGCTTTCACGGCGGCCAGGCGCTTGTGCAGGCCATAGCTTTCGGCGACGCCCGAGGCCAGCGCGGCCTGGCTGACGAAGCTGAGCGAGGTGCGCGCCAGCGCGCCGCCGAAGGCGCCGAACATCGGGCGGTAGTGCACCGGCTGCGGCGTCGGGATGCTGGCGTTGGCGTCGCCCATTGCGGCCGCGGCGATGAAGCCGCCCTTCATCACCAGGCTCGGTTTGACGCCGAAGAAGGCCGGGCGCCAGAACACCAGGTCGGCCCATTTGCCGGGCTCGATGCTGCCAACTTCGTGGGAGATGCCCTGCGCGCGCGCCGGGTTGATGGTGAGCTTGGCGATATAGCGTTTGGCGCGGAAGTTGTCGTTCTTCGTGCCGTCGCCGGGCAGTGCGCCGCGCTGCGTCTTCATCTTGTGCGCCGTCTGCCAGCAGCGGATCGTCACCTCGCCGACACGGCCCATCGCTTGCGAATCGGACGAGAACATGCTGATCGCGCCGAGGTCGTGCAGGATGTCCTCGGCCGCAATCGTCTCGCGGCGGATGCGGCTTTCGGCGAAGGCCAGGTCCTCGGCGATGCCGGCATCCAGGTGATGGCAGACCATCAGCATGTCGAGGTGTTCGTCCAGCGTATTGACCGTATAGGGCCGCGTCGGATTCGTCGATGACGGCAGCACATTGGCTTCGCCGACCACGCGCATGATGTCGGGCGCGTGGCCGCCGCCCGCGCCTTCGGTATGGAAGCTGTGGATCGTGCGGCCCTTGAAGGCGGCGATGGTGTTCTCGACGAAGCCGGACTCATTCAGCGTATCGCTGTGGATCGCCACTTGCACGTCGGTTTCTTCGGCCACGCTCAAACAGCAATCGATCGCCGCCGGCGTCGTGCCCCAGTCTTCGTGCAGTTTCAGGCCCACCGCGCCGGCCTCGACCTGCTGACGCAGCGCCTCGGGCCGGCTCGCATTGCCCTTGCCCATGAAGCCCAGGTTCATGGCGAAGGCATCGGCCGCGCGCAACATCATCGCGATATTTTCCGGCCCGGGCGTGCAGGTGGTGGCGAAGGTGCCGGTCGCCGGCCCGGTGCCGCCGCCGAGCATGGTGGTGGTGCCGGCCATCAGCGCGTCTTCGATCTGCTGCGGGCAGATGAAGTGGATGTGGGTATCGACGGTGCCGGCGGTGACGATCAGCCCTTCGGCGGCGATGATCTCGGTGCCCGGGCCGACGACGATATCCACGCCCGGCATCACATCCGGGTTGCCGGCCTTGCCGATGGCCACGATGCGCGAACCCTTCAGCCCGATATCGGCCTTGACGATGCCCCAGTGGTCGAGGATCAGCGCATTGGTGATCACGCAATCGCAGGCTTCATGCTTGTGCGGGCCATTGATGCGCTGCGATTGCCCCATGCCGTCGCGGATGGTCTTGCCGCCGCCGAATTTCACTTCCTCGCCGTAGATCGTGAAGTCGCGTTCGACTTCGATGATGAGTTCGGTATCGGCCAGGCGCACGCGGTCGCCGGTGGTGGGGCCGAACATTTCGGCATAGGCGCGGCGGCCGATGGTTGCCATGTCAGAGCTTTCCTTGCACCAAACCGCGGAACCCGTACACCGTGCGATCCCCCGCGTAATCGACCAGCTCGACCGTACGCTGCTGCCCCGGTTCGAAGCGCACGGCGGTGCCCGACGCGATATTCAGCCGCATACCGCGTGCGGCCGTGCGGTCAAAGCGCAGGCCGGCATTGGTTTCGGCGAAGTGGTAATGCGAGCCGACCTGGATCGGCCGATCCCCCGCGTTCTCGACCACGAGCGTGATCGCACGCCGGCCGCTATTGATCTCGATATCCGGCCCATCGGTCAACAGCTCGCCGGGAATCATCGTGGTGCGCACGGCATCGCCCCTTCATGCAATCGGTTGGTGCACGGTCACCAGCTTGGTGCCGTCGGGGAAGGTGGCCTCGACCTGGATCTCGGCCACCATCTCGGCCACGCCGTCCATCACGTCACCGCGCGCGAGTACGGCTTTACCCTCGCTCATCAGCGCGGCCACGCTCTTGCCGTCGCGCGCGCCTTCCATGATCGCCGCGCTGATAAGTGCCACGGCTTCGGGGTAGTTGAGCTTGAGCCCGCGCGCGCGGCGGCGCTCGGCCAGCAACGCGGCGGTGAAGAGCAGCAGCTTGTCTTTCTCGCGCGGGGTCAGTTCCATGGTCTGGGCATGAGCAGTTGCCGTGCCATCGTAGCCGCTGGCACGCCGGTTGCGTAGGCAGGGGTCGGAACAGCCCCATCAACTCCACAGGAGAAACCATGCCCTCGTTCAACCCCGTGCGCCGCCACGGCCTGAAGACCCTCGCCGCCGCGCTGCTGGCCGCCGGCTTTGCCTCACCCGCGCTCGCTCAGAGCACCATCAAGGTGGGCGTGCTGCATTCGCTGTCGGGCACGATGGCGATTTCGGAAACGGTGTTGAAGAACACCGTGCTGATGGCCATCGACGAGATCAACGCCAAGGGCGGCCTGCTCGGCAAGAAGCTCGAACCCGTCGTGGTTGATCCGGCCTCCAACTGGCCGTTGTTCGCCGAGAAGGCCAAGCAACTGCTCGGGCAAGACAAGGTCGTCGCTACCTTCGGCTGCTGGACCAGCGTGAGCCGCAAGTCGGTGTTGCCGGTGTTCGAAGAAATGAACGGCCTGCTCTTCTACCCGGTGCAATACGAAGGCGAAGAACTTTCCAAGAACGTGTTCTACACAGGTGCGGCGCCGAACCAGCAGGCCATCCCCGCGGTCGAATACCTGATGAGCAAGGCCGGTGGTGGCGCAAAGCGCTGGGTGCTGCTGGGCACCGACTATGTCTATCCGCGCACCACCAACAAGATCCTGCGCGCCTTCCTGCACAGCAAGGGCGTGAAGGATTCGGATATCGACGAGAAGTACACCCCCTTTGGCCACAGCGATTACCAGACCATCGTCGCCGATATCAAGAAGTTCGCCGCCGGCGGCAAGACCGCGGTGGTCTCGACCATCAATGGCGACTCGAACGTGCCCTTCTACAAAGAACTCGGGAATGCCGGGCTCAAAGCGAAGGACGTTCCGGTCGTGGCCTTCTCGGTCGGTGAAGAAGAGCTGCGCGGCGTCGATACCAAGCCGCTGGTCGGCCACCTGGCGGCGTGGAACTATTTCCAGTCGATCAAGGCCCCGGCGAATACCGAGTTCATCAAGAAGTGGAGCGCTTACGCCAAGGCCAAGGGCATCGCCGGCCACAAGGACAAGCCGCTGACCAATGACCCGATGGAGGCCACCTATATCGGCTTCCAGATGTGGGCCGCGGCGGTCAAGAAGGCCGGCAGCACCGACACCGACAAGGTCATCGCGGCGATGGCCGGCCAGACCTTCACCGCGCCCAGCGGCATCACCAGCAAGATGGACGAGAAGAACCACCATCTGCACAAGAGCGTCTTCATCGGCGAGATCAAGGCCGATGGCCAGTTCAATGTGGTGTGGAAGACGCCCGGCCCGGTCAAGGCCCAGCCCTGGAGCCCGTTCATCCCCGAGAACAAGGGCAAGAAGGATGAGCCGGTGGTGATGGCGGCGAAGAAATAAGACCGATGCGGTGGCTGCTTTCACTGATTGCAGCCGCATGGTTGTGCGCACCTGCGATGGCGTTGACGCCACAGCAGGTGCGCGCGCTCGCCGTCGGCGAGGCCGAAACGCGCATCATCGCACTCAACGAAGTGCTCGCTGGCGCCGATGAGAAGACCGTTGCGCTGATCCAGGCCCTCTCCGACGACGCGGTCAAATTCACCGATACCGCCGTCTATGTGATGAAGGACGGCAAGGGCCATGACCCGGTGACCGGCGCTGAGCTGGCCGTGCCCGCCACGGCCGAGGACGTCATCAACAACAACCAGATGCGCGGCGAGCTGGATGCGGCGCTGGCCTCGATCAAACTCTTTTCGCCCAACGTGGCGCTGCGCAGCGAAGCGGTGAAGACCCTGCAAGGCGAGCCCGATGAGGCCAAGCTGCCGTTGATCGAAAAGGCCCTCGCGGCCGAGCAGGTGCCGGCGATCAAGGCTTCGCTCGAGCACATCCGCTCGGCGATGCTGCTGGGCAGCGCCGACAAGGCCAAGCGCCTCGCCGCCGCCACCGCGCTGGGCGCGAGCGGCACGCCGGCCACCAAGACGCTGTTGATCGAGCGGCAGAAGGTCGAGACCGAAGCCGATGTCAAAGCCGCGATCGCCGTGGCCCTGCGCAGCATCGAAGGCCGCCTGGCCTGGGGCGAGCGCCTCGGCGTGGTCTTCACCGGCGTCAGCCTGGGTTCGATCCTGCTGCTGGTGGCCCTGGGCCTGGCGATTACCTACGGCCTGATGGGCGTCATCAATATGGCCCACGGCGAGCTGATGATGATCGGCGCCTATGCCACCTATGTGATCCAGAACCTGTTCCGCGCCTACCTGCCCGGCCTCTTCGATGCCTATGTGCTGGTGGCGATCCCGGTCTCCTTCCTCGCTGCCGCGCTGGTCGGCGCTGCCCTCGAGCGCAGTGTCATCCGCTGGCTCTATGGCCGCCCGCTCGAAACGCTGCTCGCCACCTGGGGCATCAGCCTGATGCTGCAGCAGGCGGTGCGCTCGCTCTTCGGTGCGCAGAACGTGCCGGTCGAAAACCCGGCGTGGCTGTCGGGCGGGGTCGAGGCGATGAGCAACCTCACGCTGCCCTTCAACCGCATCGCCATCGTCGCTTTCGCGATCCTCGTCCTGGTGGGCGTGTGGGCGCTGATTTCGCGCACCCGCCTGGGCCTATTCGTTCGCGGCGTGACGCAAAACCGGCGCATGGCCGCATGCATGGGCGTCAATACCGCGCGCACCGATACCTATGCCTTCGCCCTCGGCTCGGGCATCGCCGGGCTGGCGGGCTGCGCGTTGAGCCAGGTCGGCAATGTCGGGCCCGATCTGGGCCAGGGCTATATCGTCGATGCCTTCATGGTCGTCGTGCTCGGCGGTGTCGGCCAGCTCGCCGGCACCGTCTATGCCGCGCTCGGCCTGGGCGTACTGAACAAATTGCTCGAAGGTTTGTCGGGTGCGGTGCTGGCCAAGATCATGGTGCTGGTCTTCATCGTCATCTTCATTCAGAAGCGGCCGCAGGGGATCTTTGCGCTCAAGGGCCGAAGTGCTGAGGCATGAGCGCATGCCTATTCCTTCCTATGCTGCCGCGGCGCCTGCCCGAGGGTGGTGCGGCGTTGGGGCTTCGATGCTGGCCCTTCGCTTCGCTACGGGTGCCCTGCGGTACTCGGTCTTGTGGCCCGTCGCATAACTCGCTACGTTCGCTGCGCTCACTACGCTCAAACACATGCGACGAGTCAGATGACGAGGCGCGCCAAATGCGCGCGCGGCCCCAAGACCTGCGTTCCTCGGCTGCGCATAGGCGCCCCAACGCCGCACCGCCCTCGGGCCTGCGAAAGGAGGCTTTCCTCGGCGCATCAAATACGCCGGTCCTCGCCCGCAAGGCGCCGGGTGGGGCAGGGGTGGGGCGAATTGGCGCAGCCGAGAAGCGCAGGGTTCCTGGCCGCGCGCGCAGCGCGCTTCGTGATCTGACTCGCTGCCCCTGTTCGACCATAGCGAGCGCAGCGAGCGGAGGAAGTTGGGCAGCGGGGCCAGGAAATCGAGCATCGCAGGGTACCCGTAGCGAAGCGAAGGGCAAGCCGTCTGAGCCCAACACCTGCCCCGCCCGGCGCCTTGCAAGCGCCGATGCGATGGGGCCATCGGTATGACGACAAAGCTCGGCCAACGCGGATGGGCGGGGGTGCTGACTGCGACGGTGTTCATTGCAGCCGTCGTGCCGCTGCTCAACCTCGCCGTGCCCGCGGGCAGCACGCTGCACCTCAGCGATTTCTACGTCAGCCTGCTCGGAAAAATTCTCTGCTACGCGATCGCCGCGCTGGCGATGGATTTGATCTGGGGCTACACCGGCATCCTCTCGCTCGGCCACGGCCTCTTTTTCGCGCTCGGTGGCTACGGCATGGGCATGTACCTGATGCGCCAGATCGGCAGCGATGGCCAGTACCGCATGCCCATGCCCGACTTCATGGTCTTCCTGAACTGGAAGGAATTTCCGTGGCACTGGGGCTTGAGCGACAGCTTCGTCGGGCAGATGCTGCTCGTTGTGCTGGTGCCCGGCCTGCTGGCCTTCGTCTTCGGCTTCTTCGCCTTCCGCTCGCGCATCAAGGGCGTGTATTTCTCGATCATCACGCAGGCGCTGACCTTCGCCGCGATGCTGCTCTTCTTCCGCAATGAAACCGGCTTCGGCGGCAACAACGGCTTCACCGATTTCAAGCGCCTGCTGGGCTTCCCGATCACCGCGCACTTGCGCGTCGTGCTCTGCGTGCTGTCGGGGCTGACCCTGATCGGCTTCTTCCTGATGGCGCGCGCCATCGTGCACAGCAAATACGGCCGCGTGCTGCAGGCCATCCGCGATGCCGAAACGCGGGTCATGTTCACCGGCTACGACCCGGTTGCCTACAAACTCTCAATCTGGACCCTGAGCGCGGTGATGTGCGCGGTGGCCGGCGCGCTGTATGTGCCGCAGGTCGGCATCATCAACCCCGGCGAGATGAGCCCGGCGGCGAGCATCGAAATGGCCATCTGGGCCGCGGTGGGCGGGCGCGCGACGCTGATCGGGCCGATCGTCGGCGCCTTCTTCGTCAACGGCGCGAAGAGCTGGTTCACGGTCGCCTTCCCCGAGTTCTGGTTGTATTTTCTCGGTGCGCTGTTTATCGCGGTGACGCTGTTCCTGCCGAATGGATTGATCGGTTTGCTCAGGCGCAAGACCCCATGACGCCCGAACTGCTCGAAGCCGGCGCGAAAGCCCGCGCCGAATACGAACAACGCCGGGCCGCCGCGGGCCCGGCAGGCCTGATGCGGCTGCGCGAGCCCGACTTCCGCCACGGCGTTGCGCTCTATCTCGATGACGTGACGGTCAGCTTCGACGGCTTCAAGGCCCTGAATGCACTGAGCCTGAATATCGATGTCGGCGAGCTGCGCTGCATCATCGGCCCCAACGGCGCGGGCAAGACGACGATGATGGATTGCATCACCGGCAAGACCCGGCCCGATGCCGGCAAACTGTCCTTCGGCTCGACCATCGATTTGCTGCGCCTCACCGAGCCCGAGATTGCGCAGATCGGCATTGGGCGCAAATTCCAGAAGCCCACGGTCTATGAGCAGCTCAGCGTCTTCGAGAACCTCGAGCTTGCACTCAAGGCCGACCGGCGCGTGCGCGCCTCGCTGTTCTCGCGCCTGGGCGGCGCGCAGCTCGACCGCATCGGCGAAATCCTGGGCCTGATCCATTTGAAGGACGAAGCCCAGCGCACCGCGGGCCTGTTGAGCCACGGCCAGAAGCAGTGGCTCGAAATCGGCATGTTGCTGATGCAGGACCCCAAGCTCCTGCTGCTCGACGAGCCGGTGGCCGGCATGACCGACGAGGAAACCGAGCGCACGGCGGAGTTGTTCCTCTCGCTCGAAGGCAAGCATTCGCTGGTCGTCGTCGAGCACGATATGAAATTCGTCGAACAGCTCACGCAGGGGCGCAAGAAGGTCACCGTGCTGCATGAAGGCAGCGTGCTCGCCGAAGGCTTGTTGAGCGAGGTGCAGGCCAACGAGAAGGTGGTGGAGGTGTACCTGGGTCGGTAGCCCCAGGCACACCTCCGGTGGAATGTTTTGCTCCCCCAAGCCCCCTCCGTGAGGGGGCTCCAGAATGAAGCACGAGGTCGATGGGCGATGCTCAGCGTTGACGGACTGAACCAATACTACGGCGGCTCGCACATCCTGCGTGGCGTCGGCTTCGAGGCCAGGCTCGGCGAGGTGACGGTGATCCTCGGCCGCAACGGCGTGGGCAAGACCACGCTGTTGAAAAGCCTGATGGGCGTGGTGCCGGTGAAGACCGGGCGCATCGCGATCGACGGCCACGACATCGCTGGCGCGACATCCTACGAGCGCGTGCGCCAGGGCATCGGCTATGTGCCGCAGGGCCGCGAAATCTTCGGCCGCCTGACGGTCGAAGAGAACCTGCGCATGGGCCTGGCCACCCAACCCGGCGGCACGCCGATCCCGGCCGAATTGTTCGAGCTGTTCCCGGTGCTGAAGCAGATGCTGCAACGCCGCGGCGGCGATCTGTCGGGCGGCCAGCAGCAGCAATTGGCGATCGCGCGCGCACTGGCCGCCGGCCCCAAATTGCTGATGCTCGATGAGCCCACCGAAGGCATCCAGCCGAGCATCATCAAGGAGATCGGCCGCGTGATCCGCATGTTGGCCGACCGCCAGACGATGGCCATCGTGCTGGTCGAGCAGTACTACGATTTCGCCGCCGAGCTCGCCGACCAGTACATGGTGATGGAGCGCGGCGAGATCGTCGCCCGCGGCCGCGGCAAAGATATGGCCGCCGACGGCGTGCGGCAGAAGATGTCGATCTGACGACTGCGTCGCCCGCCGATCTCAGCGCAGCTGCAGCGCGTCGTCCCCGAAGCGCAAGCCCAGGGGTTCAACCAGCAGTTGCTTGTCGCCAGCCTCTACCCGCCCGGCCGCCAGCGCCTCAACGCCTTGCTCGCGCGCTACCGCCACCGTGCGCTCGGCATGTTCGGGCGCGACGAACAGCGCGAAGCCGGCGCCCATATTGAGCGTGCTGTAGGCATCGAAGTCGTCGTGGCCGGCATGCTGCTGCATGAACTTCAGCACCGGCGGTACCACGGGCACGCTGTGGATGCGGTAGGTGAATTTACCGGGGTGGCGCAGCAGCTTGCGCCAGCCGTGGCCGGTGATATTGGCGGCGTAATGCGGCCTGATCCCGGCTTGCCACAGCGCTTCGGTCACGGGTGAGTACAGCGTCGTCGGCGCGAGCAGTGCGTCGCCGAAGGTAGTGCCTGTTGCATCGATCGGCGTCATGTAGCCCTGCGGCAGACGCTCGTTGAGCTTGCGCGCCAGGCTCAGGCCGTTGGCGTGGATGCCGCTCGACGCCAGCAGCACGATGACGTCGCCGGGGGCCAACATGTCGCCGACCGAGAGGCGTTGCTTGGGGCTGATGAGTCCGGTGCATGATGCCGCCAGATCGATGCGCCCGGCCTCGACAATGCCGGCCAGCGCCGGCGTTTCACCGCCGCCCCAGGCCACCCTGCACACGTCACAGGCGCGCTGCCAGCCGGCCACCAGGGCCTGCGCGCGCGTGGCGTCGCCGAACCATTCGCTGCCGCCGGCGGCCCAGTAGGCCTGGACCACGAGCGGCGTGGCGCCCACGGTGATCAGGTCGTTGACGGCCATGGCGATCGTGTCCTGGGCGATGCCCTCGTAGTAGCTCTTGCCGGTGAGCCGGGCCATCTCGTCGGCGACCAGGGCCTTGCTGCCCAGGCACTCGACGATGCTGGCGATATAGAAGGGGCCGACATCGATCACATAAGCCGATTCGCCGCGCGAGGCCTTGACCTCGCTGAAACCGTGGCCCGCCAGGTGCCTGGCGGTGGTGGCGGCGGCGCGTTGCGCGCTGACCTTGAGCGGGTCAATCAGGGCGTAGTTGACGCCGGCCTGTTCGTAGCTCAGCGGGGTGATATCGGGTGCTTGCATGGGCCGGGATTATCGCGGCAGGCCAGGGGTCGTGTCACTTCGCACCCGTAGAATCGGCGCATGAGTTATGTCGTGCTGGCGCGCAAATATCGGCCGCGTTCGTTTTCCGAAATGGTGGGCCAGGATGCGGTGGTGCGCGCGCTGACCCATGCACTGGAACAAAAGCGCCTGCACCATGCCTATCTGTTCACCGGCACGCGCGGCATCGGCAAGACCACGGTTTCGCGCATCCTGGCCAAGAGCCTGAATTGCACCGGCCCCGACGGCAGCGGCGGCATCACCGCCACGCCCTGCGGCGTGTGCAGCGCCTGCACCGAGATCGACGCCGACCGCTATATCGATTACATCGAGATCGACGCCGCCAGCACCCGCGGCATCGACGATACGAAGGATCTGCTCGAACGCGCGGCCTACAAGCCGGCGATTGGCCGCTTCAAGGTCTTCATGATCGACGAGGCCCACCAGCTGACCAAGGATTCCTTCAACGCCCTCCTGAAGACCCTGGAAGAGCCGCCCGACTATCTGAAATTCGTGCTCGCCACCACCGACCCGGAGAAGATGCTGCCCACGGTGCTGTCGCGCTGCCTGCAGTTCAACCTGCGGCCGATGCCGCCCGAGGTGGTGCATGAGCACCTCGAGCGCGTGCTCGATCTCGAAGGCGTGGCTCACGACGAATTGTCCTTGCGCCTGCTGGCGCGCGCGGCGCGCGGCTCAATGCGCGATGGCCTCTCGCTGGCCGATCAGGCGATCGCCTTCGGCGGCGGCAGCTTGAGTGGGAATGCCGTGCGCGCGATGCTCGGCAGCGTCGATCGCGGCCATGCCGGCGGCTTTGTGCGTGCGCTGGCGGCGCGCGACGCGCGCGCGGTGCTCGCGGGCGTGGATGCGCTGCGCGAACATGGTTTGTCTGCCGCGGGCACGCTCGAAGAGTTGACCGGTCTGCTGCAGCAAATGGCCACCGAGCAGGCCGTGCCCGGTGCGCTGCCCGACACCGACCCCGAGAGTGCCGCGACCCGCGAACTCGCTGTTCTGCTGCCGGCCGACGAAACGCAATTGCTCTACAGCCTGGTGCTGCATGGCCGGCAGGAACTCAAGCTCGCCCCCGATGACTACGCCGCGTTGACGATGGTGCTGCTGCGCTTGCTGGCTTTTGCGCCGGAGGGCTCGCCGCCCGCGCGGCCCGCAGGGTCGGCGCCAGCGGCTTCCCGCACCGCGGCTGCGCCCACACCCGCAACCGCGGCGGCGGTCGCGCCAGCGGCGCCCAAGCCGCCGCCAGTGCGCGCGGTGCAGCCACCGGAGCCGCCGGCCTGGCTCGACGAAGCGCCCAGTGAATTGGCGGAGTTCACAGCGCGCGAGCAGGCGCCGCCGCTGTTTGCCGATGCACCGCGCGCGCCGGCCAATGAGCCCGCCGCGCTGGTGCTCACCCCGCTGGGCGAGCGCTGGGCCGCTGTCGTGGCCATGCTCGAACAGCGCCAGTTGATCGCTGCACTGGTACGCGAGCTGGCACTGCAGGCCGAGCTGATCGAACAGCACGACGGTGCCGCGCCGCTGTGGCGCCTGCGCGTCGAGCGCGAATCGCTGCGCACGACAGCCCTGCGCGACAAGCTGCAAGCCGCGCTGGCCGAGGCCCTGGGCATCGCGCCGCTGCGTCTGGAGCTCGAAGCCGGCGCGACGCAAGATACGCCGGCCAAACGCAGCGCCGCCGAGAAACAGCGCCGCCAGCAAGAGGCCGAGCAGATCATCCACAACGACCCGCTGGTGCAGGACATGCTCGCGCAGTTCAAGACCGCGCGCATCGTGCCCGGCTCGATCAAATTCCATTAGGAGACGCCCGAAATGATGAAGCAGCAACTCGCCGGCCTGATGAAACAGGCGCAGGCCATGCAAGAGAACATGAAGCGCGCGCAGGACGAACTGGCGCTGATGGAGGTCGATGGCGTCAGCGGCGCCGGCCTGGTCAAGGTGACCATGACCTGCAAACATGATGTCAAGCGCATCGTTATCGACCCGAGCCTGTTGGCCGACGACAAGGACATGCTCGAAGACCTGGTCGCCGCCGCATTCAACGACGGCGTGCGCCGGGCCGAAGCCGTGAGCAGCGAAAAGATGGGCAAGCTCACGGCCGGAATGCCGATGCCACCGGGCATGAAATTCCCCTTCTGATGGCCCACCCCCGTTGCGGCTTCGCCGCTCCCCCTCGAGGGGGCAACGCTGGCGGCCGGGCAAAGCCCGATCCGCGGCGTTTGCTTGGAATTGCGCTGCGATGCCGTCGTGAGCGCTGCTGAGCCTTCACTCAACGCGCTGATCGAGGCCCTGCGCCGTCTGCCCGGCGTGGGCGTCAAATCGGCGCAGCGCATGGCCTTTCATCTGCTGCAGCACGACCGCGATGGCGCCTTGAAGCTGGCCCATGCGCTGACCGGCGCGGTGAGCCATATCCACCACTGCCAGCGTTGCCACACCTTCAGCGAAACGGCGCTGTGCGGGGTGTGCAACGATGCCTCGCGCGATGCCAGCCAGCTGTGCGTGGTCGAGACGCCGGCCGACCAGGCGGCGCTGGAGCGCACCGGCAGCTACCGCGGCCTGTACTTCGTGCTGATGGGGCGTCTGTCGCCGCTCGACGGGGTGGGCGTGCGCGATATCGGCGTGGCCGAGTTGCTGGAGCGTGCCGCCGATCCGGCAGTGCAGGAGGTGATCCTGGCCCTGGGTTTTTCGGTCGAAGGTGAGGCCACCGCGCACGCCTTGGGCCAGGCGCTGCGCGCGCGCGGCGGCCACGTCACGCGGCTGGCGCGCGGGGTGCCGGTGGGCAGCGAACTGGAATACGTCGATCTTTCGACCATCGCCCATGCGATGAGCGATCGGCGCTGATCGATCTCAGCGTTTGACAGTCGCGCTCGGCGCCGTCGCGACCTTGACGATCTTGGCGCTGCGCTTGCCCGCCGGTTTGCTCGCGACGATCTTGCGGGCCGCGGCCTGGCTCGATGCCGTGCGCACCGGTGAACCCTTCGCGCCGCGCACGGGCACATACACCACCACCGTGCGCCCGGCGGCGAAGCGGGCCGTGGCGCCGACCTCGTTCCATGATGCGACCTTGGCTGCACTGACACGGTAGCGCCTGGCCACGGCAGCCACGCTGTCGCCCCTCTTGCCGGCGCGAAACGCCACCCGCCGGGCGGCCGGCGCATCGGGTGCCAGCGCCATCGTGGCGTGGTCGGCGATTTTTTCCGATACGTCGGTCTGGCGTTGCGCGCTGCGCGGCACCAGCAGGGTCGAGCCGGCTTTGACCAGCATGCGCGGCGGGATGCGGTTGACGCTGCGCAGATGGTCTTCGTCCATGCCCAGCTGCCGCGCCACCAGCACGGTCTTCATGGTTTTCGGCGCCACCCAGGCGGTCCAGGTGGCCAAGGGCCCGCGGTGCTGTGCAACGGCTTTGAGGAAGGTGCCGGCATTGTCGTAGGGCAGCAGCACCTGGGGCGTGCCGGCGGCCAGGATCACCGGCTTGTTCATCTGCGGGTTGAGGGCCTGGAATTCGCTCAGGGGCAGGCCGGCCAGCCGTGCAGCGAGCGCCACGTCGATATCGCGCGCGATCGGCACGCTGAGGAAATACGGGTGGTTTTGCAGCGGCGGCAGCGCCAGCGAAAAAGCCTGCGGGTTGGCGACGATATTTTTCATCGCCTGCAATTTGGGCACGTAGTCGCGTGTTTCGTCCGGCATTTTCAGGCTGGCGTAGTCGGCGGGCCGACCGGCGGCCCGGTTGCGTTTGATGGCCCGCTGCACATTGCCTTCGCCCCAGTTGTAGGCGGCCAGCGCAAGGTGCCAGTCGCCGAACATGCCGTGCAGGCGAGTCAGGTAGTCGAGTGCGGCGCGCGTGGAGGCCAGCACGTCGCGGCGGTCGTCGCGAAAGACGTTCTGCGTGAGTTCGAAGTGGCGCCCGGTGGCCGGCATGAACTGCCACATGCCCGAGGCCCGTGCGCTGGACATCGCCTGCGGGTTGAATGCGCTTTCGATGAAGGGCAGCAGTGCCAGTTCGCTGGGCAGGTTGCGCCGTTGCACTTCTTCGACGATGTGGAACAGGTAGCGTCCACCGCGCTCGGCCATGCGCTGCACGTACTCGGGCCGACCGGCGTAGTAGGCCTCGCGCTTGCGCACGAAGTTGTCGTCGAGGTCGGCGATGGCAAAGCCATTGCGCACGCGCTGCCAGAGGTCGATTTGCGCCGTGCGGTCGTCGAGATCGACCGGCACTTCGGGACGCACCGGATCGACCGGTGCTGCTACCGCCGGCAGCGGCAGCGCCGTGGCGATATTGGCCTGCGCTGCCGGGATCGCCTCCTGTGCAAGCGGCACCGTCGGCGCCGGCATATCGACGGCCATCACCGGCGCCGGCGCAGCGCTGGTTTGGACGGCTGCCGGCCCGGGGCTGGCGCAGGCCGCGACCCAGCTTGCGGCCAGCGCAGCCAGGGCGCAGCGGGTGATGGCAATCGGGTTGGATGTCATGGGCGCCTCAATAGAATGCCGGCACATTGCAGTGTGCCGGGGCGTCAAGCGGCGGCGCAATTATAGGAACCAGGCACTGTGAGAATGTTCGCCATTTGCCGGTTCGGCGCCGATTGCAAGCCATGCTGACCACAAATCATTCCAGCGACGAACTGACGCATTGGTTGGATACGCCACCGGGCCGGTACCTGCTGGCCTGGGAGCAGGCACAGCTCGATCGCGTGGTTGCCGATCTGTTCGGCTTTCATGCGTTGCAGCTCGGCCTGCCCGAGCTCGAGGCCTTGCGCAGCAACCGCATGCCGCATCGCTGGCTGGCCAGCGACGGCCTTGCCCTGCGGCGCGCAGTAGCCCTGCACTGCGACACCGACGCGCTGCCCTTGCCCGAACGCAGCCTCGACCTGGTGGTGCTGCCGCACACCCTGGAACTGGCGCGCGACCCGCACCTGACGCTGGCCGAAGTCGAGCGCGTGCTGGTGCCTGAGGGCCGGGTCGTGATCCTCGGCTTCAACCCTGCCAGCCTGTGGGGGCTGCGCCAGCGCCTGGGCCGGATGCGCCAGCGCCTGGGCAGCGGTGAGCCGCTGTTTCTGCCGCAGCCGGGCGATTTCATCGGCTATGGGCGCCTGCGCGATTGGCTGCGCCTGCTCAGTTTCGAGGTCGAAGGCGGGCGCTTCGGCGGCTACCGGCCGCCGGTGGCGTCCGAGCGCTGGCTGGCGCGCTATACCTGGATGGACCGCACCGGCGACCGCTGGTGGCCGGTGTTCGGTGCAGTCTATATGCTGGTGGCGGTGAAGCGTGTGCGCGGTATGCGCCTGGTCGGCCTGGTGCGGCGTGAACGCAGCAAGACCCAGGCCGCGCCGGCCGTGGTCGCCAACCACCATTCGCAGAGGGAAAAGACATGAACCGGCAAGACGGCTCGATCACGATCTACACCGATGGCGCCTGCAAAGGCAATCCGGGCCCGGGCGGCTGGGGTGCCTGGCTGAGCATGGGCGGACACGAAAAGGAACTCTGGGGTGGTGAAGCCTTGACCACCAACAATCGCATGGAACTGACCGCAGTGATCGAAGCGCTGAGCGCGCTCAAACGCCACAGCGCCGTGGTCATCCACACCGACAGCGAGTACGTGCGCCAGGGCATCACGGCCTGGATCCACAACTGGAAGAAGCGCGGCTGGAAAACCGCCGGCAACAAGCCGGTAAAGAACATCGACCTGTGGCAGCGCCTGGACGCGCTGGCCGCAACGCATCGGGTGCAGTGGCGCTGGGTCAAAGGCCACACCGGCGACCCGGGCAACGAACGTGCCGATGCGCTGGCCAACCGCGGCGTGGCCGAACCCCTTGCTCGCTAGGCGGTAAAGACACAGCTTCACAAAACTGCCGCCGCAGCTACAGTGCGCCCGATGGCCGTCAAAAAACTTCATACCTGGATCGCCGTTGCCGGCATCGCTGTGCTCGGCGCTGCCGCATGGTGGATCCAGCACCGCATGCCGACGCAAGGTACAGCGGGTTCAACAGCGCCGGCGGTTGTATCCCGCGTGGCCAGCGCTGCGCGTGGGCCGGGCGGCCCGGCGGCGGTCGAGGTCGGCAGGGTCGAGGCCATGCACATCGAAGACGATGCCCAGGCCGTCGGCAGCGTGCGGGCGGTGCAAACCGTGACCATGCGCCCGGAGGTCAGCGGGCGCATCGTCAAGCTCGGTTTTGCCGACGGCCAGCGTGTGCGCCGCGGCCAGCTGCTGGTGCAGCTCGACGACACCTTGCAGCGCGCGCAACTGCAGCAGGCCCAGGCCCAGGCGACGATTGCGCGCACCAACCTGCAGCGCAGCCGCGAATTGCAGGCGCAAGACTTTGTCAGCCAGAGTGCGGTCGATCAGAACGCCGCGGCGCTCGAAGTCGCCGAGGCCCAGGTTGCGCTGGCGCGGGCGCAACTGGCGCGGCTGGTGGTGCGGGCGCCCTTCGACGGCGTGGCCGGCATCCGCAGCGTCAACCTTGGCGACTATCTCAAAGACGGCGCCGACATGGTGAATCTCGAGGACCGCTCGCGCATGTGGGTCGATTTCCGCCTGCCCGAGCGCTATGTCGGGCCGGTGAAGGCCGGATTGCCGGTACAGGTCACGCTCGACGCGATGCCGGGCCGCCGCTTTGCCGGCAAGGTCGAGGCGCTCGATGCGCAGGTCGATGCCAACGGCCGCTCGCTGCTGGTGCGCGCGCGCATCGACAAGCCCGATGCCGCGCTGACTTCGGGCATGTTCGCGCGCGCGCGCATTGTCTTCGCGGTGCGCGAACGCGCGCTGATGGTGCCCGAGGAAGCCCTGGTGCCCCAGGCCGGCAAGCAGTACATCGTCAAGGTCATCGATGGCCCAGCGCAGGCCAAGCTGTCGCAGCGCATCGAAGCGCGTATCGGCGTGCGCCAGGCCGGCAAGGTCGAAATCCTCGAGGGCCTGAATCCGGGTGACCTGGTGGTGACAGCCGGCCAGGCGCGTGTGATGCGTGGCGATGGTCTGCCGCTGCGCATCGTCGATCTGGATCGGCCCGGCGGCGCGGCCGACGTCAAGCGCCCCGATGCAGCGGCCTCGGGCGCGGCCTCCGGTGTTCGCGCCGCCACGCCGGCCTGAAATTTCGGCCCCCAAGCTCGCAATGCTCGCTGCCCCCAAGGGCATAAGCGC
>CADEDE010000056.1 GCA_902825995.1 uncultured Burkholderiales bacterium
GCGAGGCGATGTCGCGCGACAGCACCACGGTGGCGTCCAGGTGGGCGAAGGTGGTCGCGGGCGACGGGTCGGTCAGGTCGTCGGCGGGCACATAGACGGCCTGGATCGAGGTGATCGAACCGACCTTGGTGGAGGTGATGCGCTCTTGCAGGCGGCCCATTTCCTCGGCCAGCGTCGGCTGGTAGCCCACGGCCGAAGGCATGCGGCCCAGCAGGGCCGACACCTCGGTGCCGGCCAGCGTGTAGCGGTAGATGTTGTCAACGAAGAACAGCACGTCACGGCCTTCGTCGCGGAACGACTCGGCGATGGTCAGGCCGGTCAGGGCCACGCGCAGGCGGTTGCCCGGCGGCTCGTTCATCTGGCCATAGACCATCGCCACCTTGCTCTCGCCCAGGTTCTCGAGGTTGACGACGCCCGACTCGGCCATCTCGTGATAGAAGTCGTTGCCCTCGCGGGTGCGCTCGCCGACGCCGGCGAACACCGACAAGCCGCTGTGCGCCTTGGCGATGTTGTTGATCAACTCCATCATGTTCACGGTCTTGCCGACGCCGGCGCCGCCGAACAGGCCGACCTTGCCGCCCTTGGCGAAGGGGCAGATCAGGTCGATGACCTTGATGCCGGTTTCCAGCAGTTCCTGCGACGGGCTCAGCTCGTCGTAGGCCGGCGCCTTGCGGTGGATGACGGCGGTGAGCGTCTGGTCCACGGGGCCGCGCTCGTCGATGGGCGAGCCCAGCACGTCCATGATGCGGCCCAGCGTCGCCTTGCCCACCGGCACCGTGATGCCGGCGCCGGTATTGCTGACCAGCAGGCCGCGGCGGATACCGTCGGACGAGCCCAGCGCGATGGTGCGCACCACGCCATCGCCCAGCTGCTGCTGCACTTCCAGCGTCAGCGCCGTGCCTTCGAGTTTGAGCGCGTCGTAGATGTTCGGCATGGCGTTGCGCGGAAACTCGACGTCCACCACGGCGCCGATGCACTGGACGATCTTGCCTTGTGTTTGAGTGTTCGACATTTTCAGATCCTTCAGACTGGATTCGGTGCGGAATTCGGGGGCGTAGCGTGCGCTCAGCCGCCGATGGCGGCGGCGCCGCTGACGATCTCGGACAACTCCTTCGTGATCGCCGCCTGCCGCGTCTTGTTGTAGATCAGCTTGAGCTCGCCGATCAGTGTGCCGGCGTTGTCCGTCGCGGCCTTCATCGCCACCATGCGGGCGCTCTGCTCGCTGGCCATGTTCTCGGCCACCGCCTGGTAGGCCAGGGCTTCGACATAACGCGTGAGCAGCTCGTCGATGACGCTGGGCGCGTCGGGCTCGTAGATGTAGTCCCAGCCGTACTGCTTCCTTTCGGCTGCGCTCTGCACCAGGCGTGCGGCCGACAACGGCAGCAACTGCTCGATGGTCGGCTCCTGCTTCATCGTGTTGATGAAGCTGGTGTAGCAGAGGTGGACCGCGTCGAGCTGGCCCTCGACGAAGGCGTCGAGCATCACCTTCACCGGGCCGATGAGCTTTTCCAACTGCGGCGCGTCACCCAGCTGGATGGCGTGGCTGATGACGCTGGCGCCGATGCGGTTGAGGAAACCGAAGCCCTTGTTGCCGATCGCCACCGCCTGGATCGTGCCGCCCGCGGACTGCACTTCCCTCATCTTGTTCGTGACGGCGCGCAACACGTTGGTGTTCAAGCCGCCGCACAGGCCCTTGTCGGTGCTGACGACGATGAAACCCACGGCCTTGGTCGTGCCCCCGGTGCGCATGTACGGCGACTTGTACTCGGGATTGGCCTCGGACAGGTGCGCCGTGATGTTGCGGATCTTGTCGGCGTAAGGCCGAGCCGCACGCATGCGTTCCTGCGCCTTGCGCATCTTGCTGGCGGCGACCATTTCCATGGCCTTGGTGATCTTCTTGGTGTTCTCCACCGATTTGATCTTGCCGCGAATCTCTTTGCCGACTGCCATGCCAGTCAACTCCTGTTGAGTGAAAGCGACGCGGCCGCCACCGGGCCACGGCCTCTTGCGAGCGACCGCTGCAGATCCGGCTTTGCCGGTCTGCTGGCGGCGCCCCCTCGAGGGGGCGCGCCGAAGGCGCAACGGGGGTGGCTCATGTCATGCAAACGACTTCTTGAACGCGGCGATCGCGTTGCCGAGCGCTTCTTCGGCGCCCTTGTCCATGGCCTTGTCGTTCTCCAGCTTCGCGAGCAGGGCCGCGTGGCTGGATTTCAGGTGCTGGTGCAGGCCGTGTTCGAAGGCCAGCACCTTTTTCACGTCGATGTCATCCAGGTAGCCCTTGTTCACCGCAAACAGCGTGGCGGCCATCAGGCTGATCGGCAGCGGGCTGTATTGCGCCTGCTTCAGCAACTCGGTCACGCGGGCGCCGCGGTCGAGCTGCTTGCGCGTGGCGGCGTCCAGGTCCGAGGCGAACTGCGCGAAGGCGGCCAGTTCACGGTACTGCGCCAGGTCGGTACGGATGCCGCCGGAGAGTGACTTGATCAGCTTGGTCTGCGCCGCACCGCCGACCCGCGACACTGAAATACCGGCGTTGATGGCCGGGCGAACGCCGGCGTTGAACAGGCTGGTTTCCAGGAAGATCTGGCCGTCGGTGATCGAAATCACGTTGGTCGGTACGAAGGCCGAGACATCGCCGGCCTGCGTTTCGATGATCGGCAGTGCGGTCAGCGAACCGGTCTTGCCCTTGACCGCGCCCTGGGTGAACTTCTCGACATAGTCGGCGTTCACGCGCGCGGCACGCTCCAGAAGGCGGCTGTGCAGATAGAACACGTCGCCGGGGTAGGCTTCGCGGCCCGGCGGGCGGCGCAGCAGCAGCGAAACCTGACGGTAGGCCACGGCCTGCTTGGACAAGTCGTCGTAGATGATCAGTGCGTCCTGGCCGCGGTCGCGGAAATACTCGCCCATGGTGCAGCCCGAATAGGCCGACACATACTGCATCGCGGCCGATTCCGAGGCCGAGGCGGCCACGACGATGGTGTAGTCCATCGCACCGGCCTGCTCCAGCGCGCGCACCACGTTCTTGATCGACGAGGCCTTCTGGCCGATCGCGACATAAACGCAGGTCATGTGCTGACCCTTCTGGTTGATGATCGCGTCGATCGCCACCGCGGTCTTGCCGGTCTGGCGGTCGCCGATGATCAGCTCGCGCTGACCGCGGCCGATCGGCACCATCGAGTCGATCGACTTCAGGCCGGTCTGCACCGGCTGGTCCACCGACTTGCGCGCGATCACGCCCGGCGCGACCTTCTCGATCACGTCGGTCATCTTGGCGTTGATCGGGCCCTTGCCGTCGATCGGCTGGCCGAGCGCGTTGACGACGCGGCCGATCAGCTCGGGGCCGACCGGCACTTCCAGGATGCGGCCGGTGCACTTGACGGTGTCGCCTTCGGAGATGTGCTCGTACTCGCCCAGGATCACCGCGCCGACCGAGTCGCGTTCGAGGTTCAGCGCCAGGCCGTAGGTGGCCGCGCCGTCGGCAGTCGGCGGGAACTCCAGCATTTCGCCGGCCATCGCGTCCGACAGGCCGTGTACGCGCACGATGCCATCGGTGACGGACACCACGGTGCCCTGGTTCTTGATGTCCGAGGAAGCCGCGAGCCCCTGGATGCGGCTCTTGATCAGTTCGGAAATTTCTGCGGGGTTGAGTTGCATCGTTTTCTCCTGTGGCGACGCTCAAGCGGCGAGCGCAACCTTCATTTGTTCGAGGCGGGCCTTGACCGAGGTGTCGAGCACCTCGTCGCCGACCACCACACGGATGCCACCGATCAGCTCGGGCTGCACGACCACGCTGGCATTGAGTTTTCGGGCAAAACGCTTCTCGAGCGTGGCCGCCACGTCGGCGAGCTGCGCGCTCTCGATCGGAAAGGCGCTGAACACGGTGGCGTCGGAAATGCCGGACTGGGCATTCACCAGCGTCTGGAACTGGGCGGCGATTTCAGGCAGCGCCTCGAGGCGGCCGTTGTCGAGCACGGTGTGCAGAAAATTTTGCACCTGCGGCGAGAGCGGCAGGTTCACCACCCCGGCCATCAGCGCATAGGCCTGCGCGGCCTCGACCTTCGGGTTGCCGGCGTACAGACGCAGCTGGGCGTCAGCGGCGACGGCGGCGAGCGCGCGCAGCTGTTGCACGGCCGCAGCCCGATCCGACGAACCGGCGCCGGCCTTGAACAGCGCCTCGGCGTAGGGCCTGGCGATGGTGGCGAGTTCGGCCATATCAGAGTTCTGCCTTGAGGCGGCCCAGCAAGTCGGCATGAATCGCGGGATTCACCTCCTTGCGCAGGATCTGTTCGGCGCCCTTCACGGCCAGCGCAGCCACCTGCTCGCACAGCACTTCGCGGGCCTTGACCGATGCCTGCTCGGCTTCGACCTTGGCTGCGGCAACGATCTTGGCGCCTTCTTCGCTGGCACGCGTCTTGGCCTCTTCGACCAATTGCTGCGCCAGGCGCTCGGCGTCGGCCAGACGCCTGGTGGCGTCGTTGCGCGCCGCGGCAAGCTGCTGCTCGACGCGCTGGTTGGCGTTGCTCAGTTCGGCCTTGGCCCTGTCGGCAGCCGACAGGCCATCGGCGATCTTCTTGGCGCGCTCGTCGAGTGCGGCAGTGATCGGCGGCCACACGAAACGCATCGTGAACCAGACCAGGATCGCGAACACAATCATCTGGATGATGAGGGTAGCGTTGATGCTCAAGGGGAATGCCTCGTCAGGGGGTGCCTTGGGGCGGCGCGCGTTTCACGCGCTGCCGCCCCGCCACAAACCGGCGCCGGAAATTACTTCGGCAGGTTGGCGATCTGGGCGATGAACGGATTGGCCGTGGCGAACCACAGCGCGATACCGGTACCGATGATAAAGGCCGCGTCGATCAGGCCGGCGAGCAGGAACATCTTGGTCTGCAACTCGCCCATCAGCTCGGGCTGGCGTGCCGCCGATTCGAGGTACTTGCTGCCCATGACGCCGATGCCGACGCAGGCGCCGAGCGCGCCCAGACCGATGATCAGGCCGGCGGCGAGGGCAACAAAGCTGATGACTTCCATGATGACTCCTAGATTGAGTGTGGTTTGTGGGTGAACGGGGAAGGAAAACTCAGTGGGTGTCGTGCGCCTGGCCGACATAGACGAGCGTCAGCATCATGAACACGAAGGCCTGCAAGGTGATGATCAGGATGTGGAAGATGGCCCACACGGTGCCGGCGACGATGTGGCCGATGGCCAGGCCGATGCCGGTTGCGTTCCAGGCGAAGGCGCCGCCCATCAGCGCGATCAACATGAAGATCAGCTCGCCCGCGTACATGTTGCCGAACAGCCGCATGCCGTGGCTCACGGTCTTGGCGACGAATTCGATGATCTGCATCGCGAAGTTCACCGGATACAGGAACCACTTGTCGCCGAACGGCGCGCTGAAGAGTTCATGGATCCAGCCGCCCGCGCCCTTGATCTTGACGTTGTAGATCAGGCAGATCAGCAGCACCGACAGCGACAGGCCCATCGTCACCGACAGGTCCGCGCTGGGCACGACGCGTTGATAGCGAATACCGATCAGCTCGGTGAGCTTGGGCAGCAAGTCAACCGGCAGCAGGTCCATCGCATTCATCAGGAAGATCCAGACAAACACCGTCATGGCGAGCGGCGCGACCAGCTTGCGGCTGCTGGCGCTGTGGACAATGCCCTTGGCCTGCGATTCGACCATTTCGACCAGGATTTCCACTGCCGCCTGGAAGCGCCCCGGCACGCCCGAAGTTGCGCTGCGCGCCGCGCGCCACAGCAGCCAGCAGCCGACCACGCCGAGGCTGACGGCCCAGAAAATCGAATCGAGATTGAAAACGGAGAAATCGACGACCGACGTCTGCTTCTTGTTCTGCAAGTGCTGCAGGTGGTGAATGATGTATTCACCTGCGGTGGGCGCGTGACCTTCGGCTGCCATGTTGTTAACGACCCCGTCCTGTTCGTCTGTTCGTCTTCAGCGGCGGCGCCAAAGCAGCGCCAGCCAATACACCTGGGTGCACAGCACCAGGCTGACCAGCAAGGCCGGCCAGCTCAGGGGCTGCACGATCCGCGTCGCCAGCACCAGCAGGACGACCGAAACGCCAATCTTCACCAACTCCCAAAACATGAAGCTCACGGCGCTGGCGCCGGGCGACACGCTCGAAAGCGCACTGGTCATGCCGCGCGCCAACAAGGCTCCCGGCAGCACCACCACGACAGCGCCATACAGCGCCGACCAAAACACATCCCCTCGCGCGCTCGCCGCCCCGGCAACCGAGGCCACCAACACGCCGACCATGACTTGGACCGCGATCACGCGCCACGGCAACACGGCCTGCGGGTTGTTCGCCAACAGAACCCGGGCCTGGCTGCGCGTCAGGCTCTTGAAGGCTTCCTTGCCGGCATCCCCTGCGTCATCGGCCCACGGGTCCAAACGGTCGGAAAAACGATTCGGGTCTGACGTCGTCGAAATCACAAGTGCGCCCAGCAAAGCCCAACGATTATACGGGCTATCGCGCGCCGCTCAAAGCCCGCCCAGGCTCCGAAGCACAATGCGGAGTCGTCTGAAGGCGCGAGCCGCGGAACCTGGGCCCCAACCCCAAGCTCTCATCGCAACCCTTTCCCACCCGATTCATCATGCCGCTGCTGCACCGTTTGTTATTGATCGCAGCCTCGTTCGCAGCGCCGCTGTCGGCTCTGGCCGCTGCGGCGGCGGTCACCACCGAGCAGGTGCGCGCCGAGCTGGTGGCCCACGCGCCGGAGGGCGTCACGCCGGGCAAGCCGCTGTGGCTGGGTTTGCTGATCGATCACCAGCCGCATTGGCACACCTACTGGAAGAACCCCGGCGATTCGGGCCTGCCGACCACGCTGGCCTGGCAGTTGCCGGCGGGCGTGACGGCCGGCGACATCGCCTGGCCGACGCCGCAGAAGATTGCGGTCGGGCCGTTGATGAACTACGGCTACGAAGGCCAACTGTTGTTGCCGGTGCCGGTGACCGTGAGCTCGTCGTTCACCGGCCATGCGCTGGACATCCAACTCCGTGCACAGTGGTTGGTGTGCAAGGACGTTTGTATCCCGCAGCAGGGTGAGTTCGCGCTCAGCATTCCGGTGCAGGCCAGCACAGTGATGCACAGCGCCACCTTTGCCGCGGCGCAGGCCGCGCTGCCGCAGCCAGCCGCCGCGGCGCAGGCGTACGCCGAACTGGTCGATGCGGCCAAGACCCTGCGCGTGACCGTGAGCGGCCTGCCCGCGGCGCTACAGGGCCGCGAGCTGGCGTTCTTTGCCGAAACCTCCGGCGTGGTCGAGCATGCCGCGCGCGTCGCCGCGCGCTGGGACGGCGGCACCTGGCAGGCGCAGGTACCGATCTCGGCGCAGCGTTTCGCGAGCCCGGCGCAGATGCAGGCGGTGCTGGCCGCGCCCGGCGCGGTGGCTGGCGTGCAGGTGGATTTTGCGATCGCCGGCGCCTGGCCGGCTTTGGTAGCGCCGGTGGCAGCGGCCGACAGCAACGTGGTGCCTGACGTGCGCGAAGCGCCAACGGCGCCGGCACTGGGCTTGCTCGCCGCGCTTGCATTCGCGCTCATCGGCGGCGCACTCTTGAACCTGATGCCCTGCGTGTTCCCGATCCTGTCGCTGAAGCTGCTCGGTTTTGCCGGCCACGCCCACAGCCGGCGCGCGCTGCTGGCCGGCGGCCTGGCCTACAGCGCCGGCGTGGTGCTGTCCTTCGTCGCGCTGGCCGCGCTGCTGCTGGTGCTGCGCGCGGGCGGCGAGCAGATCGGCTGGGGCTTTCAGTTGCAGTCGCCCTTGTTCATTGCTGCACTCGCGGTGCTGTTCACCTTGATCGCATTGAATCTCGCCGGGCTGTTCGAGTTCGGCATGTTGCTGCCGAGCGGCCTGGCCTCGATGCGCCTGCGCCACCCGCTGGCCGATTCGGCCCTGACCGGGGTGCTCGCGGTGGCGGTGGCCTCGCCCTGCACCGCGCCCTTCATGGGTGTGGCCTTGGGCCTGGCGTTCACGCTGCCCCCTGCGCAGGCACTGAGTCTGTTTGCCGCACTGGGGGTCGGCATGGCCCTGCCCTATCTGGCCGCCAGCGCCTGGCCCGGCCTGGCCCGCGCAATGCCCAAGCCGGGCGCGTGGATGGCGACCTTCAAGACCGCGATGGCCTTCCCGATGCTGGCCACCGTGGTCTGGCTGGCCTGGGTGCTCGGCCAGCAGACCGGCAACGATGGCGTCGCGGCCTTGCTGGCGGTGCTGGTGGCACTGGCCTTTGCGCTGTGGGCCTGGGGCCGCATCGACAGTGGGCACTTCGCGCGCGTGGCCTGGAGCGCCACCGGTGTGGTGCTGCTCGGTGCGGTGCTGGCCTGGGCCCTGCCGAGCTGGCGCGAGGCCCATGCCGCGGCGCCCACCTCGCCCGTCGGCACGGCGGATGCACGCTGGCAGCCCTGGAGCAGCGAGCGCGTGGCCGCTCTCAACGCTGAGGGCCGCGCGGTGTTTGTCGATTTCACCGCCGCCTGGTGCGTGACCTGCCAGGTCAACAAGCGCACCACGCTGGGCAACGCTGCGGTGCTGGCCGACTTCGACGCCAGGCGCGTGGCCCTGCTGCGCGCCGACTGGACGCGCCGCGACGCCGCCATCAGCGCCGAGCTGGCGCGCCTGGGCCGCAACGGCGTGCCGGTGTATGCGATCTACAAACCCGGCCAGGCCCTGCCGACCCTGCTGCCCGAATTGCTGAGCCCGCAAGCGCTGCGCGACGCGCTCGCCGCGCCCTGAGTTGCCTCAAGGCAGGCGCTGGTATTGCGCCGCCAGGGCTTCGAATGCCGCTTGCGACGCCGCTGCATCGAAGCCCGCGCCGAGTTCGTCGGCCAGGATCGCGGCCACCGCGCCGGCCTGGCGCGCGGCCTCGGCGGCATCGAGGAACAGCAGCCGCGATCGCCGCGCCAGCACGTCTTCGACGCTGCGCGCCATCTCGAAGCGCAACGCAAAGCGCACCATCGCTTCGCTGAGCGCGCCCCGGCCCGATTCGGCGTCGCGCCAGAGCCAGTTGGTTGCGCCGGGCAGCGTGTGCAGCAGCGCCGCCTCGCTGCCATAGAGGTGTTCACCCGGCGCCTGCGTCATCGACACCCCCGCTCGTTGCGATGCCCCGAGCAATGGCAGCCTGGCCGTCACGCCCTGCGCCTTGCGCGGCAGCAACTGGCGCTCGAAGCAGTGCTCGAGCACGTCTTCGGCCATCGCCCGGTAGGTGGTCCATTTGCCGCCGGTGACGGTGACCAGCCCGGAGCGGCCGACGAGCACGGTGTGCTCGCGCGAAATCCGCTTGGTGTTGCCGGCGTCGTCGCCGCCGTGCCTGACCAATGGGCGCAGGCCGACCCACACCGATCTGACATCTTCACGCGTCGGCGCCTTGTCCAGGTAACGCCCGGCCTCGCGCAAGATGAACTGCACCTCCTCGGCAAACGGCGCCGGCTCGCGCACGATATCGTCGCGCGGCGTATCGGTGGTGCCCAGGATCGTCTTGCCCAGCCACGGCACCGCGAACAGCACGCGGCCGTCGGCGGTTTTGGGAACCAAAAGCGCATGGGTGCCGGGGAGGAAGGCGCGATCGACCACCAGGTGCACGCCCTGGCTCGGCGCGACGATGGCGGACTTTTCGGCCATGCCGGGATCCCGGTCCATATTGCGCAGGTCATCGACCCAGACGCCGGTGGCGTTGACCACGCAGCGGGCGGCGATCGTCAGCGCGGCGGCGCCGTCCGTTGCACCCAGGGCCTCGCGCGCAACCACACCTTTGACCTTGCCGTCCTGGCGCAGCATCGCCGTCACCGGGCAGTGGTTGAGCACCACCGCGCCCTGGGCCACGGCCGTGCGCGCCAGCGTGACGGCCAGGCGCGCATCGTCGAACTGCCCGTCCCAGTACTTCACGCCGCCGCAAAGGCCGCGCGCGCGCACCGTGGGCAACAGCGCGCGCGTCTGCGCGCTCGACAGGAACTCGGTCGGGCCCAGGCCGCGCGAACCGGCCAGCGCGTCGTACATCTTCAGGCCGATACCGTAGAAGCCGCGCTCCCACCAGCGGTAGCCCGGCATCACGAAAGCCAGCGGCTGCGCCAGGTGCGGTGCATTGGCCAGCAGGGTCGAGCGCTCGTGCAGCGCCTCGCGCACCAGGGCCACGTTGCCCTGCGCCAGGTAGCGCACGCCGCCATGCACGAGCTTGGTCGCGCGCGAGCTGGTGCCCTTGGCGAAATCGTCGGACTCGAACAGCACGACCGAGAAGCCGCGCGCGGCGGCGTCGAGCGCGACGCCCAGGCCCGTCGCGCCGCCGCCGATGACGGCCAGATCCCACTCGCGGGCCGCCCGCGCCTGCGCCAGCAGGTGCGCACGCGAGGTGTCGGGCGCCGTACCCGGACTCATGGCCTCAGGCCTGAGCGGCGGGCGGTCGGGGCCATTCGAAGCTCGATCAGAGTTGCGCGAAATTCGCCGGCAGCCCGGGCACCTCGACGCGCAGTTGCAGCACGCAGCCGGCCAGCGGTTCGCGCGCGAGTTCATCGGCGGGGCGGCTGTTGCGCGAGGTGGTGATGTACAGCGTCTTCAGGTCCGCGCCGCCGAAGCAGGGCATGGTCGGGCAGCGCACCGGCAGCCGCACTTCGCGCACGACCGAGCCGTCGGGCGCCAGGCGCAGCAGGCGGGCGCCTTCGTACATCGCGATCCAGTAGCCGCCTTCGGCATCGACGGCGGCGCCGTCGGGGCGGCCGCCGTAGCTGGCGCGCGCCGGATCGAGTGTCTTGGCAGGAAACTGCGCGAAGACGCGACGCCGCGACAGGCTGCCGTCGCTCACGTCGAAGTCGAGTGCATCGACGCGGTGGGCCTGGGTGTCGGCCCAGTACAGCGTGCGCGCGTCGGGGCTCCAGGCCAGGCCGTTGCTGACCGTGATGTCGCCCGCCATCCTGTCGAGCCGCCCGGCGTTGAAGCGGTACAGCGCGGCGCGCGGCGGATCGCGCGGCTCGTAGATCGTGCCGACCCAGAAGCGACCCTGCGGGTCGGCCTTGCCGTCGTTGAAGCGTTCCTTCGCCGGGTCGTAGGGCGCTGCGGCCAGCACGGTCGATGTGCCCGTTGCGGGATCGAAACGCACGAGGCCGCGGCGCAGCGCGAGCAGCAGGCCGCCGTCGTGCAGCGGCGCGCAGCAGCCCACGTCGGTATCGAAGGCCCACGCCCGGTGGGCGCCGCTGGCGGGGTCGAAGCGATTCAGCTGGCGGCCCGGGATATCGCACCAGTAGAGCGCCTGCTCGTGCGGGTGCCACAGCGGCGATTCGCCGAGCAGGCTGGGCGCGATTCCGGGCAGCGCTGCGATCACGTCAACGACCTTCCACGAAAGGCGCGGACCTTCAAGCGAACGCCGTGGATCGGGCTATGCCCGGCCACTAGCGTGCCTTGCAGCCCGCATGGCCGCGAGACGCGGCCACTCCTCAGCCCGTCCAAGCCGACGCAGGTCGGCTTGGAGCCGCGGGCCTCGGCCCCCTCGAGGGGGAGCGGCGAAGCTGCTTCGGGGGTGGTCATGCCCTCGCGACTTCGATCGTCATCCACGCCTCCATCGTCTCGCCGGCCGGCAAGGCCACCAGGCCGTGCACGGCCGGGTCGGCCATCTGGATCGCGTTGCCGACGTGGCTGACCGGCTCGACGCAGAAATAGTCGCGCGTGGGCGGTGTGAAGACCACCAGATAGGGCAGTGACGAAGTGACTTTCAGCGCCAGTTTTTCGTCGCGCAGGTTGGCTGCGCCGCGCCAGCCCTCGAAGCAGTTGTCGAAATCCAGATGCCGGACCTCGCCATCGATGCCGGCCTGCGTGACGCGGCGGGTCGGCAGTTGCGTGCCCGGGTCGGACTCCCAGCGCTGGCTGCACTCGACGTGCAGGCGGCTGCGCGAGCGCTTGGGAAAGTATGGATGCCAGCCCAGCCCGGCCGGTTGTGTGCGCGCGTCGATATTGGTCAGCGTCATGCGCAGCGTCAGGGCGTTGTCGGCCAGCTCGAAGCTCTGCGTGGCGTCGAAGTTGAAGGGCCAGTGTTCGTTGGCCACGTGCGTGACCGCCAGTTCGGCCTGCGTGGCGTTGACGCCCGTCACGCGCCAGGGTACCTGCCAGACCGTGCCGTGCCATGAATGCGGGTTGCCCGCGTCGAAGTTGGGGGCGGTGCTGAAGTCGCGGCCGAGCCAGCGGAAATGCCGGTAGCCGATACGGTTGGCATACGGCGCCATCGGAAAGCAGGCCGCTGCCCGCGCGGCCTTCAATTCGGCCGCCGCGCTGCTGCGCAGGACAGGGGTGGTGCCGTGCCAGAAGCCGGCGATGGCGCCGCCCAGGTCGGGGCGCAGCGCCAGGCGCAGTGCGCCGGCATGGAGTTCGAGTGCCGTGGTGGGGGTTTCTGCGGTCATGGTGCTGGGTGGCAATTCCGGTGGCGCGCCGACGACTGTGGCGCAGGCCCATCGTAAGCGCTGCGCCCGTTGCGCCGCCGGCTGCGGTTTCGCATCGGGCTACCCTCTGGGCGTCTGCGTGCCGCCGGCCAGCGTATGCACGTGCGTCTCGCCCTCAGGCGTCGTCAGCGCTTTCACCGCCGCCCGCGCACCGCGCATCAAGAGGCCCAGGTCCGACGCAATGGCCACGAAGGTGTAGCCCGCCGCGCGGTACTGGACCACCGCTTCGGGCGTATCGCCGACCGTGCCCATCGGCATGTCGATGGCCTGGCAGCGCTGCGCCGCACCGGCCATCAAGGACATCACCGCCGGGTGCGCGAGCTGGCCGGCGTGGCCCATGCTGCCCGACAGATCGGCCGGGCCGACGAAGAGGGCATCGACGCCCGGTACCGCGGCGATCGACTCGAGATTGGCCACCGCCTCGGGCGTTTCGAGCTGCGCGATCACGCCCATATTCTTGTTGGCCGCCTGGAAGTAGTCGGGCGTGGTGCCGAATTTCGAGCCGCGGCTCATGCCGGCCATGCCGCGCACGCCTTCGGGCGGATAGCGCGTGGCGGCGACCGCGCGGCGCGCCTCGTCGGCGTTCTGCACAAACGGGAACAGCAGGGTCTGCGCGCCGGCGTCGAGCACGCGCTTGACGGTGACGGTATCGTTCCAGGGCACGCGCACCACGGGCACCATCTTCGTATTACCCACCGCCTGCAGCAGGTGCACCAGGCCCATCAGATCCAGCGGCGCGTGCTCCATGTCGAGCACGCCCCAGTCGAAGCCGGCATGGCCGATGGCTTCAACGACGATCGGGCTGGCCGACAGGAGCCAGGTGCCCAGCGGCGCGTGCGAGCCGGCGGATTTGAGCAGTTGGCGCAGTGGGTTCATGGCGAGGGCTCCTCAGGTTCAGTGGATGACCGGCTCGGGCGTCGGCGCTGCCAGCGCAGCACGGTGTCGTGCAGGCGTTGCGCATCGATCGGCTTGGTCAGGAAGTCGTTCATGCCGCAGGCCAGCGCCTCGTCGCGCTCGGAGGTCAGCGCCGCGGCAGTCAGGGCGACGATCGGCAAGACGGCGGCGCTGTGGCGCTGGCGCAGCGCGCGGGCCGCCTCGTAGCCGCCCATCACCGGCATCTGCACGTCCATCAGCACCAGATCGAAGGGCGTGCCGGCGTCGGCCTGGGCATTCACCGCCGCGACCGCCTGCGCGCCGTCGCCGGCCTGGGCCGCGGCGACGCCCCATTGTTCGAGCAGGGCCACCGCGATCAGCATGTTGACCGGGTTGTCTTCGGCAACCAGCACGCGCAGGGCGGCCAGCGGGTTGCCTTTGTCGCCCGCGGCCGCGAAGGCCGGATCGGGGCTGCCCTCGCTGCTGGCCGGCAGCGGCAGCTCGGCCCAGAAGCGGCTGCCGCGGCCGGGTTGGCTATCGACGCCGACCTCGCCGCCCATCAACTCGGCCAGCTCGCGACAGATCGACAGGCCCAGGCCGGTGCCGCCGAAGCGCCGGGTGGTCGATTCGTCGGCCTGCGTGAAGGGCGTGAACAGGCGTGCCTGCACGCCGGCGTCGATGCCGGGCCCACTGTCTTGGACCTCGAAGCGCAGGCGCGTCGCGGCCGCCGGCCGGACGTCGATGCTCACGCCGCCCTGGGCGGTGAATTTGAGCGCATTGCTGAGAAAGTTGGACAGCACCTGGCGCAGGCGCGACGGGTCGCCGCGCACCCGTCGCGGCACGCCATCGCGGACCGCCATCTCGAGCGTCAGCGCGCGCGCCTCGGCCAGCGCGGCGTAGCCATGCTCGATCGATTCGAGCAGCGCGTGCAGATCGAAGTCAACGGCCTCCAGGCGCAGCTTGCCGGCTTCGATTTTCGACAAGTCGAGGATGTCGCTGATGACCCCGGACAGGGCCTGTGCGCTGTCGTCGATCTGCTGCAGGTAGCGCTCGCGGCGCGCTTCGTCCAGGCCGGGCTGGCGCGCCAGCCGCGCCAGCCCGACCAGGCCGTTCAGCGGCGTGCGGATTTCGTGGCTGGTATTGGCCAGGAAAGCGCTCTTGGCGCGGTTGGCGGCTTCGGCGTCGTCGCGCGCCTGTGCCAGCGCCTGCTCGACGGCGTGACGCTCGGTCACGTCTTCGGCAATCCAGATCGTGGCGCCCCTGCCCGGGTGGCTGGGATCGACAGCGCGGGCCAGCAAGCGGCAACGGAAGCGGCTGCCGTCGCGGCGCGCCATGAAGCGTTCGACGTCGATCGGTTCACCGCGGGCGAGCACAGGGCCGAGCTCGCGCCCCAGCGCCGCATAGTCCTCGGCGCTGGGCCAGACCCGCGAACCGGGCTCGCCGACCAGCGTTCCCGGGGCCCAGCCGAACATCTGCTCGAAGCGCGGATTGGCGAGCTGGAATACGCTGTCGCGCGTCATCGCGATGCCGATCGAGGCGTTCTCGAGGATCGCTTCGCGCTCGAGGCGCTCGCGCTCGATGGCGGTCATGTCGCGGCCGTTGGTGACGACATAGACCCGGCCCTCGAGCGTGAAGCGCGCCGCCGAGACCAGCAGCGACACGGTCTGGCCGCGGCGATCCTGAAAATCGAAGGCGCGGTCGCGTACCTCGCCGCGGCGGTTCACTTCGCTGGTGAAGCGTTCGCGCGTGGCCTCGTCGGGCCAGACGCCGAGTTCAGCCGCTGAGCGGCCGATGACCTCGTCGCGGGTCCAACCGCCCAGGCGCAGAAACGCATCGTTGACCATCACATAGCGCCCGGTGGCCATGTCGTTCAGGGTGATCATGTCGGGGCTGGTCGCCACCAGGTGCGTCATCAGCGCCTCGGAGCGCACGCGCGCGGTCTCGGCGCGCAGGCGCTCGGTTTCGTCGTGGTAGATCGACAGGATCGCCGGGCCGCCACCGGTATCGACCTTGACGCTGCTGACCTGGGCCACGATGCGGCCCCGGCGCGCGGCGCGCAGCACGAACTGGTGCGGCGGCATCGACTCGCCGATCGGCAACGCGCGCAGGGCCCGCGCACGCTCGGCGGCGAGCCGCCGGGAGCCGTCGGCTTCGTCATAGAAATCGAGCAGGTTGCGACCGACCAGGGTGGCGGCGTCGGGCATGCCGAACAAGGCCAGCGCAGCGGTATTCGCGTCCAGCACCTGGGCGTCGCGGTGCAACACCAGCGACGACGGCGAGCGCGCAAACAGTTCGCGGTAGCGCGCTTCGGTGGCCACGCGGGCCAGTTCGGACTGTTTTTCGACCGTGATATCGCGGCCCACGCCCCAGTAGCCGAGGAACCTGCCACGCTCGTCGAAACGCGGGCGGCCGCTGACGGCATACCAATGGGGTTGACCGCTTGGGCCCGCGCGCTGCAACTGCAGGTTGGCAAACGGCTGGTGCGATTCGAGGTCGGCACGGTGCGCATCCATCGCCTGCGCGTCCAGTCCGAAGCCGTCGATCTCCCACGGCGCCTTGCCGAGCCGGCGCTCGGCACGCAGGCCCGAGCCGCCGCCGACCTGTTCCGACACATGCATGTAGCGGAACGCTGCGTCCATTTCCCAGTACCAATCGGCCGCCACCGCGAGCAGACCGGCGAAGCGCTGCTCGCGCATCAGCGCCCGCGCCATCGAACGCTCGATCGCATAGCGCAGCCACTGGCCGATCGCCACACCGGCCAGGGTCAGCGCAACTTGCAGGGCCAATGCGGGCAGCACCCGCGCGACGCTGGCCGGCGGCCCGAACACGCCGGCCCATTCAGCCGCCGCCAGCCCCAGCAGCGTCAAGCCGTGCAGCGCCGGCAGCAGCACCAGCCGCGGCGAGCCGACGGTGGCCATGGCGGCGCAGACGAGCAGGGGCACGAAGGCCAGAACCGGCGAGTGCACGCCGTCGCCGCCGGCCACGGCCACCGTGTCGGCGGCCAGCATCGTCGAGGCCACGGCCCAGACGACGGTGGACAACAGCGCCATGCGCCGCGGCGTCATGGCCAGCCAGCCATGGACCGCCGCCAGGAGGGCACATGCCGCTGCGGCGACGCCGGCGCGGCCTGCGCCCCCGTTGCCGGCCAGCGCCAGGCCCAGGTACATCAGCGCCAGGCCAGACGCACAGGCCAGCCCGAGCAGCATGAAACGGCGCAGCAGGCGGGCCTCGGCCTCGGCCGGCGCCGACGAAGGGTCGCGTGTTGTTGTGGCGGCCACTTCGATCATCGCTGTGCCAGCGCCGACCGGCGCTGCGCCGCGGCCAGTACGTCGCGCGTCGTGCGCGCCGCGTCGCGTGCGGCAGCGGCAAAGCCCGCGTCGCTGCCGGCGTAAAGCACCGCGCGCGAGGAGTTGACGATGATCGGGGCGTCGGGTCGCCAGCCGGCCTGGACCGTGGCGCCGGCGTCACCGCCCTGTGCCCCGACGCCCGGGATCAACAATGGCAGCGTGGGCGCCAGTTCGCGCACCCGCGCCACCTCGGCCGGATAGGTGGCGCCGACGACCAGGCCGAGCCGGCCACTCCGGTTCCAGGGCCCGGCGGCGAGCCGGGCGATGTGCTCGAAGAGCCGGTCGCCGTTGGCCAGGGTCTGCGCCTGCAGATCGCTGCCGCCGGCGTTGGAGGTGCGGCACAACAGGATCAGGCCGCGGCCGTCGTAGGCCAGGTAGGGCTCGATCGAATCGAAACCCATGAACGGCGACAGCGTCACCGCATCGGCCTGGTAGCGCACAAAAGCTTCGCGCGCGTACTGCTGTGCCGTGCTGCCGATATCGCCGCGCTTGGCGTCCAGGATCACCGGCACGTCGGGTGCGACGCGACGGATGTAGCCGATCAGCCGTTCGAGCTGGTCTTCGCCGCGCTGGGCGGCGAAATAGGCGATCTGCGGCTTGTAGGCGCAGACCAGATCCTTGGTGGCATCGACGATGCGCGCACAAAAATCGAAAATGCGCGCCGGCTCCCCGCGCCAGGGCGCGGGGAAGCGCTCGGGCTCGGGATCCAGGCCGACACACAGCAGCGAGTCGCGCTGCCGCTGCAGCGTCGCCAGGCGTTCGAGAAATTGCATGGGCCGATTCTAGGGAAGCGGCGCTTCGACGTGGCGGTTCAGCCCGGGCGATCGGGGGCGATGCGCGCAGCCAGGGCGCTGGCCAACCCGGTGTAGCTGCCCGGCGTCATGGCCTTCAGTCGCGCACGCTCGGCGGCCGGCACCTCGACGAGGGTGTCGATGAAGGTCGCCATGGCCTCGCGCGTGACGGCCTTGCCGCGCGTCAGCGCCTTCAAGCGCTCGTACGGGTTGGCTGCGCCGTAGCGGCGCATCACGGTCTGGATCGGCTCGGCCAGCACTTCCCAGGCGGCGTCGAGGTCGGCGGTCAGCGCGGCCTGGTTGACTTCGAGCTTGGCCAGGCCGCGCGCCAGGCTGTCGCAGCCGATCAGGGTGTAGCCCAGCGCGACGCCCATGTTGCGCAATACGGTCGAGTCGGTCAGGTCGCGCTGCCAGCGGCTCAGCGGCAGCTTGTGCGACATGTGCGTCAGCACCGCGTTGGCCAGGCCGAGGTTGCCTTCGGCGTTTTCGAAATCGATCGGGTTGACCTTGTGCGGCATGGTCGAGCTGCCGATCTCGCCTTCCTGGGTGCGCTGCTTGAAGTAGCCCAGCGAGATATAGCCCCAGACGTCGCGCGACCAGTCGATCAGGATCGTATTGGCGCGGGCCACGGCGTCGAACAGCTCGGCGATCCAGTCGTGCGGCTCGATCTGGATCGTGTACGGGTTCAACACCAGGCCCAGGCGCCCTTCGACGACACCGCGCGCGAAGGCTTCCCAATCGACGGCCGGGTAGGCCGCGAGGTGGGCGTTGTAGTTGCCGACCGCGCCGTTCATCTTGGCCAGCGGCTGCACCGCGGCGATGCGCGCGCGCGCCGTGGCCAGGCGCGCGGCGACGTTGGCGATCTCCTTCCCGACGGTGGTCGGGCTGGCGGTCTGGCCGTGCGTGCGCGACAGCATCGGCACGGCGGCAAACTGGCGCGCCATCGCCGCCAGCGTGTCGGTGAGGCCGTCGAGCGCCGGCAGCAGCACCTGCTCGCGCGCGGCCTTCAACATCAGGGCATGGCTGGTGTTGTTGATGTCCTCGCTGGTGCAGGCGAAGTGCACG
>CADEDE010000057.1 GCA_902825995.1 uncultured Burkholderiales bacterium
ACGGTCAGCGTCTTGGCCAGGCCCGGCACGCCCTCGACGAGCAGGTGGCCCTGCGCCAGCATGGCCACCAGCACGCGCTCGAGGAAGCGATCCTGGCCGACGACGACGCGCTTGACCTCGTAGAGCAGTTGCTCCATCAAGGTGGCGGAGGCTTCGGCGGTGATGCGTTCGGTCATGGGCTTTCCTGCACTCAAAATGGTGGCATCCCCGCGGCCTGCGCCGCGTTCTCGATCGGCACCGCGAAGCCGATGCCGACGAAGAAGCGCTCCTCGGTCGGGTTGTAGATCGCGGTCACGATGCCGACCACCTCGCCCTCGTCGGTGACCAGCGGGCCGCCCGAGTTGCCGGGGTTGGCGGCGGCGTCGAACTGGATCAGGTTGGTCAGGATGCGCTGGCCCTCGGGCGAGCGGAATTCGCGCTTCAGGCCCGAGACCACGCCGTGCGATACCGAGGGCCCGATGCCGAACGGAAAACCGACCGCGGTGACGCGCTCGCCGAGGCGCAGGTCGTGGGTGCTGCGCATCGTGGCGGCCTTCAGGTCGTCTGGAATCTTGCGTGCGCGCAGCACGGCCAGATCGTGTTCGGGGCGCAGCGCGATCACATCGGCGTCGGCCTCCAGGCCGTCGGCGAAGATCAGCTTGATCTGCTTGGCACCGAAGACCACGTGCAGGTTGGTCAGGATCGTGCCGTTGTCCACGATCACCACGCCGGTACCGATGCCGCGTTCTTCGCGCTCGGTTTCATCACCGTCGCGCTCGACCTCGGGCTGGGCGCGTTTGGCCTTCTTGTCGTCCTGGTTGGCTTTGGCAGACGCCTCCTTGCGCTCCGACAAGCCGATCACCTTGACCACGGCGCCGCGCACGGCCTCGAAGGCCTTGGCGGCAGGTGCCGGCAAGGCCTTGGTGTTTAGCGTGTGCAGCACCGCGCGATCGATATCGTCCTGCGTCAGTGCGCGCGCACCCGGTGGCCCGAAACGCAGCAACAGGGCGGCAGCCAGCGCTGCGCCCAGCAGTACCGCGGAGGCGGTGACGAACCAGAGCCGACGTCGCGTTGCCGTCGCCGTTGGCGGGGCCAGAGTGGCCGCCGCGACCGGCACTTCGGCGGCGCTTGAATCGGCAGCGCCAGCCGGTGGCTGGCTGCGCCGACTCGATGCGCTGTACAGCGGGGCTCGCCTCATGGAACGCTCCCAGGCAAAAATGGCGTCGCGAAGGCTAAAACAGTACCACGCTGCCGGTCCTTGTGCTCGGCATGGGATCATTGTTGCGATGCCCTGGATCGACAGCCACTGCCACCTCGACGCCCCCGAGTTCGACACCGACCGTGACGCGGTGCTGCAACGCGCTCGCGAGGCCGGCGTCGGCATGCTGGTCTTGCCGGCGGTGGCGGTGGCCGATTTCGACGCGCTGGTGGCGCTGGCCCGCCGGCAGGGCCTGGCCTATGCCCTGGGCATCCACCCGCTGTCTGTCGATGCCGCTGCAGACGCCGACCTCGATCGCCTGCAAGAGGCCCTGCAAGCGCATCGCAACGACCCGCATCTGGTGGCGGTGGGCGAAATCGGCCTCGACCATTTCGTGCCCGGCCTGGATCGCGCGCGCCAGGAGCGCTTCTACGCCGCGCAATTGAAACTCGCCCGCGCATACAGTCTGCCGGTGATCCTGCATGTGCGGCGCTCGGCCGATGGCCTGCTGAAGCAGCTGCGCCGCATCGAAGTGCCCGGCGGCATCGCCCACGCCTTCAATGGCAGCCAGGCGCAGGCGCTGCAGTTGGCCCAGCGCGGCTTCAAGCTCGGCTTTGGCGGTGCGATGACTTTCGAGCGCGCGCTGCAAATCCGCCAGCTCGCCGCCACCCTGCCCGCCGAGGTGCCGGTGCTCGAAACCGATGCGCCCGACATCCCGCCGCAATGGCTGTACGTAAAAGCCGGCGAGCGCGAGCAACGCCCGCCCAGCCGCAACGAGCCGGCCGAGCTGCCGCGCATTGCCCAGACCCTGGCCACGTTGCGCGGCTGGAGCCCGGCGCAAACGGCCGCGCAGTGCAGCGCCAATGCCTGCGCTGCCTTGCCTCGACTGGCGGCCTTGATGGCGCACGCGCCATGACGGCGATACCCACGCTGCTGCAGGGTCTGGCGCCGGTGGCCGACCGCCAGACCCGCCTGCTCGTGCTCGGCAGCTTTCCCGGCGTGGCCTCGCTCGCGGCGCAGCAGTACTACGCCCACCCGCGCAACCAGTTCTGGCCGATCCTGGCGGCGCTGTGGCCTGTGGACTTCAAGACACTGGGCTACGCCGAGCGGCTGCAGCAAATGCAGGCGCGCGGCCTGGGCCTGTGGGACGTCTATCGCGCCTGCCACCGCGACGGCAGCCTGGACCGCGCCATCGAAGATGCCGAGCCCAACGACCTGGCCGCTCTGGTGGCGCGCCTGCCGGCGCTGCGCGCCGTCGCCCACAACGGCGGCGAATCAGCGCGCGCCATGCGCCTTACGCGCACGCTCGGTCTGCCGCTGCACCGCCTGCCCTCGACCAGCCCGGCCAACGCCCGTTGGTCTTTCGAGCGCAAGCTGGCGGCGTGGCGCGCCGCCTTTGCCGCAGCGGGCATCGCGTCTTGAAACCCGGACTGCCCAGCGCCACCATCGCCGAGCAGGACGGCCTGCGCACCCTGCACCTGGGCGATACACCCTGGGTGCAGGGCGCGATGCTGGTGCGCGAGCCGCGCACGATCGTGCTCGAATATGTGCAGCGCATGATGGCCTGGATGCTGTGGCGCGACAGCGCCGATCTCAGCCGCGGTCATGCCGTGCAGCTCGGCCTCGGCGCCGGCGCGATCACGCGCTATTGCCACCAGGTGCTGCGCATGGACCGCGTGACGGCGGTCGAGCTGAATCCGGCCGTCATTGCGGCCTGCCGCCACGCCTTTCGCCTGCCCGCCGACGATGCGCGGCTGAGTGTGCTGGAGCGCGATGCGCAGGCCTGGGTCGATGACGATGCGAACCTGCAGACCGCCCAGGTGCTGAATGTCGATCTCTACGACCACGAGGCCGCCGCGCCGGTGCTCGACAGCGAAGCCTTCTACGCGGCCTGTCGCGGCGTGCTGGTGCATGGCGGTGTGATGAGCGTCAACCTCTTCGGCCGCGCCGCCAGCTTCGAGCACAGCGCCGTCCGGATCGCGGCGGCCTTCGGCAAGGACCAGGTCTGGAGCCTGCGCCCGACGCGCGAAGGCAACACCGTGGTCGTCGCCACGCGCGGAGTGCGGGTGCCGGGCCGCGACGAACTGAGCGCGCGGGCGGCTAATATCGAGCGTCGCCACGGCCTGCTCGCCGGCAAATGGCTGCGCATGGTCCGGCCCTACAAAGCATGAACGCTCCCACCCACCTCCCGCAAGGCCGTCTCGAGTGGCGCCTGCTGCTGCAATGGCTGCACGAAGACGGCCTGCTCAATGACGACGAAGCCGCGCGCATCCGCTCGCGTTTTGGTGCCGGCGATTCGAGCCAGCACCCGCTGATCCGCCTGGGCAGCGCCGACCTCAGCGATGCGCGCAACGGCCGCGCCCTCGATACCGAGGCGCTGACCGAATGGCTGGCCGGCAAGCTGGCGATGCCCTACCTGCGCATCGACCCGCTGAAGGTCGATGTGGCGCGGGTGGCCGATGTGATGTCGATCCGTTACGCCGAGACACGGCGCGCCTTGCCGGTGGCGGTGGGTTTGCATGAGGTCACGGTGGCCACCTGCGAGCCGCTCGATACCGCCTGGGTCGCCGAGATCGAGGCCCATACCAAGAAGCGCCTGCGCCTGGTGTTGGCGCATCCGCTCGAAGTGCAGCGCTTCACGACCGAGTTCTACACCCTGGCGCGCTCGGTACGCGCGGCGGCCAAGCGCGGCGAAACCGCGGCGCTGGCCAGCTTCGAGCAACTCGTCGAGCTGGGCAAGAGCAACAAGCAGCTCGACGCGAATGACCAGGGCGTGGTGCAGGTCGTCGATTGGTTGTGGCAGTACGCCTTCGACCAGCGCGCCAGCGATATCCACCTCGAGCCGCGGCGCGAGATGGGCGTGATCCGCTTTCGCATCGACGGCGTGCTGCACACGGTTTATCAGGTACCGACCACGGTGATGAACGCCATGGTCGCGCGCGTCAAGCTGCTCGGCCGCATGGACGTGGTCGAAAAGCGCCGCCCGCTCGACGGCCGCATCAAGACCGTGCGCCCGATGGTCGATGGCCAGGCCGGCGCCGAAGTCGAAATGCGCCTGGCCACGCTGCCCACGGCCTTTGGCGAAAAGATGGTGATGCGCATCTTCGACCCCGATACGGTGGTCAAGAGCGTCGAGGCGCTGGGTTTCGGCGCGCGCGAGGCCGAGCGCTGGGCCGATCTGACGGCGCGGCCGCACGGCATCATCCTCGTCACCGGTCCCACCGGCAGCGGCAAGACGACCACGCTCTACGCTACGCTGAAGCGGCTGGCCACCGACGAGGTCAACGTCTGCACCATCGAAGACCCGATCGAGATGATCGAAACCTCGTTCAACCAGACCCAGGTCCACGCCGCCATCGACCTCGGCTTCGCCGAAGGCCTGCGCGCGCTGATGCGGCAGGATCCCGACATCATCATGGTCGGCGAGATCCGCGACCTGGCCACCGCCGAGATGGCGATCCAGGCCGCGCTCACCGGCCACCTGGTGTTCAGCACCCTGCACACCAACGATGCCGCTGCAGCGATCACGCGCCTGGCCGACCTGGGCGTGCCGCCCTACCTGATTTCGGCCACCGTGATCGGCGTGCTCGCGCAGCGCCTGGCGCGCACCCTGTGTGCCGCGTGCAAACAGCCCGATCCGAGCGAGGCCAGCGCCGCCACGCTGGCGCAGGCCTTGCTGCCGTGGAAATTGAAGGGCGCGCCGCGGGTCTATAAACCCGTCGGCTGCCTCGAATGCCGCATGACCGGCTACCGCGGCCGCGCCGGCCTCTACGAAATGATGACGCTGAGCGAAGCCGCGCGCGCCTGCGTGCATCCGACGATGGACGAAGATGCCCTGCGCCGCCAGGCCGTCGCCGACGGTATGCACCCCTTGCGTGCCGCCGGCGCGATGAAGGTCGCCGAGGGGACGACGACGCTCGACGAGGTGCTGCGCACCACGCCGGCCTGGCAGGTGCAACGAGCCTGAGCGCGCCCGGCACGGCGCATTGGCTTACGTGGAAACCACAGCGAGTGCCGGCGACGTGACTGCCTAGAATGCGCCGGGGCGGCCAACGCCGGAGGAGCCATTCGATCATGAAGATCAAGAGCGAACGCGATTTTTGGGCCGGCATGATGTTCCTCGTCGTCGGCATCGGCTTTGCCTGGGGCGCCACGACCTACAACTTCGGCAGCTCGGCGAGCCCCGGGCCGGGCTATTTCCCGTTCGGGCTGGGCATCCTGCTGGCGCTTCTCGGCGCGCTGGAGTTGTTCAAGGCCCTGACCATCGAAAGCGAAGGCGGCGACCCGATCGGCGCTGTTGCGTGGAAGCCGTTGTCCTACATTGTCGCGACGGTGGCGGTTTTCGGCTGGGCGCTGCCGCACCTGGGCATGTTCATCGCGCTGCCGATCCTGGTTGTCGTCGCGGCGCTGGCCGGCGACGAGTTCCACTGGGGCGAGGCGTTGGTCAATGCCGCCATCCTCACGGCCGGCAGTTGGGTCATCTTCATCTGGGGGCTCGGCCTGATCATTCCGCTCAAGCCTGCGTTCATGGGCGGATGAGGAGAACAAGAACATGGATCTGCTGTCGAACCTGGCGCTCGGCTTCGATGTCGCCTTCACCGCCCAGAACCTGCTCTACGCCTTCGGCGGCACGGTGCTGGGCACCCTGATCGGTGTGTTGCCGGGCCTGGGCCCGGTGGCGACCATCGCCATGCTGCTGCCCAGCATCTACGCGCTGGATGCGACACCGGCGCTGATCATGCTGGCGGGCATCTACTACGGCGCGCAGTACGGCGGCTCGACGACGGCGATCCTGATCAACGTGCCGGGTGAGTCGAGCGCGGTGGTGACCGCCATCGACGGCTACCAGATGGCCCGCCAGGGACGCGCTGGCTCGGCCTTGGCGGCCGCCGGCCTGGGTTCCTTCTTCGCCGGCTGCGTGGGCACGATCATCATCGCCGCCTTCGCGCCGCCGCTGACCGAGCTGGCCTTCAAATTCGGCTCGGCCGAATATTTTTCGCTGATGGTGCTGGGTCTGATCGGGGCCGTCGTGCTGGCTTCGGGTTCGCTGCTCAAGGCCATCGCCATGATCCTGCTCGGCCTGCTGCTGGGCCAGATCAATACCGATGTGATCTCGGGCGTGCCGCGCTACAGCTTCGATATCCCCGAGCTGACCGACGGCATCGGCTTCGTCGCCATCGCGATGGGCGTTTTCGGTTTCGGCGAAATCATTGCCAACCTCGGCCAGCCGGCCGAACACCGCGAGGTCTTCACCAAGGATGTGAAGGGCCTGTGGCCGACCCGGCAGGATTTCAAGGACGCCTGGCCGGCGGTGCTGCGCGGCACGGCGCTGGGCTCGATCCTCGGCGTATTGCCCGGCGGCGGCGCGCTGCTGGCCTCCTTCGCGGCCTACACCGTCGAGAAGAAGATGCCGAGTCGGGCTGGCGAGATTGCGTTCGGCAAGGGCAATATCCGCGGCGTGGCCGGCCCCGAGTCGGCGAATAATGCCGGTGCACAGACCTCGTTCATTCCGATGCTCACGCTGGGCATCCCGCCCAATGCGGTGATGGCGCTGATGGTCGGCGCGATGACCATCAAGGGCATCCAGCCCGGCCCGCAGGTGATGACCAGCAACCCGCAACTGTTCTGGGGCCTGATCGTCAGCATGTGGGTCGGCAATGCGATGCTGGTGATCCTGAACTTGCCGCTGATCGGCATCTGGATCAAGCTGCTGACGGTGCCCTACCGCTTCCTCTTCCCGGCCATCATGGTCTTTTGCGCCATCGGCCTTTACACGCTGAACAACAACGCTTTTGACGTCTATATGGGCGCCGGCTTCGCGGGGGTGGGCTATCTCTTCTACAAGCTGAGCTGCGAGCCCGCGCCGCTGCTGCTGGGCTTCATCCTCGGCCCGATGATGGAGGAAAACCTGCGCCGTGCGCTGCTGCTGTCGCGCGGCGACTGGACTACGTTTGCCACCCGGCCCCTGTCGGCCGGCCTGCTCGTCGCGGCGGCGCTGATGATCGTGGTCGTCATGCTGCCTTCGATCAAGAAGAAGCGCGAAGAGGCGTTCCAAGAGGAAGATTGAATCCGGAAATCGCCGTTTGTCGCCGGCCCGGGGAACTCGGGGGGCGAGCCTCAACCGGTGCCTTGGCCCAGGCTTGGAATCACCACGCGGCAAGCAATGCCCCGGGGGGGGGTCTCGCACCACTGCACGCTGCCGCCGAGCTGCTTGACGCGTTTGCGCACACCGCCCAGGCCCAGACCGTGTGACCAGGCGGCAGGGTTGCGACCGCCGCCGTTGTCGGTCACGGTCAGCGTCAACACGCCGCGTTCGAGGCTGGCGTCGATGTCGACGCGCGTGGCCTGGGCGTGGGCGATGGTGTTGCTGACCAGCTCGCGCAGCACACGCGTCAGGGCCGACCACTGCACGACGCCGAGCTCGAGATCCTGGCCAAAGCTGAAAGTCCAGCCGAACTCGCAGTCGGCCGCAGCCAGGCGCTGCGCGATGTCGGCCTTCCATTCGGCCACGGCATGCGACAGGCGGTGATTCGGTGCGGCCAGGCCGCGCGTCAGTGTTTTCAGATCCTTCAGCGTGTGGCGCAGGTAGTCTTCCATTTCCCGCGTTGGCGCCTGGTACATCAGCGTCAGCAGGCGTGCCCCGATATCGTCGTGCAGGTCTTGCGCGATGCGCACGCGCTCTTCGCTGCGCCCGCGCTCGACCGCCTGGTCGAAGGCCACCGCGCGCGACAGCTGATCGACGACCCGGTCGGCCAGGCGCGCATCGTCGGCGGTGAACATGCGCCGGCCGCCTTGGGCGAAGCCGAGCACGATGCTGCCGGGCGGGGTGTTCGGTGTCAGCCGCGGCACCGGCACCAGCAGGCTGGCGCCGGTGCCGACGACGCGCGCGCGGCTGCTGTGCCGCCGCGTCGCCCATTCGACTTCGAGCGGCTCGAACATCTCGCGCAGCAGCCGCGGCAATTGCTCGCCGACGCCTTGCGGCCGCGCCTGCACCTCGCGCGCGATGCGGTACAGATGCTCGAACATGCGCTCGGTGGTGATGCGCTCGCGGGCCATCATCCGGTTGAGCAGCCACTGGCGCAGGCTGGCGTAAAGGCCCAGCGAAATGAACAAGGCCAGGGTCAGGGAGGCGAAGTTGCCGAGCGAGAACACCGTCACGAACAGCAGGTCGAGCGAGGTGGCGACGGCGCTGACGCCGGCCAGCAGCGAGAATTCGCGCATCAGTTGCTGCGTGCGCGCCAGAAAGGGCAACAGCAACAGCATCGACGCAATGAAGACGACCCACACCGCCGCACCGATCGCCACGGCCTGGCCCTGGAGGCCGGTTTGCGGGCCGATCGCGGCGATCGACAGCGTTAGCAACAGCAGCGTGCCAAGCATCAGGGCGCAAAAACGCCGCAGCACCGCTGCCAGCGGGTGCGGGTTGACGCGCTGCGTCCAGCCGAGCTGGGCCACGGCGAGCGCGCCGCAGCCGAGCATTGCCGCCTGGGTCCACCACCAGGGGTGGCTGAGCTGCCGGCTCAGCACGGTGGCGGCGAGCAGCGCAAGCGCCAGCCACACCAGGAGCGCGCGAATCGAGCTGCCCGGCAAGCGGCGCGGGTGCATGCCGGTGGCATGGACCAGGGCGGCGGCAGTGGCCAGGTCCAGAGCCGAGCGCAGGTCATGGTCCCAGCGCATGAAGCCGGCCGGCAGGCCGAGTGCCGGGATCGATTCAGCGCCCAGAAAGAGCAGGTTGCCGACCTGTGCCAGGGCCATCACGGCGTAGAGCCCGTTGCGCACTTCGGGCCGTACCAGCAGCACCACCATGGTCACCAGGTACAGCAGCAGGGCCAGGGTGATGGCGAGCCAGAACATGGCGCCCAGGGCGCGGGCGCCGTGCGGGCGGGCCTGGACGATGACGGTCTGCCCATCGTCCAGCGCCAGGCGCAGCGAGCCGGCGGCGAGGGCATCGGCCAGGGCGTCGCGTTGGGCCGCGTGGCTGGCGCGGTCAGCGTCTGCCGCCAGCCAGCGCGCCGAGCGATGCAGGAGCAAGGTGTCCAAAGCCGCGGCGCGGCCCTTGGCATCGATCAGGCCGCGCACGGCACGCGGCGTTCCGTCCGCATCGGTCAGTTGCAGTACGCCGCGGTCATGGCCCTGCAGCGCAACCGATAGCGAGGGCATGGCGGCCAATGCGCGGATCAGCAGGAAGGCTGCCAGGCAGCCCACCAGCGCCGCTGCCACCAAGGCACGCAGGCGCCAGCCGATCCAGCGTGCGCTGTGCGGACGGTGGCGCAGGCGGCGTTCCAGGCGGGGCGCCTCGCACGCGGACGACGGACCGGCACGCTGGCTGGCCGTATGGAAATCGGTGGTCGGTGGCAGGGCCGTCATCTCGCGCAGGCGCCGCGAGGGCTGGTTGTTTTCAGGTTCTGTTCACACCACGGACGGCAGTGCGAACAGGCCTTAGACCAAGCCTTGCTTGCTGGCCAGCACGGCGGCCTCGGCGCGGCTGGAGACGTTGAGCTTTTTGTAGATCGACTTGATATGGTCGTTGACGGTGAACCACTTGATGCCCGTCAGGTTGGCAATCTCCTTGATGGTGAAGCCCTTGCTCAGGTAGGTCAGGACTTCGCTTTCGCGCGGGGTCAGCCGCTGGTGGTCGAGCGGCCTGTCCAGCAGCGGGATCGGCTTGCTGGTGGTGAATGCGCCGGGTGTCGTGGTGAAGCCCGCACCGGATGCGCCAGCGTCGCCTTCATTGCCGTGGCGAAAATGGGTGAGCAGGCGGCGTGCGATCGCCGGTGAAAGCGGTGGCTGGCCGCGCACGATTTTCTGCAACTCTTCGACCAGCACTTCAAAGCGGTCCTCCTTCAGCAAATAGCCGTCGGCGCCGCGCTGCAGGGCCGGGAACAGGTGCTCGTCGTCGGAGTACAGGGTGGTGACGATCTTGGTTGCCGGGTAGTGCGTCAATTCGGCCAGCAGCTCCAGGCCGTTGCCGTCGGGCAGCTCCAGATCGACCATGATCAGCTTGAACGGATCGACGCCGTGCATGCCGCTGGCGCCGCCGGCAATGGCGATCTGCTTGCGCGCGCCTTCCAGATCGCCGGTCTCGGTGAGGCTGATGGTGTCGCTGAAACTCTCGCGCACCACGCGGCACAGGAAGCTGCGCGCCACCGGGTTGTCTTCGAGGATCAGAACCTTGACGGCCATCGTTCTCTCCCGCGCCTTCATCGGCGGCCCGTGCCGCGCCATGCCCGGCACATCCTAGCGCATCGTTGCGCTCCAGGAGCCTCGTGTGTGCGCCATCATGGACCACGCGTGCTGCCTACAATCACTGCATGCGAATCCTGATTGCCAATGACGACGGTTACCTTGCTCCCGGCTTGGCCGCGCTGGTGCAAGCCATGCAGGGCCTGGGCCAGATCGACGTGATCGCGCCGGAACAAAATGCCAGCGGCACATCGAATGCATTGACCTTGAACCGGCCGTTGACGGTACATCGCGCCGTCAACGGCGTTCAGTACATCAACGGCACGCCGTCGGACAGCGTGCACGTAGCCCTGACCGGCCTGTTGCCGGAGCGGCCCGACCTGGTGCTTTCGGGCATCAACAACGGCGCCAATATGGGCGACGACACGCTGTACTCCGGCACCGTGGCCGCGGCGATGGAGGGTTTTCTGTTCGGCATCCCGGCGATCGCCTTTTCGCAAGTCGAGAAGGGCTGGGGCCAGCTCGACGCTGCGGCGCAGGTGGCGCGCGCCGTCGTCGAGCAGGTGCTGGCGCAACCGCGCGCCGAGCAGCCCTGGCTGCTCAACGTCAATATCCCGAACCGTGCCGATGCGCTCTCGCTGCCGCGGACCATCACGCGCCTGGGCCGCCGCCATGCCAGCGAGCCGGTGATCCGGCAGACCAGCCCGCGCGGCGCAACCATCTACTGGATCGGCCCCGCCGGTGACGCGCGCGAAGCCGGCGCGGGCACCGACTTCCATGCCATTGCCAGCGGCTGTGTTTCGATCACGCCCTTGCAGGTTGATCTGACCGACCACGCCGCCCTGGGCCGCTGGCGCGACGCCTTGGGCCTGCCGGCCGGGCGGTGAGCGTGCGGCCGCGGCGATTTCCGCTTGCGCTCGAGCGGGTCAACCAGACCGCGGCGCCGATGCCGGACAAGGCTGGCCGGCCGGCGCCGCACGCAGCACGCGAGCCGGCAGCGTCGGGTCTGGGCCTCGATTCACAAGCTGTGCGCGCGCGCATGGTGCAACACTTGCGCGCCGAGGGCGAGCGCTGCGAGCCGGTGCTGGCGGCATTGGCTGTTGTGCCGCGCCACCAGTTTGTCGACAGCGCGCTGGCGGCGCAGGCCTACGAAGATACCGCGCTGCCGATCGGCCTGGGCCAGGCGATCTCCAAGCCTTCCGTGGTCGCGCGCATGCTGGCGCTGCTGTTCGAGGGGCGCGATGCGGCACGCAGCGGCTCGCTCGGCCGCGTGCTCGAAATCGGCACCGGCTGCGGCTATCAGGCGGCGCTGCTGTCGCTGCTGGCGCAGCAGGTGATCTCGGTCGAGCGTCTGCGCCCGCTGTACGAGCGCGCACGCGACAAGCTCGCGCCGCTGCGCCGGGACAACTTGCGCCTGGTCTATGGCGATGGCCGTCTCGGCCACCCACCCAATGCGCCCTACGACGCCATCATCTGCGCGGCCGGCGGCGACGACGTGCCTGCCGCCTGGCTCGAGCAAATGGCGATCGGCGCGCGTTTGATCGCCCCGACGCGCAGCGACACGGGGCTCGGCCAGGTGTTGCTGGTGGTCGATCGCAGCGCGCAGGGCTGGTCGCGGCAATGCCATGAAGGGGTGCACTTCGTGCCGTTAAGATCGGGCACGGCATGATAATGAAACCCCTGTCCGACAAAGCATTCGCCGGCCCGCGTGCCATCGCACTCGCGGCGATGGCGGCATGGCTGCTCGGAGCTTGCGCTTCGCCGCAACACAAGGCGCCGGTCGAGGATCGCGGCGTGCGCCCTGCCACCGCGATGGCAGCAGCGCAGGCGCCGGGGTCCGATGCGCCCAAGGTCTTGCCCGGCGCCGAGAGCGCCGGCAAACCGGGCTACTACAGCATCAGGCCCGGCGACACGCTGATGCGCGTGGGCCTCGAGACCGGCCAGAACTGGCGTGACATCGCGCGCTGGAACAATATCGACAACCCCAACCAGCTCGAGGTCGGCCAGGTGCTGCGCGTGGTGGCGCCGGGTACGGATACGTCGGCCACCACCGCACGTGCGGTGCCACCGGCCAAGGTCGAAGCGCGCCCGCTCGACGGCAGCGCCTCGGCGGCTGCGGCGGCATCTTCGCCCGGCGCCGCTCCGGCAGCGGCGCCGGGCGCTGCTACGGCAGCGTCATCCGCCGCAGCGGTGCCCCGTGACGAAGACGTCGCCTGGGCTTGGCCGACTGCGGTCAACATCACGACACCCTTCGACGAAGCCCGCAGCAAGGGTCTGGTGTTCGCCGGCAAAGCCGGCGACCCGGTGCTCGCGGCCGGCGACGGGCGCGTGATCTACGTCGGCTCGGGCGTGCGCGGCTACGGCAACCTGGTGATCGTCAAACACAACAACACCTACCTCACCGCCTACGCGCACAACCAGACCCTGCTGGTCAAGGAAGACCAGGTCGTGCGCCGCGGCCAGAAGATCGCCGAGATGGGTTCGAGCGACGCCGAGCGGGTGCAGTTGCATTTCGAGATCCGCAAGCTCGGCAAGCCGGTCGATCCGGCGCGGCTGTTGCCGCCCCGTTAGCGAGCAGCAAGGCCGGCCATGATGACGGGGCGCTCACCTCGGCAAGACGGTCTGCCCAAGCTTGTCGGGAACAGTTCCGATGACGCACCTGCCGCCGCGCTCGACATCGCGGCCGGTGACGCCGACACATCGAATACGCTGCAAACCTACCTGCGCGAGATCCGCCGTGCCCCGCTGTTCACACCCGAGCAGGAGTACGACACCGCGATGCGCGCGCAAGCCGGCGACTTCGCGGCGCGCCAGTCGATGATCGAGCGCAACCTGCGCCTGGTGGTCAGCATTGCCAAGCACTACCTCGGCCGCGGCATGCCGATGACCGATCTGATCGAGGAAGGCAATCTCGGCCTGATGCACGCGACGGCCAAATTCCAGCCCGAGCGCGGCTTTCGCTTCTCGACCTATGCCTCATGGTGGATCCGCCAGAGCATCGAGCGGGCGATCATGCACCAGGCACGCCTGGTGCGGCTGCCGGTACATGTGGTGCGTGAACTGAACCAGGCGCTGAAGGCGCGCCGCGCGCTCGAAGCCGCACGCAGTGGCGGCGCGGCGGCTGACGATCGGCCGGTGAGCGTCGATCAAATCGCGGACGAGCTCGGCCGGCCGCGCGACGAGGTGGCCGAACTGCTGCGCTTTGCCGAGGCACCCGCATCGCTCGACGCGCCGCGCGATGGCGCACGAGACGGCGAGCTGGCGGGCGAATCGCTGCTCGACGGTGTGGCCGACGCCGCCGCCGTCGATCCGCTGGGCCACACACTGTTCCATGAGCTCGAATTGCTGTTGAACAGCGAACTGGCGACACTCAACCATCGCGAGCGCGAAGTCCTGACCGGGCGCTTCGGCCTGCACGACCACCCAGCCGAAACGCTCGAGGCACTGGCCGAGCGCATGGGGTTGACGCGCGAGCGCATCCGCCAGATTCAGCAGGAGGCGCTGCTGAAGTTGAAGCGCCACATGGCACGCCACGGCATCGACCGCGACTCGGTCTTCTGAAGCCGTCGTCGCCCGGATAATCCGGGCCATGACAGCAGACAACGAGTGGCTGAAGGTCGAATCGCTTGACCTCGAAGCCCAGGGCGTTGCCCACGACACCGAAGGCAAGGTCGTTTTCATCGAAGGCGCGCTGCCGGGCGAGACGGTCCAGGTGCGCGTGAATCGGCGCAAGAACCAATGGGAACAGGCCACGCTCACGGCACTGGCGCGCGAGAGTGCGCTGCGGGTGCGCCCGCAGTGCCCACACTTCGGCCTGCATGCGGGCGCTTGCGGCGGCTGCAAGATGCAGCACCTGCACCCGGTGGCGCAGGTCGCCGTCAAGCAGCGCGCGCTCGAAGACAGCCTGTGGCACCTGGGTAAAGTGAAGCCTGAGATGGTGCTGCGGCCGATCGAAGGCCCCGCCTGGGGTTACCGCAACCGCGCCCGTCTGTCGGTGCGCTACGTGGTCAAGAAGGGTGCCGTGCTGGTCGGCTTTCACGAGCGCAAGTCGAGCTTCGTTGCCGACATGCAGACCTGTGCCGTGCTGCCGCCGCGGGTGAGTGGGCTGCTGCTGCCGTTGCGCGCGCTGGTGATGGCGATGGACGCGCGCGAGCGACTGCCGCAGATCGAGGTCGCGGCGGGCGACAAGGTATTGGCGCTGGTGCTGCGGCATCTCGAGCCCTTGTCGGCGGCGGACCTGCAGCGCCTACGGGCGTTCGACAGCGAGCACGGCGTGCAATGGTGGCTGCAGCCCAAGGGGCCTGAAACCGTGCAGCGCCTAGACGGGGACAGCGAGGAACTGGCCTACGCGCTGCCTGGGTTCGGCATCATGATGCCATTCAAGCCAACCGACTTCACGCAGGTCAATCCGCACATCAACACCGTGCTCGTCGGGCGCGCCTTGCGCTTGCTCAACGTCGATTCGCGCGAGCGCGTGATCGACTGGTTTTGCGGCCTGGGCAACTTCACGCTGCCGCTGGCGACCCAGGCCCGCGAGGTGCTGGGCATCGAGGGCAGCGAGGTGTTGGTCCAGCGCGCTGCGGCCAATGCCGAGCTCAATGGCCTGGGCGTCAACACCCGCTTCGAGGCCCGCAACCTGTTCGATCTGAGTGGCGCCCAACTGGCGGCCTACGGGGAGGCCGAGAAGTGGCTGATCGACCCGCCGCGCGAAGGTGCATTCGCGCTGGTCAAGGCGCTGGCCGAGCTGCATACCGAACTGGCACTGGCCCCCGGCTGGACGCCGCCGCAACGCATCGTCTATGTCAGCTGCAACCCGGCGACGCTGGCGCGCGATACCGGTCTGCTGGTGCACCAGGCCGGCTACCGCTGCACGGCGGCGGGGGTGGTGAACATGTTCCCGCACACGGCGCACGTCGAGAGCATGGTCGTGTTCGAGCGCGCGTAGCACCCAAAGAAAAGGGCCCCCGAAAGGGGCCCGCTGTCCTTCTCGCGGAGCGTCCTGCCCGCTGTCCTTCGTGCGCGCCGTCAATCTCTTTCACCGCCGAAGATGCCCAGCAGCGCCAGCAGGCTCTGGAAGACGTTATAGACATCCAGGTAGATTGCCAGCGTGGCCGTGATGTAGTTGGTTTCGCCGCCGTCGATGACGCGCTTCAGGTCGTAAAGCATGAAGGCCGAGAACAGGCCGATGGCGATCACCGCCACCGTGATCATCAGTGCGCTCGACTGCACGAAGATATTGATCACGCCGGCCACCAGCAGCAGGATCGCGCCGACGAACAGGAACTTGCCCATATTCGACAGATCGCGCTTGATCATGCTGGCCAAGCTGGCCATGGTCAGGAAAACCGCCGCCGTGCCACCGAACGCGGTCATGATCAGGGTTGAGCCATTGGCCAACCCGAGAATCGCCCCTAGCAGGCGCGACAGCATCAGGCCCATGAAGAAGGTGAAGCCGAGCAGCAACAGCACGCCGGTGCTCGAGTTCTTGAACTTCTCGATCGCGAACATCAGGCCGAAAGCACCGCCCAGGAACACAATCGTGCTCATGCCCATGCCCATCCTGGCCACTACGCCGGTAGTGACGCCGACCCAGGCGCCGAGCACCGTGGGCACCAGCGACAATGCCAGCAGCCAGTAGGTGTTGCGCAGGACGCGATTGCGCTGCTCGATCAGTGCGCCGGAACCGGCCTGACCCGCGTACGCGGCTTGCAGTTGTTCATTCATCGCCACGAACCTCCAGTAATGTGAGTGATGTGGGGTGCGACCCGCTCAGCGAATTCTAGTTCCCCGCCTCGGCAACGAGCGACTGCTGGCGACACAGCCAGCCTTATAATTTAACGGTTTGCCTGCCCCCACCGCTCCAGCCGGCCCGACACCTGACGACAGACACGCGCGTTCACGGCCAACCACGGTCAGGCGCGGTCGCCAGCGTGCTCAGTTGCCGTGCTGGGCCCCCTGTTCCGGAGCCCGTCTTGCTGCCTGTCCTGCCCCCCGCCGTCCTTGCCCTCGCAGACGGCACGGTATTTCACGGCACTTCGATCGGCGTTGCCGGCCAGACTGCCGGTGAAGTGGTCTTCAACACCGCGCTCAGCGGCTACCAGGAGATCCTCACCGACCCGAGCTATTGCCGGCAGATCGTCACGCTGACCTATCCGCATATCGGCAACTACGGCATCAACGGCGAAGACGTCGAAGCTGCGAAGGTCTTCGCCGCCGGCCTGGTGATCAAAGACCTGCCGATACGGGCATCGAATTTCCGCAGCACGATGACGCTGGCCGAATACCTGGCCGGCGAAGGCACCGTCGCGATTGCCGATATCGACACGCGCAAGTTGACCCGTCACCTGCGCACGCATGGCGCGCAGAACGGCTGCATCATGGCTTTCGCGGCCGGCGCCCATGTCAGCGCGGCGCATGCCAACGAAGCAGTCGCTATAGCGCGCGGAGCGCCGAGCATGGGCGGCCTGGATCTGGCCACGGTCGTGTCTGCGCGAGAGCCGTATGCTTGGATCGAAACCGAGTGGACACTCGGGCCCGGCTATGGCGAGCAGGCGGCGCCACGCTTTCATGTCGTGGCCTACGACTTCGGCGTCAAGCGCAATATCCTGCGCATGTTGGCCAGCCGCGGCTGCCGCATCACGGTGGTGCCGGCGCAGACCTCGGCCGTCGAGGTGCTGGCGTTGAAGCCCGACGGCATCTTCCTCAGCAACGGCCCCGGCGACCCGCAGCCCTGCGATTACGCGATCACCGCGACGCGCACGCTGATCGACAGCGGCATCCCGACCTTCGGCATCTGCCTGGGTCACCAGATCCTCGCGCTGGCTTCGGGCGCGAAAACCTTCAAGATGAAATTCGGCCACCACGGCGCCAACCATCCGGTCAAGGATCTCGACAACGGACGCGTCAGCATCACCAGCCAGAACCACGGTTTCGCAGTCGATGAAAATACGCTGCCGGCCAATTTGCGGCCTACGCATGTGAGCCTGTTCGACGGCACTCTGCAAGGCCTGGTGCGCACCGACAAGCCGGCGTTCTGCTTCCAGGGCCACCCCGAGGCTTCGCCGGGGCCGCACGATATTGCCTACCTGTTCGATCGCTTCGTGGCGTTGATGGAAAAGAACTGACATGCCGAAGCGCCAAGACCTCAAGAGCATCCTGATCATCGGCGCCGGCCCGATCGTCATCGGCCAGGCCTGCGAGTTCGATTACTCCGGCGCGCAGGCCTGCAAGGCGTTGCGCGAGGAGGGCTATCGCGTCATCCTGGTCAACAGCAACCCGGCGACGATCATGACCGACCCGGGCATGGCCGACGTCACCTATATCGAGCCGATCACCTGGCAGGTGGTCGAAAAAATCATCGCCAAGGAGCGGCCCGATGCGGTGCTGCCGACGATGGGCGGCCAGACCGCGCTGAACTGCGCGCTCGATTTGCACAAGCACGGCGTGCTGGCCAAATACGGCGTCGAGATGATCGGCGCCAACGAGCAGGCGATCGAGAAGGCCGAAGACCGCCTGAAGTTCAAGGATGCGATGACCGGCATCGGCCTGCATTCGGCCAAGAGCGGCATCGCGCATTCGTTCGAGGAAGCGCTGGCGGTGCAAAAGCGCATCGCGCTCGATATCGGCGGCACCGGTTTCCCGATGGTCATCCGCCCCAGCTTCACGCTCGGCGGCACCGGCGGCGGCA
>CADEDE010000058.1 GCA_902825995.1 uncultured Burkholderiales bacterium
CGTGCTGGGTTCAGGCTGGGCTGCGGTGATGTCACCATTTCGGGAAAGCTCAATAGGAGTCTGGGCGGCAGACGCTACGAAGCCCGGCCGATGATGGCAACTCAGCTGGCCTGAACGCCTGTTCGGCGCCGACGGGCATCTCGGGCGCCGCGGGAGGTCGTGAAGATCGCGCAGCGAGGCCTGGGAGTTGCCTGCGGGGCTATTGCAGACCTTCAACAGTCTTGGGGGCTAGCCTAGAGTGTCGCCGCCAGTCGCGTGCCCTGGTCGATGGCGCGCTTGGCGTCGAGTTCGCCGGCCTCGAAGGCGCCGCCGATCAACTGCAGCCTGACGCCTGCCGCTGCCAGCGGCGTCTGCAACTCGCGCAGGGGTTCTTGCCCGGCACAGAGCACGATGGTGTCGCAAGCGATCACCTTGCCGTCGCGGCGCTCCTTGCCGAAGCTCACGAACAGACCCAGACCGCCCTCGTGCGGGCCGATGCGTTCGTAGTTGACGCTGTGCGCCATTTCGACGTTTTTCATCTTTAGCGCGCTGCGATGGATCCAGCCCGTCGTCTTGCCCAGACCCGCCCCGAGCTTGCCGGCCTTGCGCTGCAACAGCGTAACCTGGCGTGCTGCGGCGGAAGGCCTGGCGCGCACCACGCCGCCGCGCGTGGCGGCGGGGTCGGCCACGCCCCACTCGGTCATCCAGGCTGCGAGGTCGAGGGCCGGCGAGGGGTGCGCGGCGTCGTGGACCAAGAATTCCGCGACATCGAAGCCGATGCCGCCTGCGCCGACGATCGCCACGCGCCGGCCCACCGGCCGGCGTTGCAGTATTGCATCGAGGTAGCCGATCACGCCCGGTGTGTCCTGTCCGGCGATGCGCGGGTTGCGCGGCGTCACGCCGGTGGCCAGCAGCACTTCGTCGAAGCGTTCGCCGATCAGCAACTCGGCGCTGGCGCGGGTATTCAGGTGCAACGCAACCCCTGTCACCTCGATGCGGCGGGCAAAGTAGCGCAGCGTCTCGTGGAACTCTTCTTTTCCCGGAATCCGCTTGGCCAAGTTGAACTGGCCGCCGATTTCGGCTGCCGACTCGAATAAGTGCACCTCATGGCCACGCTCGGCCAGCGTGGTCGCCGCCGCCAGGCCAGCCGGCCCGGCACCGACCACGGCCAAGCGTTTCTTCTGTAGCGCGCGTCGGATCAGCAGCGTCGTTTCGTGCCCGGCGCGCGGATTGACGAGACAGGTCGCGAGCTGATTCTTGAAGGCGTGGTCGAGGCAGGCCTGGTTGCAGGCGATGCAGGTGTTGATCTCATCGGCGCGGCCGGTGGCCGCCTTGGCGACGAATGCCGGGTCGGCCAGGAAGGGCCGCGCCAGGCTGATCAGATCGGCGCTGCCGTTAGCCAGCACTTGTTCTCCGATGTGCGGCATGTTGATGCGGTTGCTGGTGACCAGCGGAATGCCGATGCCGTCGGCGCGCAGTTGGTCGCGCAGCTTTTTCGTGACCCAGGCAAACGCCGCTCGCGGCACCGAGGTGGCGATGGTCGGGATGCGCGCCTCATGCCAGCCGATGCCGGTATTGAGAATCGTGGCGCCGGCCGCGGTGACCGCCTTGGCCAGTTGCACCACCTCGGGCCAGCTGCTGCCGTCGGGGATCAGGTCGATCAGGCTGATGCGGTAGATCAGAATGAAGTCGGGGCCCACCGCCTCGCGCACGCGGCGTACGATCTCGACAGCCAGACGCATGCGGTTCTCATACGCGCCGCCCCAGCGATCGGTACGCTGGTTGGTGTGCGTGACCAGGAACTGGTTGATGAAGTAGCCCTCGCTGCCCATCACCTCGACGCCGTTGTAGCCGGCCTCGCGGGCCAGCGCGGCGCAGCGCACAAAGGCGCGGATCTGGCGCTCGATGCCGCGTTCGCCCAATTCGCGCGGCGTGAACGGCGAAATCGGCGATTGGATGCGCGACGGCGCCACGCACAGCGGCGAGTAGCCGTAGCGGCCGGTGTGCAGGATCTGCAGCGCGATCTTGCCGCCTTCGGCATGCACCGCGGCGGTGATCTCGCGATGCCGCCGCGCCGCTGCGTGCGTGGCCAGGGTGCCGGCAAAGGGCTTGGCCCAGGCTTCGATGTTGGGTGCAAAGCCGCCGGTGACCATCAGCCCGACGCCGCCGCGGGCGCGTTCGGCGTAGAAGGCGGCCATGGCCGTGAAATGCTTGCGACCCTCTTCGAGGCCGGTATGCATCGAGCCCATCAGCACGCGGTTGGCCAGCGTGGTAAAGCCCAGGTCGAGCGGTGCGAGCAGGTGCGGGTAGGGCGTGGACAAAACCAGTCCTTCGATCGGGCATGTGGGTAATGGCAGACACGAGTCTAGGGGTGCCCCCGCGATTCCCTCTTTGGGGTGATTGAGCGGCGCGGCCTCGGCACCGAAGATTGCCAGCATACCGATTCGCCACGCCGCCACCATGCTCAACCTGATCCGCAACGGCCTGACCCGTTTACTGCCGCAAGCCAGGGCCGCCGAGGCCCCGCACCCGTGGAGCAACGAAGACAGCAGTTGGCACAGCTCGAGCTTCGAGCTGGCCCGCGGGCTCGAGGTCATCGAACACCGCGGCCTGCTGCCGACGGTCTTTGCCGATACGATGCCCGCCTTCCACGCACCCAGGGCATGATGGCGTCCGGGTTGGGCAACACGGCGAGGCGCTGATGGTCAAGGCAGTCTGGAAGGGCGTGGTCATCGCCGAGAGCGACGATACGGTGATCGTCGAGGGCAACCATTATTTTCCCGAGGCCAGCCTGAAGCGCGAATATGTCAGCTTCAGCAACCACCGCAGCAGTGACCCGTGGAAGGGCCAGGCGCATTACTACAGCCTGTTCGTCAACGGCGAAATGAACCCCGATGCGGTTTGGTACTACCCCGAACCGAGCGCGGCCGCGGCGCAAATCAAGGGCCGCGTCGCGTTCTGGAAGGGCGTTACCGTCGCCTGACCATCTAGGCAAGCCGCCCCGCGCGGCCGCCTTTGTGGGCCCCGACGCTGCACGACCACCCCGCCGCATGAACCCGCTGACCTTCCTTGCTTGCGCTCGCCGCGGCTTGTGTCTGTACTTGCTCGGCGTCGCCATGCTGTTGGGCGGGGGCGCCGGCCTGGCCGCAGCAGCGCCGGTGGTTGCGGGCCCCGCGGCCGACGACGACGCCCGCCCGCTCACGGGTCACTGGACCCATGCCTTCGCCGCCTATGGGGCGCCGAAGTACGGCCCGGATTTTGACCACTTCGAGTATGTCAATCCGGTTGCGCCAAGGGGCGGCACGCTGCGCCTGCGCAACCCCGACCGCCGCACCAGCTTCGACAAATACAACCCCTTCACCACCCGCGGCAACGCCCCGGCGGGCGTATTGATCTGGATGTTCGAGGGCCTGGCGCATTTGTCGGCTGACGAGCCTTCGACAATGTATGGCTTGCTGGCCGAGGCGATGTGGGTCGCGCCGGATTTCTCGGCGGTCAGCTTTCGCCTGCGCCCCGGCGTGAAATTCTCCAACGGCGATGCGATCACGCCCGCCGACGTGCAGCACAGCTTCGCGATGCTGTCGGGCAAGGGTGCGGCACCGAGCTACCAGACCCTGCTCGCGGGCATCGCGCGCGTCGAGGCGGTGGACGCGCGCACCGTGCGCTTCGAGTTGCGCGAAAAGACGCGCGACCAAGTCTTCCTCGCCGGCACGGTGCCGATATTCAGCCGCAAGTGGGGCGAGGGCAAGCCGCTCGACCAGATCGTCACCGAGCCCCCGATCGCCGCCGGCCCGTACATCATCGCCAAGGCGGAGATGCCGCGGCGCATCGAGTTCGCGCGCAACCCGCATTACTGGGCCAGTGGCCTGCCGGTGCGGCGCGGGCACTTCAATTTCGACCGCATCGTCTATCGCAACTACGCCGATCAGGCGGTTTCACGCGAAGCCTTCAAGGCCGGCGAGTTCGAGATCTTCAAGGAATACGGCGCGCGCTCCTGGGTGCGCCAGCACAAGGGCGTGAAGTGGGACGACGGGCGCATCGTCAAGCGCGGGTTCGTGACCGGCTACGGGCAGTTGATGCAGGCCTACATGATCAATCTGCGTCGGCCGCTGTTCCAGGACGCTCGCGTGCGCGAGGCGCTGATCTATACCTACGATTTCGAGAACCTCAACAAGACCGGCCTCTTCAAGCGCGCCAACAGCCTGTTCAGCAATAGCGAATTCGCGGCCGAGGGCCTGCCCGGGCCCGGCGAGCTCAGGCTGCTCGAACCGTTTCGTGCCGAGTTGCCGCCGCGCGTCTTTGGGCCCGCCTACGCGGCGCCGCGCACCGATACCTCGCCCACTGCATTGCGAACCAACTTGCTCAAGGCGCGCGATCTGCTCGAACAAGCCGGCTGGAAGCTCGACGGCGAAGGCACCCTGCGCAACGCCAAGGGCGAGCCCTTCGAGATCGAATACCTGACGCCGCGCGAGGCCGGCGATGTCGCCTGGCAGGGGCTGTTGAAAAAGCTCGGCATCACCCTGAAGGACCGGGTGGTCGATTTCGCCCTCTACCGCACGCGTCTGGAGAAGTACGACTACGACATGATCACCATCGCCGGCGGCGACTTCACGCTGCCCGATGCGAGCACGCTGGCGGCGATCCTGGGCTCGAAGTCAGCCGACGAGCCGGGCAACAGCAACTTTCGCGGCGTCAAGAGCAAGGCGGTGGATGCGCTGATCGAGGCCATCGGCCACGCCCAGAGCACCGAGGCGCTGCGCGACGCTTGTCGCGCCCTGGACCGCGTCGTGACCTGGGGCTTCTTCCAGATTCCGGATCTCTACCTGAATGTGGAAAACGTTTCCTTCTGGAACCGCTTCGGCATTCCGGAGGTACAGGCCAAATATTTCAACGCCGATACGTACTTCACCGGCATCGGCGAATTCGGGCCCTGGCCGCTGTGGACCTGGTGGGACAAGAGCCTGGAAGGAAAGCGCTGAATGCTGGCCTACATCTTCAAGCGCATCTTGCTGATGGTGCCGACCTTGCTGGGTGCGTTGACGGTGACCTTCGTCGTCATGCAGTTTGTGCCCGGCGGCCCGGTCGAACAGATCATGGCCGAGGCCCGCGCCACCCAAAAGGGCGGCGGCGAGGGCGGCGGCTACAAGGCCGGGCGCGACATCAGCAAACAACAGCTCGAAGAGCTGAAGAAGATGTATGGCTTCGACAAGCCGGCGCCTGTGCGCTACGTCGAGATGCTGGCCAGCTTCGCCCGCTTCGACCTCGGCAAGAGCTTCCTGCAAAACAAGCAGGTCTGGGAACTGATCAAGGAGAAGCTCCCGGTCTCCGTCTCGCTGGGCCTGTGGAGCTTCCTGATCGCCTACCTGATCTCGATCCCGCTGGGCATCGCCAAAGCCATGCGCGAGGGCTCGCGCTTCGATACCCTGACAACGCTGCTGGTGCTGCTCGGCTACGCCATTCCGGGCTTCGTGCTCGGCCTGCTGCTGATCGTGCTGTTTGCCGGCGGAACCTATTTCGATTGGTTCCCGCTGCGCGGTCTGACCAGCGACAACTGGAGCGAGCTGGCGTGGCCGGCGCGGGTCGCCGACTACTTCTGGCACCTGATGCTGCCGCTGACCTGCCTGGTGATCGGCAGCTTCGCCACCTTGACCATGTTGACCAAGAACACCTTTGTCGAAGAGATTCGCAAGCAGTACGTGCTGGTGGCGCGGGCCAAGGGCCTGTCGCAGCAGCGTGTGCTGTACAAGCACATTTTCCGCAACGCGCTGATCCCGCTCGTCACCGGTTTCCCGGCAGCGGTGGTCGGCGCCTTCTTCACCGGCGCCCTGCTGATCGAAACCCTGTTCTCGCTCGACGGCCTCGGGCTCCTGGCCTACGAGAGCGTGGTCCGGCGCGACTACCCGGTCGTGCTCGGCTCGCTGTACCTGTTCACGCTGATCGCGCTGGTGGTCAAGCTGGTCAGCGACGTGCTGTACGTGGTGGTCGATCCGCGGGTCCAGTTCGGCCGTGCTGCAAGATGAAGGGCCTGTCGTGAGCCCCGTCCAGATCCCGACCGCTGCGCTCGTCGATCGGTCTGCCGAGTCGGCGGCCGCTGCCGTGGCGCCGCCGTCGCCCAACCAGCGCGCCTGGGCGCGCTTTCGTCGTAACCGCCTGGGCTACGTTTCGTTGTGGCTGTTTGCTGCGCTGCTGCTGGCTGCCACCTTTGCCGAATTGCTGAGCAATGACCGTCCGATCGTCGCGCGTATCAGCGGCCAATGGTATGCGCCGATGTTCAGCAATCCGAACGAGAACGACCTGGGCGGCGACTTCGGTACGCCCACGGACTGGAAAGACCCCTTCATTACCGAGCTGCTGGGCCAACCCGGCAACTGGGCGCTGACCACGTTCAATGCGCACTCGGCGACCTCGACCGATTACTTCGACCAGGCCTTGCCACCGGCGCCGCCGAGCGCGCGCAACTGGATCGGCACCGAAGGCAACGGCCGCGACATGCTGGCGCGGCTGCTCTACGGTTTTCGCATCAGTATCTGGTTTGCGATCGCGCTCACGGTCACGGGCACGCTGATCGGCATCCTGGCCGGCGCATTGCAGGGCTACTTCGGCGGCCGGGTTGACCTGGTTCTGCAGCGTTTCATCGAAATCTGGGGGTCGGTGCCCGAGCTGTACCTGTTGATCATCTTTGCGTCGATCTTCGAGCCCTCGCTGCTGCTGCTGTTGATCCTGCTGTCGCTGTGGGGCTGGATGGGGCTGTCGGACTATGTGCGTGCCGAATTCCTGCGCAACCGGGGTCTGGAGTTCGTGAAGGCGGCGCGCGCGCTGGGGCTGGGCAGCGGCCAGATCATCTGGCGCCATGTGCTGCCGAATTCGATGACGCCGGTGATCACCTTCCTGCCTTTCCGCATGAGCGCGGCGATCCTGGCCCTGACCTCGCTGGACTTTCTTGGCCTCGGCGTACCGTCTTCGATCCCTTCGTTGGGCGAGCTGCTCAAGCAGGGCAAGAGCCAACTGGATGCCTGGTGGATCATCGTGCCGACCTTCGCGCTGCTGGTTCTGACCATGCTGCTGCTGACCTTCATCGGCGACGCCCTGCGCGACGCTTTCGATACGCGCAAGTCATGAGCACTCCGCTTCTCGAAATTCAAGACTTGAGCGTGCGCTTCGGCGCCACCACTGTGGTCGATGAGGTTTCGTTCTCGATCGCCGCCGGCGAAAAATTCGCGCTGGTCGGCGAATCGGGCTCGGGCAAATCGATCACCGCGCTGTCGGTGCTGCGCCTGGTCGATGCGGCCGTCACCACCGGCATGATCCGCTTCGAAGGCCAGGATCTGACGAAGAGGTCCGAGCGCGAGATGCGCGGCATCCGCGGCGCCAGCATCGGCATGATCTTCCAGGAGCCGATGACCGCGCTCAACCCGCTCTACACGGTGGGCAACCAGATCGGCGAAGTGCTCGAGCTGCACGAGGCGCTGCGGCCCAACGCGGCGCGGGCGCGGGCGATCGAGCTGCTCGCGCGCACCGGCATCCCCGAGCCCGAGCGGCGCGTCGATGCCTACCCGCACGAGCTCTCGGGCGGCCAGCGCCAGCGCGCGATGATCGCGATGGCCTTGGCCTGCAAGCCCAAGCTGCTGATCTGCGACGAGCCGACCACCGCGCTCGACGTCACCATCCAGGCGCAGATCCTGGCCCTGCTCGACGAGCTGCAGGCCGAGATGGGCATGGCCCTGCTGTTCATCACGCACGACCTGAACCTGGTGCGCCGCTTCACCCACCGCGTGGGCGTGATGGAGCGCGGCAAGCTGGTGGAGACGGGCCTCACCAGCACGGTCTTCGGCGCGCCACAACATGCCTATACGAAAAAGCTCCTCGCCGGCCGGCCGCAGCGCGTGGTGCAGGCGGTGGACGGCGATGCGCCGGTGCTGGTGCAGGGCGAGCGGGTCGGTGTCACGTTCGCCGTATCGCGGGGCTGGTTCAGGAAGACCCAGTTCCACGCCGTGCGCGACGCCACGCTGAAGCTGCGACGCGGCGAAACCCTGGGCATCGTCGGCGAATCGGGCTCGGGCAAGACCACCCTGGGCATGGCGCTGCTGGCCTTGCAGCCGATCGCCAGCGGGGAGATCCAGATGGGCGGCGAGCGCATCGACAACGCCGGCCGCGAGCACCTGCGGCGGATGCGCCGGCGCATGCAGGTGGTCTTCCAGGATCCTTTCGCCTCGTTGTCGCCGCGGATGACGATCGGCCAGATCGTCGGCGAGGGCCTGGCCCTGCACCGCGCCGACCTGCCCGCCGTCGAACGCGAGAAGCTGGTGCTGGCGATGCTCGACGAAGTCGGCCTCTCCGAGCGCCAGGGCGTGGCCGGCGTCTTGCAGCGCTACCCGCATGAATTTTCCGGCGGCCAGCGCCAGCGCATCGCGATCGCCCGCGCGGTGGTGCTGCGCCCCGAGGTGCTGGTGCTCGACGAGCCGACCTCGGCGCTGGATGTCTCGGTGCAGCAGCAGGTGCTGGCGCTGCTGGCCGGCCTGCAGCGCAGCTATGGCATGAGCTACGTCTTCATCAGCCACGATCTGGCCGTGGTGCGCGCGATGTCGCATCGCGTGATGGTGATGAAGAATGGCGTGATCGTCGAGGAGGGTGAAGCCGAGGCCCTCTTTGCCGCGCCGCGCGATACCTATACCCGCGAGCTGCTGGCGGCGGCGCAATTGACTTGATGGGCCCCTGCTTGATCTTCGTCGCGCGGCAGTTGCGAACTGCCGCGATATGCTGATGGACGCTCAGTCGTTGAGGTGCCGCAGTATGCGCTGCACCTCGCCCTGCCACGGCAGGCCATAGACGATCTGGCTCAGGTGGCGGGCCGATTCCCAGGCCGTCAGTACCTCGCCCCTCGGCCCGAGCAGGCGCAGGTTGCTGACCACGCACATCGGGTCAGCCATGGCCACCACGTCGGGCGAGACCATCACCCAGTCCCAGGCCACGCCGGCATCGCCCTCGGCAGCCGTGCCGCGCCAGACGGTCTGCCCGCCGAGGGGTGCGTCTTCGCCCGAGCTCGGGAATACTTGTGTGTCGAGGTGGTCAAATCTCAAATGCGATGCGCCTGCGGCCTGCCACAATAATGGCGGCCAGGCGCGGACGCTCCAAGAGGTATTCATGCGCAACTCCTTGCTATGTGAGGCGGAAGCCGGGGCGGCTCGGTTGGCATGAAGTGTGGACAATGATGACCCGGGGCGACAACTGTCAAGGTTGCCGGGTAGCGAAGGCGAATCGTTAACAAATGCTGCAAGGCGACTATCAATCGGTGCTCGAAGCCCAGAGCCTGGATCAGTTCAGGTCGGTAGTGATCGGGTTTGCGCAGCGACTGGGCTTCGACAAGGTGGCGGCTTCGGTCGCGGTGGATCGGTTGGGCGGGCCGCCGGAGTTCGTGGCGGTGCATAACGCCCCGTTGGCGTATCTGCGAACTTTTGAAGATCTCAGCATTAGCAAGCGCGACCCGATTGCTCAGCACTGCAAGCGCAATACGGTGCCGATCATGTGGGGCCAGCACACCTACCTGCAAAACAACGCCATCGATCTTTGGGAACATCAGGCCCACTATGGCTATCGCAACGGCATTGCCATGGCGCTGCATTTGCCGGAAGGGCGGCATTTCCTTCTCGGGGTCGAGCGGGACCAGGCCTTGCCGACCGACGGCAGCGAACTGACGCGGATCGTCGCCGATCTGCAACTGTTTGCCGTCCACGCCCAGGATACTGCCCTGCGCGTGCTGGTTTCCGCAGACGCCCGCCCGGAAATGCCCGAGCTGACGCCGCGCGAGCTGGAGGTCTTGCGCTGGACGATGGACGGCCTGACCACGGCCGAAATCAGCACCCAGCTGGGCATCGGCGAGCGCACGACGGTCTTTCACATCCAGAACGCGATGCTGAAATTGCATTGCAATTCGAAACATGTTGCCGTGGTCAAAGCCCTGCGATTGGGCCTGATTCAATGACTACCCTGTAAAGGTTGACAGTTACGCGCGCGCCCAACGGGTGCTGGAATCGAATCTCGATTCCGCAACCCGTGCATACAAGGAGCGCGCATGAAGCAAGTTCAAAAAACCATCGGCCGTTGGGTTCAGCGCCTTGCCGGCCAGGGCCGCAGCCAAAGCGCGGTGCAGCCCGTGCGCCAGCCCACCGAGCTGGACGCCAAGGCCTTGCGCCAGGTCAGCGGCGGCGGGGGTGGCTCCACCGGCCTGCCGACCAAAGGTTGGTAAATATCTTCCGCCGCGAGGCCCTGCAATCGCAGGCCTCGTGGATTGGTGAGATCCAGCTCGTTCGTCCGCTGCCGCTGGCCCTGCTGACGGCGGGCGTGGCGCTGGCGGTGCTGGCCGTGGGCGCCTTTTTGGCCCTGGGCGAGTACACGCGCAAGGTGCACGTGAGCGGCGTGCTGGTGCCCGACCGCGGCGTGATCCGCCTCGTGCCGCCGCAGGACGCGGTGGTGCTGGAGCGGCGTATCGCCGAGGGCGCCAGCGTGCGCGCGGGCGATGTGCTGTTTGTCTTGTCGCTCGACCGCGCGGCGGCCGGCGGCGATACCCAGGCCGCCGTGCAGCGCACGCTCGCCGAGCGCGAAAAGAGCCTGCGCGATGCCGCCGGGCAATACCAAGCGCTGCTCGCCAGCCAGCTGGCCGCGCTCGACCGCCGCCGCGCCGACTTGCAGCGCGAGCGTGGCGCACTCGACGCCGAATCGGCGCTGTTGGCCCAGCGCATCGCATTGGCCGAACAGGCGCAAGCGCGCCTGGAGTCCCTGCGCGGCGACAACTTCATTTCCACGGCCCAGGTTCAGGCCAAGGCCGAGGAACTGCTCGGCTTGCAGGCGCAGCGCCAGGCGCACGAGCGTCAGCGCAGTGCGCACGGACGCGATATCGCGTCCGTCGAAGCCCAGCGCCGCGAGTTGCCGTTGCAAACCGGCGCGCGCATCGGTGAGCTCGAGCGCGAGCGCGCCGAACTGGCGCAAAAAAGCGCCGAGAGCGAAGCCCAGCGCAGCCTGGTGATCCGCGCGCCGCAGGATGGCGTGGTCAGCGCCGTGCTGGCCTCGCCCGGGCAAACGGTGACGGCCGCGTCGGCGCTGGCCAGCCTGGTGCCCGCCGGCTCGACCCTGCAGGCGCATTTGTACGCCCCTTCGAGTGCGGTCGGTTTCCTGCGCGCCGAGCAAGCGGTGCTGCTGCGCTACCACGCCTTCGCGTACCAGAAATTCGGCCACCAGCAGGGCCGCATCGAGCAGGTCTCGCTGGCCCCCTTGCAGGCCGCCGAGCTGGCCGGCCAGCCCTGGGCCGGCGCAGCGCGCGAGCCGATGTACCGGATCACCGTCGCCCTCGATCGCCAGAACATGCCAGCCTATGGCGCGTTGCAGCCGCTGGCGCCGGGCATGCAGCTCGACGCCGATGTGCCGATCGAGCGGCGCAAGCTCTACGAATGGTTGTTCGAGCCGGTGCTCGGCATGGCCGGGCGGGTTTGACGGTGGTCGATGGGCTGAATCTGTCGCCGGCCGGCTGGTTTGGCGCTCGCCGCGTGCCGGTGGTGCTGCAGACCGAGGCCGCCGAATGCGCACTGGCCTGCCTGGCAATGGTGGCTGCGGCGCACGGTCACCGCACCGATCTGCCGACGCTGCGTCAGCGCTTCTCGCTGTCGCTGAAAGGCGCCACGATGGCCGACCTGGTGCGCATGGCCGGCGACCTGAAGTTCAACCCGCGCGCGCTGCGCGCCGAGCCCGAGCAGTTGGAGCAGTTGGCGCTGCCCTGTGTGTTGCACTGGGATTTGAACCACTTCGTGGTGCTGACGGCGGTGCGCGGCAATGTCGCCACGCTGCACGACCCCGCGCGCGGCCTGCGCCGCATGAAGCTCGACGAGCTGTCGCGCCATTTCACCGGCATCGCGCTCGAGTTGATGCCGGCGGCGGATTTCGCGCCGAAGACCGAACGCCAGAGCGTCACCCTTAAGCAGTTGCTGGGCCCGGTGCGCGGCCTGAAGCGCTCGTTGCTGCAAATCTTCATCCTCGCCGCGGGCCTCGAAGCCTTTGTGCTGCTGAGCCCCTTCTTCCTGCAATGGGTCGTCGATGGGGTGCTGGTGAGTGCCGACCGCGATCTGCTGGTCACGCTGGGCCTCGGCTTCGGCTTGCTGGTGCTGTTGCAGGCCGGCACCGCGGCGATCCGCTCCTGGGCCGTGCTGCATCTGTCGGCCACGCTGAACCTGCAATGGCTGGGCAATGTCTTCGCGCACCTGATGCGCCTGCCGATGGCCTGGTTCGAGAAGCGCCACACCGGCGATATCTGGTCGCGCTTCGCCGCCGTGCAGCAGATTCAGAAGACGCTGACCACGCATTTCATCGAGGCCGTGCTCGACGGCCTGCTGGTGGTGGCCACGCTGGCGATGATGCTGTTTTACAGCCTCACGCTGACGGCGGTGGTGCTCGGTGCGGTGGCGGCCTACGCCGCCCTGCGCTGGGCCTTCTTCCGCCCCCTGCGCGAGGCCACCGAAGAGGCGCTGGTGCACGAGGCGCGGCAATCGAGCCATTTCCTCGAATCGCTTCGTGGCGTGCAGTCGATCAAGCTCTTCAACCGCCAGGCCGATCGTCAGGCGCGTTTTATGAACCGCGTCGTCGACACCATGAATGCCGATATCGCCACGCGCAAGCTGGAGTTGATGTTCTCGGTGCTGCACCGCCTGCTCTTCGGCATCGAGCGCGTGGCCGTGGTCTGGCTGGGGGCGCTATTGGTGATGGAGCAGCAGTTGTCGGTGGGTATGCTCTTCGCGTTCGTCGCTTTCAAGGAGCAGTTCGCCCAGCGCGTGAGCGCGCTGATCGACAAGAGCGTCGAGTTGCGCATGTTGCGCCTGCAAGGCGAGCGCCTGGCCGATATCGTGCTCGCCGCGCCGGAGGATGCGGGCCTGCCCCGGCTGGGCGGCGAGCCGATCGGCGAGGCCGCGCTGCCGCCGCGCATCGAGGTCCGCGGCGTGAGTTTTCGCTATTCCGACGGCGAGCCCGAAGTCTTGCGCGGCTTGAACTTTGCGATCGAGCCGGGCGAATCGGTGGCCATCGTCGGTCCCTCGGGCTGCGGCAAGACCACATTGTTGAAGCTGATGCTCGGTATCCATGCGCCGGGCGCAGGCGAGTTGCGCATCGGCGGCGTGGCGCTGGCGCAGGTCGGGCTGGCGCATTGGCGCTCGATGGTCGGCACGGTGATGCAGGACGATGCGCTCCTGGCCGGGTCGGTGGCCGACAACATCTGCTTCTTCGACGATGTGCCCGACAACGCCTGGATCGCGCAGTGCGCGCGCCTGGCCTGCGTGGACGACGAGGTCGAGGCCATGCCGATGGGCTACCACACGCTTATCGGCGATATGGGCGCGAGCTTGTCGGGCGGGCAGCGCCAGCGCCTGTTGCTGGCTCGCGCGCTGTACAAGCGTCCGCGCGTGCTGCTGCTCGACGAAGCGACGAGCGCACTCGATATCGACCGCGAGCGCATCGTCAACCAGCAGGTCAAGCAGTTGCAACTCACCCGCGTGATCGTGGCCCACCGGCCGGAAACCATCGCCAGCGCCTCGCGCGTGATCGTCCTTGGCGAAGGCCGCGTGGCGCAGGATTTGCGCTCGGTGCCGACCACCGGCGGACGCGTCTGAGGCTAGGCCTTCTTCATCGGGCAGGTGCTCAGGCCGAGCAGCGTGTAGAGCGGGCAGAAGCTGAAGGCGGCGGTGGCGATCGGCACGATGCCGATCCAGCCCCAGACGCCGATGGTGCCCGTCACCGTGAGGGCGATCAGCACAATTCCGAGCAGCACGCGGGCAATGCGGTCGATCGATCCGACGTTGGCTTTCATGGTTTGAACTCCTGGAGCAGGGTGCACGGCGAGAGGGCCGTGCGCGCAGTGTGCGCTGCATGCGGCGCTGCGTCGGTGACCGCGGTCACACAGGGCTTGCGCCTGGTCAAGGCGGGGGGCGGTCGCCGGCCAGGTGGCGCAACGCAGCGGCGTCGAGCAGCTCGGTGCGCTCGCGGGCCACGCGGACCCAGCCGGCGCGCTCGAATTGCCTGAGCAGCCGGGTCACGATTTCGCGCACGGTACCCAACTGGTCGGCCAGCGCCTGGTGCGAGGCATGCACCACGGGGCCGTGGCCGAGCAGGTTCGCGGCCAGGCGTTGGTCGAGCCGCTGGAAGGCGACGGCTTCGACCAGCGCCATCAGGTCGGCCAGGCGCTCGGCAAAGACGCCGAAGACGAAGCGGCGGAATTCAGCGTGCGCGCACCAGGCATCGAATCCGGGCGGGCTCAGCACGACCAGGCGTGTCGGGCGGGCCGCGATACCGTGCGCCACCATCGTTCGCTGGCCGACCAGGCAGGATGCGGAGACCACGCACAACTCGCCGGCCCCGACGCGGTACAGCTCGAGCGATCGGCCCTGCGGCGATCCGCGGGCGACGCGGATTTCGCCGTCGAGCACGAGCGGAAAGCCGCGACACGGGGCGCCTTCGTCGAACAGCACCGTGCCTGCGGGAACCTCGATGGACTGCGCGTGCTCGCGCAAGACGGCGTCGCAAGTTGCGGGATCCAGCGCCGCCACGGCCGGGTAATGTGCGCAGAGCGCGGCCAGCGCGGCCCGCGCGCTGGCCGGTGTTGCGACCTCCGATTTGATCTCATTGCCAGGGCGGCATTGCATGGAGCCGATTGTCGCGGCCACGGGCTATCACCGGGAAGCGCAATGGGATTGAGCCTGCGGCATGGGCCGCCCGCCTAAAATTCAGGCACTCGCTTGAAAGGCCGAGCCGCGTACATCGCGGCGGCAGCTCCTGTGCTCCATCCCCAACATTTCGATGTCATCGTCGTCGGCGGCGGCCATGCCGGCACCGAAGCCGCGCTGGCTGCCGCACGCATGGGCTGCACCACGCTCTTGCTCACGCACAACATCGAAACCCTGGGCCAGATGAGCTGCAACCCGAGCATCGGCGGCATCGGCAAGGGGCATCTGGTCAAGGAAGTCGATGCCCTGGGCGGGGCGATGGCGCTGGCCACCGACGAAGCCGGTATCCAGTTCCGCATCCTCAATTCGAGCAAGGGACCGGCGGTTCGCGCCACGCGGGCGCAGGCCGACCGCGTGCTGTACAAGGCCGCAATCCGCCATCGGTTGGAGAACCAGCCGAATCTGTGGCTCTTCCAGCAGGCCGTCGATGACCTGATGCTGGAAGGCGACCGGGTCGTCGGCGCCGTCACGCAAGTTGGCGTTCGCTTTCGTGCAAAGGCTGTCGTACTAACGGCAGGAACTTTCCTGGATGGCCGTATTCACGTCGGTTTGCAGCATTACAGCGCCGGCCGAGCGGGGGATCCGCCGGCCGTCAGCCTGTCGGCGCGGCTGAAGGAGTTGAAGCTGCCGCAGGGCCGGTTGAAGACCGGCACGCCGCCGCGCATCGATGGCCGCTCGATCGATTTTGGCAAGCTCGCTGAGCAGCCCGGCGATCTAGATCCGGTGCCCGTATTCAGCTTCATGGGTGACGAGGCCATGCACCCGCGCCAAGTGCCCTGCTGGATCACGCACACCAACCAGCGCACCCACGACATCATCCGCACCGGTTTCGACCGCAGTCCGATGTTCACCGGCGTGATCGAAGGCGTGGGGCCGCGCTACTGCCCGAGCATCGAAGACAAGATCAACCGCTTCGCCGATAAAGCCAGCCACCAGATCTTCCTCGAGCCCGAGGGCCTGACGACGCATGAGTTCTACCCCAACGGCATCTCGACCTCGCTGCCCTTCGATATCCAGATCGCCGCGGTGCAGTCGATGCTCGGGCTGGAAAACGCCCACATCCTGCGCCCCGGCTATGCGATCGAGTACGACTATTTCGACCCGCGGGCGCTGACCACCGGCTTTGAGACGAAGGCGATCAAGGGCCTCTTCTTTGCCGGCCAGATCAACGGCACGACCGGCTACGAGGAGGCGGCCGCGCAGGGCCTCTTCGCCGGCATCAATGCCGCGCTCCAGGTCCGGGGCGAAGCGCCCTGGCTGCCGCGCCGTGACCAGGCCTACCTGGGTGTGCTGGTCGATGACCTGGTGACCCAAGGCGTGACCGAGCCCTACCGCATGTTCACCAGCCGTGCCGAGTACCGGCTGCAATTGCGCGAAGACAACGCCGACGCACGCCTGACCGACACCGGCCGCCGCCTGGGCCTGGTGGACGATGCGCGCTGGGCCGCCTTCAACCGCAAGCGCGATGCTGTTTCACGTGAAACCAAGCGCCTGAAGTCGACCTGGGTTCACCCGCGCAGCGTGCCCGATGCCGACGCCGAGCGCTTGCTCGGCAAGGCGCTGGAACATGAATACAGCTTGGCCGATCTGCTGCGCCGGCCGGGCATTGGCTTCGACGCTGTGGCCGAAATGGCGGCGATCGCCAGGCCCAAGGGCGCGGCGGTTTCACGTGAAACACTCGCCGCCGAGCTGGGTGCGCCGCTCGCCACGGCAGTCATCGAGCAGCTGGAAATCGCCACCAAATACGCCGGCTATATCGACAAGCAGGTCGAAGAGGTCGAGCGCGCGGCGCATTTCGAGGGCCTGAAGCTGCCGGTCGAACTGGACTACGCCCAGGTCAGCGCACTCAGCCACGAGGTGCGGCAAAAACTCAGCCGGCACCGGCCGCAGACGCTGGGCCAGGCCTCGCGCATCGCCGGCGTGACGCCGGCCGCGATTTCTCTCTTGCTGGTGCACCTGAAAAAGGGCCGTTTCAAGGGCTTCGCAGCCAATGAGCAGCGCGCCACGGGCGACGAGGCGGCGTGAGCCAACACGGCTCCGGCCCGGACGCCGAGCTTGACGTCCTGCGGCAAGACGCCTCAGCGCTCGGCTTGGCCCTGCCTGAGCCGGCGTTCGACCGGCTGGTGCGCTACCTCGCGCTGCTGCGCAAATGGAATGCGGCCTACAACCTGACGGCGGTGCGCGATCCCAGGCAGATGCGTGTGCAGCACCTGGCCGATTGCCTGGCCACTGTCGCGCCGCTGCGCCGCGAAGCGGGCAAACACGGCAAAGGACTGCCGCTGCGCATCCTCGATGTCGGCAGCGGCGGTGGCCTGCCCGGCGTGGTGCTGGCCATCGTCGAGCCGGTCTGGGATGTGAGTTGCGTCGATACGGTCGGCAAGAAAGCCGCCTTCATTCGCCAAGCCGCCGGAGAACTGCGCTTGCCCAACTTGCGTGCCCTGCACGCCCGGGTCGAGGCCCTGCCCGGACCGCCCTTCGATGTGATCACCGCGCGCGCGTTCGCTGCGTTGCCAGATATCGTGCGCCTGACTCAGCCGCTGCTGGCGCCGGGTGGTGTGTGGATGGCCATGAAAGGCCGTCGGCCCGACGATGAAATCGCTGCCCTGCCGAGCGACATCGACGTGTTCCACGTGGAACCACTGGCCGTGCCGGGGATGGCCGCCGAGCGCTGCCTGGTCTGGATGCGGCCCCGGTAATCCGCCTGCGCGGCGTGCGCTGGAAACCGCACGCCGGGCCGCATCACAGGGTTGCGAGGGGTGGCGCAAAGCAGCCAATGCTGTATAAATATAAGGGGTATCCTGTTAGCTCCAGCGACGCCGGAACTACTGGATGGATATAAGGGGTATCCTGTTAGCTCCAGCGACGCCGGAACTACTGGAT
>CADEDE010000059.1 GCA_902825995.1 uncultured Burkholderiales bacterium
GGCTGTCAGACCAAGGCGGCTCAATCAAGGACGGGGTTTATTGCGCGCTTACGCTCGATCAGCGCAGCACAGCGTTATCGGTTGTCATGGATTACATAAGGAACGCGGACACCGGCATTTCGGCGGCAGGGAGAGCCGGTACGCCTTTTCCACTCCCGAGAAACTCATCGCCGATTTCCGGCGCGACATAGGGCGGTGTTGAAAGCTGCGTGCCGTTCTGACCCGCTTCGTCACCCAAATCGCCGTTCGCACCGCCTGGGGTGAAGAACTTGACTGCATGAGCGTCGCCGTAGCGCGCGAGGCGATCGAGACACTCGATACCGCAACGCCGCGCGGCCGATTCCTGCGCTACGAATTGCGCGTCATGTACAGCCAGGGCGATGTCATCGTCGCGAGTTTCGAGGCCGCCCCAAACGCAATCGAGTTTCTCTCGCGCGTCGTGTGACGACGCAGCCCGCTACAGCGGCAACCAGGATTTCTCGCGCCGGTAGTGCATATAGCCCACGCTGGCGCCGGCGCGCAGGCCCACGCCCAGGCGGATCGGGGCCAGCACCACGCTGCCGCGGCGCTGGTAGTTGATGCCCGCGCCGCCGACGTAGTACAGGCTGCCATCGACACCGGCGTAGCGCTTGAAGATATCGTCGGCCTTGTTCAGGCGATAGACCAGGATGAAGACCTTGGAGGCATTGGCGCCGAGGTCGAAGCCGATCGACGGACCCGACCAATAGACCTTCTTCGAGCCGCCGCTCTTCAGCGTCAGCGTGCCGTTGCCGTAGCGCACGCCGATGGTCACCGCCGCGCTGCCTTCTTCGCCCTTGATATACCCGTTCGGGCGGCCGTGTTCGGCAAAGGCTTTCTCGATCACCTTGGCCAGGCCTTCGGTGGTGCTGCCGAAAAACTCGGTCACGTCGTGCGAGATGGTGTCCTTGTCGTAGGTATTGGCTTCGCTCTCGGCCGCAATGGCCCAGGCGGGCAGGGCCAGCGCGGCACCACCCGCGATCAGTTGGACAAGGGTTTCGCGACGGGTGGAAATCGATGGGTTCATGCAGCCTCCTGGCATGGAAAGAAGCGGGTTGGAGTCAATGCGCCCGGTCCCAGTTTGCACCGACGCCGACTTCGGCCAACAGCGGTACGCTGAAGCGCGCCACGCCGGCCATCAATTTCGGCACTTCGGCCTGGGCCCAGTCGACCTCGGCCTCCGGGACTTCGAAGACCAGTTCATCGTGGACCTGCATCACGATGCGCGCGGCGCGGCCCTGTTCGTCGATGGCCTTTTGCACCGCGATCATCGCCAGCTTGATCAGATCCGCCGCCGTGCCCTGCATCGGCGCATTGATCGCCGCGCGCTCGGCGCCGGCGCGGCGCGGGCCGCTGCCGCCCTGGATTTCGGGCAGGACGATGCGCCGGCCGAAGAAGGTTTCGACATAACCGCGCTCGGCCGCGCGGGCCTTGGTCTCGTCCATATAGCGCTTGACGCCGGCGAAGCGCGAGAAATAGCGCTCGATGTAATCCTTGGCCGCCTTCTGCTCGATGCCCAGCGATTGCGACAGCCCGAAGGCGCCCATGCCGTAGATCAAACCGAAATTGATCGTCTTGGCATAGCGTCGCTGCTCGCTGCTGACCTCGGCCACCGGTACGTTGAAGACTTCGCTGGCCGTTGCGCGGTGCACATCCAGGCCTTGCAGGAAGGCGCGCGTCAGGCCTTCGTCGCCGGAGATGTGGGCCATGATGCGCAGCTCGATCTGCGAATAATCGGCACTCGCGATGACATGCCCCGGCGGCGCGATAAAGGCCTCGCGTACGCGCCGGCCCTCGGGCGTGCGGATCGGGATATTCTGCAAATTCGGCTCGTTGCTCGACAGCCTGCCCGTCACCGCCACCGCCTGGGCATAACTGGTGTGCACGCGGCCGGTTTGCGCATTCACCATCAGCGGCAGCTTGTCGGTATAGGTGCCCTTGAGCTTGGCGAAGCCGCGGTGCTCGAGGATCTTGGCCGGCAGCGGGTAATCCGCGGCGAGTTCCTGCAGCACCTCTTCATCGGTCGAAGGCGCGCCGCTGGCGGTCTTCTTCTTCACCGGCAGGCCGAGCTTGGTGAAGAGGATCTCGCCGATCTGCTTCGGGCTGCCGAGGTTGAAGGGCTGGCCGGCGAGCGCATAGGCCTCCTGCTCCAGCGCGACCATGCGCTCGCCGAGTTCGCGGCTTTGCGTGGCCAGCAGCGCCGAGTCGATCAGCACGCCGTGGCGCTCGATGCGCGCCAGCAAAGCGCTGGTCGGCATCTCGATCGATTCATAAACGAAGCGCAGCGCCGGTTCGGCTTGCAGGCGCGGCCACAGGGTTTGATGGACCTGCAAGGTCATCTCGCTGTCTTCGCCGGAATACTCCGCGGCTTTGTTGACCTCGACCTGGGCGAAGGAAATCTGGTTCACGCCCTTGCCGCACATATCCTCGTAGGAGAGGCCCTTGCGGCCGAGATGCCGTTCGGCCAGTTTTTCCAGGCTGTGCGGCAGGTGCGCTTCCAGCACGTAGCTTTGCAACAGCGTGTCGTGCCGGTAGCCGCGCACGCCGATGCCGTGGTTGGCCAGCACGTGGGTGTCGTACTTGATGTGCTGGCCGACCTTGGCCGCGGCTTCATCCTCGAGCCAGGGCTTCATCTGCGCCAGCACGGCATCGAGGGGCAATTGCCCGGGTGCGTCGCCGTAGTTGTGCGCCAGCGGCACGTAGGCCGCCTCGCCGGGAACGACGGCGAAGGAGATGCCGACGATACGCGCCGTCATCGCGTCGAGCGAGGTGGTTTCGGTGTCGATGGCGACGAGGGCTGCGGCGCGCAGCTTGGCGAGCCAGTGATCGAGGCGGTCCTGGGTCAGGATGGTTTCGTAGCTGCGCGTAAGTGCCGGCCCTCGTTCGCCCTGAGGTATCGAAGGGCTTGCGCGCGGCTCATCCTTCGATACCTCAGGATGAGCGGATGGGGGCTCCAACTCCCGCTTGAAGGCGCGGAAACCAAAGCGGTTATAGAAATCGAGCAGTGCCTCGCGATCGACCTCGTGTAGCGCCAGGGCGTCGAGCGACGGCCACCCCGGCACCTGCGCCGCCAGGTCGCAATCGGTGATCACCGTCACCAGCTTTTTCGCCATCGGCAGCCAGTCGAGCGCACGCCGCAGGTTCTCGCCGACCGCGCCGCCGATGCGCTCCGCCGCCGCCACCACGCCGTCGAGCGAGCCGTGTTCGGTGAGCCACTTCACAGCGGTCTTCGGCCCGACTTTGTCGACGCCCGGCACGTTGTCCACCGTGTCACCGACCAGAGAAAGGTAGTCAACGATCAGGGCTGGCGGCACGCCGAACTTGGCCGCTACGCCGGCCACATCGAGCGTCTCGTTGCTCATGGTGTTGATCAGGGTCACGCGCTCATCAACCAGTTGCGCCAGATCCTTGTCGCCGGTGGAGATGATCACGCGATGGCCGCTTTGCGCCGCGCGCCGGGCCAGGGTGCCGATGGCGTCGTCGGCCTCGATGCCGGGCGGCTCCAACACCGGCCAGCCGAGCAGGCGCACGACCTCATGGATCGGTGCGATCTGCTGCGCCAATGCTTCGGGCATCGGCGAGCGATTGGCCTTGTACGCTGAGTACCAGTCGTCACGAAAGGTCTTGCCCTTGGCGTCGAAGACGCAGGCCGCATGCTCGGCGCCGATGTCGGTGCGCAGCTTCTTCAGCATCGCGATGAATCCGTGGATCGCGCCCGTCGGGAAGCCGCCAGGACCGGTCAGGTTGGGCATCGCGTGGTAGGCGCGGTACAGGTAGCTCGAACCATCGACGAGCAGCAGCACCGGCAATTTGGCAGGGCAGGCGGTTTCGCTCATGGCGGTCATTGTCGCTGCGACGCGCCCGGCTTCAGTGGCCTGGCGCTCGGTAGAATCGGGCGCATGAAATCGCTGCTGGCACTGACCCTGATTTCGCTGGCCCCGGCCCCACTGCTGGCCCAGGAGCGCAGCCCCACCGAGCCGAAGGTGCAACGCACGGTGATCGAAGACGACAGCGTACGCATCGAAGAATTGCGCGTGCGCGGCCTCAACACCAGCCTGGTGATCAAGCCCAAACACGCCACCCCATACGAGCTCCTGCCCATGCCGGGCGGCCGCGATCCGTCGCATGGCCGTGGCGGCAGCCAGGGAGCCGCCGGTCAGCGCGTGTGGAACGTGTTCAAGTTTTGAGCTTGCGTCGGATCGTTCACTGATGGCTGTTTTTACCGAAGTCTCGGTCGATGAGGCGGGTGCGTTCGTGGCCCAACTGGACATCGGCAGGCTGAGCGGCTTTCGCGGCATCCAGGCCGGTATCGAGAACAGCAACTTTTTCGTCGATACCGAGCGGGCTGGTGCAACGCGACACTGGGTGCTGACGCTCTTCGAGCGCCTGAGCTTCGAGCAATTGCCCTTCTACCTGCAGCTGATGCGCCACCTGGCGCAACGCGGCATCCCGGTGCCCGAGCCGCAGCCCGACCGCAGCGGTGCGATCCTGCACACGCTGAAGGGCAAGCCGGCTGCGCTGGTCAACAAGTTGAGCGGCGGCCACCAACTGGCGCCCGATGTCGATCACTGCGCGCAGGTCGGCGCCATGCTGGCGCGCATGCATCTGGCCGGCCTGGATTTCGCGCTCGCCCAGCCGAACCTGCGCGGCCTGGCCTGGTGGGTCGAGACGGTGCCGCTGGTGCGCCCGTTCCTGGCCGACGACCAACGCGCGCTGATCGACGACGAGCTCGCCTTCCAGCGGCAACTCGCCACGTCGCCCGCATTCGCCGGCCTGCCCCGCGGCGCCATCCACGCCGACCTGTTTCGCGACAACGTGATGTTCGACCCCGGCCACGTCGGCCACGAAATGCTGTCGGGCTTTTTCGACTTCTATTTCGCTGGTGTCGATAGTTTCCTGTTCGACATCGCCGTGTGCCTGAACGACTGGTGTATCGACCTGGCCAGCGGCGCGATGGCCGACGACCGCGCGCAGGCCTTCGTCGCCGCCTACGCCGGCGTGCGGCCCCTGACATCCAACGAGCGCCGCCTGATGCCGGCCCTGCTGCGCGCCGCAGGGCTGCGCTTCTGGCTGTCGCGGCTGTGGGATCTGCACCTGCCGCGCGACGCCAGCCTGCTCAAGGCCCACGATCCGGCGCACTTCGAGCGTGTGCTGCGTGCGCGCGTTGCGCAACCCTGGCACCCGGATTTCACGCTGCCATGAGCCTGCGTATCCTCAACGCCAGCGCACGCGACGGCGCCGCCTGGGTCAGCCGCGCGTTCGCGTTGTTCCTGAAGAAGCCTTTCGCCTTTTCCGCCCTGTTCGCGCTGTTCCTGTTTGCCGCGCTGGTGTTTCTGGTATTGCCCTACATCGGCGCGGCACTGCTGCTGATGGCGTTGCCCTTGCTCGGCCTGGGTTTCATGATCGCCGCCCGCTCGGCCCAGGGCGGCGGCCCGGTGCATGCCGGGCAACTGTTCCAGGCCCTGCGCGGCGGCGACGAATCCGCGTTGGCTCGGCGCAGGCAATTGCTGCTCCTGTGCGGCCTGTATGCCCTGGCCACCGCAGGGCTCATGCTGGCCAGCGACAGGCTCGACGGCGGCGCCTTCGAACGCCTGCAAGTGCTGCTGGCTTCGGCGCGCGATGCCAGCCAGCAGCTCGAGCTGGACAAGCTGCTTGCCGACGGCAGCCTGCGCCAGGGCCTGTTGCTGCGCCTGGGCGGCACGGCGCTGCTGTCGATCCCGTTCTGGCATGCACCGGCCCTGGTCTGGTGGCAGGGCCAGGGCCTGGCCCAAGCGCTGTTTTCGAGCAGCGTGGCCTGCTGGCGCAACCGCGCTGCATTCTTGGTCTATGGCCTGGCGTGGACGCTGACGATCGTGCTGTTCAGCGCCGTCGCCGGCACTGTATTTGCGCTGATCGGCGCACCGCAACTGGTGACTCTGGCCGCTGTGCCGGCCGGCCTGATATTCTCGACCGCGTTCTACGTTTCGCTGCTGTTTACTTACGAAGGTTGCTTCGGCGACAGCCAGGATACAGAGGCGCCACCCGGTATATAACGGCGTTGGTTCTTCCTGCCCATGCGCTGTCGATCGACAGCGGGCCCGAATGCCTCGCGGCGGAATCGGTCAACCGTCGATGCGCCGTCAATTCACCGGCGTCAGCCTGGCGATCGAGAGTTGCAGCCACTTTGCGCCGTGACGGCCGAAGTTGACTTGCGCGCGCGCATCGTCGCCTTGGCCCTCCAGCGTCAGGATCACGCCCTCGCCGAACTTGGTGTGGAATACGCTCTGGCCCATGCGCAGGCCAAAGCCTGCGCCCTTCTGGTTCGGCAGCCCGTGCGCTGATGGCGTGCGCGGCGTGAAGGCCGGCGGTGCCGCTTCGATGCGCCCGGCGCCGACCATCGACCCCAGGCCGCTGCCGCGCGTCCAGGCATTCTGGTATTCGCGCACATAGCCCGAGCCGAAGCCCTGGTTCTTCGGCGTCAGCCATTTCAGCGTGGCCTCGGGCAACTCCTCGAGGAAGCGGCTCTTGACGTGGTAGCGCGTCTGGCCGTGCAACATGCGCGTTTGCGAAAAGCTCAGGTACAGGCGCTTGCGCGCCCGCGTGATCGCCACGTACATCAGGCGGCGCTCTTCTTCGAGGCCGTCGTGGTCGGACATCGAGTTCTCGTGCGGGAACAGGCCTTCTTCGAGGCCGGTGATGAAAACCGCGTCGAACTCCAGGCCCTTGGCGGCATGCACGGTCATCAGCTGAATCGCGTCCTGGCCGGCTTGGGCCTGGTTGTCACCCGCTTCGAGCGCGGCGTGGGTCAGGAAGGCGGCCAGCGGGCTCATGATTTCACCGGTCTCGGCATCCGGCGCCAGCGCCTCGGCCAGCAAGGGCACGCCGCCCGCGATCGCGCCCGGGCCCTGTTCATCGACCGGCAAGGCCACGGCATCCTTGCCGAAGCCTTCCTGGGTGACGAAAGCTTCGGCGGCGTTGACCAGTTCATCGAGGTTTTCGATGCGGTCCTGGCCTTCTTTTTCGCTGCGGTAGAAATCGACCAGGCCCGAGCGCTGCAACATCGCTTCGATGATTTCGCGCAGTGTCTTGCCGCGCGTGCTGTCCCGCAGTGCATCGATCAGCGCATTGAAGCCGCCGAGGTTGCCGCCGGCCTTGCCCGCCACAGCGCCAACGCTTTGGTACAGGCTTCGACCGCTCGCTCGGGCCGCGTCCTGCAGCAACTCCAGGGTGCGCGCACCGATGCCGCGGGCCGGGAAATTCACCACACGCAGGTAGCTCGTATCGTCGCTCGGGTTCTCGATCAGGCGCAGGTAGGCCAGGGCATGTTTGACCTCGGCGCGCTCGAAGAAGCGCAAACCGCCATAGACGCGGTAGGGAATGCCGGCGTTGAACAGCGCGCTTTCCAGCACCCGGCTTTGTGCATTGCTGCGATACAGCAGCGCAATCTGGGAGCGCGGCATGCCGCCGCGATGCAGTTGGCGCAACTCGTCGAGTACCCATTGCGCTTCGGCATAGTCGCTCGTCACCTCGACCACGCGCACCGGCTCGCCCGGCCCGGCCTCGGTGCGCAGGTTTTTGCCCAGGCGCTGCACGTTGTGGGCGATCAGGCCGTTGGCGGCGTCCAGGATATGGCCGAAGCTGCGATAGTTTTCTTCGAGCTTGATGACGCGCCGAACACGGTACTCGCGCTCGAAGTCGGCCATATTGCCGACGCGCGCGCCGCGGAAGGCGTAGATGCTCTGGTCGTCGTCGCCGACGGCGAAGACGCTCTGGCCGCTGCCGCCGGGCGGCGCGAACATATGCAGCCAGCGATATTGCAGGCGGTTGGTATCCTGGAATTCATCGACCAGCACATGGCGGAAGCGCTGCTGGTAATGCGCGCGCAGCGGATCGTTGTCGCGCAGCAGCTCCACCGTGCGCAGCATCAGCTCGGCGAAATCGACCACCCCTTCGCGCTGGCACTGTTCTTCGTAGGCCTGGTAGATCCCGGTCAGCTGGCGCGTCTGCTCGTCGCGCTGTTCCACATCGCGCGGGCGCAGGCCGCCATCCTTGCTGCCGGCGATAAACCAGGCCACCTGCTTGGGCACGAAACGCTCTTCATCCAGGTTCATGCCCTTGATGACCCGCTTCACCGCCGACAGCGAATCGGCGCTGTCGAGAATCTGGAACGCTTGCGGCAGGCCGGCGAGCTTCCAGTGTGCGCGCAGGAAGCGGTTGCACAGGCCGTGGAAGGTGCCGATCCACATGCCGCGCACATTCACCGGCAGCATCGTCGTCAGCCGCGTCAACATTTCCTTGGCGGCCTTGTTGGTGAAGGTCACCGCCAGCAGCCCACCCGGCGAGACCTGGCCGGTGGACAGCAGCCAGGCGATGCGCGTGGTCAGCACGCGGGTCTTGCCCGAGCCCGCGCCGGCCAGGATCAGCGCCGGCGCGGCCGGCAGCGTGACGGCCGCGAGCTGCTCGGGGTTGAGATGGCGCAGCAGCGCATCGGGTGCGCGCGGGGCGCTGTCGTCGTGGAACTGGCCGGGATGCATCTCGACAATTCTAGGAGCCGCGTAGAATTCTCTGCCGGGCCCAAATTCAGGCGCCCGGTCAAGCGCTCGCAACCCAACTTGCTGGAGCGATCTAGGTTGAACCCCCAAGCCCACATTCGTTCACGGCCCCCCAAGGGGGCGCAGGCCACCCTCCGGGCGGCCCGTCGGGAGGCGTGATGGAAATCTTCGACTACGACAACATCCTCTTGTTGCCGCGCAAATGCCGCGTGCAAAGCCGCGCCGAGTGCGATACCTCGGTCGAATTCGGCGGTCGGCGCTTCAAGTTGCCGGTGGTGCCGGCGAACATGAAAACCGTGCTCGATGAAGCCATTGCCGAGCAACTCGCGCGCGGCGATCACTTCTATGTGATGCACCGCTTCGACCTCGACAGCGCGGCCTTCGCGCAGCGGATGCGCAAGCTCGGTCTGTTCGTGTCGATCAGCGCGGGCGTCAAGGACAGCGACAGGCGGGTCATCGACCGTCTGGCCGCCGAGGGCGTGGGCGCCGACTACATCACCATCGACATCGCGCACGGCCACGCCGACAGTGTGCGTTCGATGATCGAGCACATCAAGACCCGCTTGCCCAAGGCCTTCGTCATCGCCGGCAATGTGGCCACGCCCGAGGCGGTGATCGACCTGGAAAACTGGGGCGCCGATGCGACCAAGGTCGGCGTCGGCCCGGGCAAAGTGTGCATCACCAAGCTGAAAACCGGCTTCGGCACCGGCGGCTGGCAGTTGTCGGCGCTGAAGTGGTGCGCGCGCGTGGCCACCAAGCCGATCGTCGCCGACGGCGGCATCCGCCACCACGGCGACATCGCCAAGAGCGTGCGCTTCGGCGCGGCCATGGTCATGATCGGCTCGCTGTTCGCCGGCCATGAAGAGAGCCCGGGGCAAACGGTCGAGGTCGATGGCAAGCAGTACAAGGAGTACTACGGCAGCGCTTCGGACTTCAACAAGGGCGAGTACAAGCATGTCGAGGGCAAGCGCATCCTCGAGCCGATCAAAGGCCGGCTGGAAGACACCCTGCGCGAGATGCGCGAGGATTTGCAGAGCTCGATCAGCTACGCAGGCGGCACCCAACTCACCGATTTGAAGAAGGTCAACTACGTGGTGCTCGGCGGCGAAAACGCGGGCGAGCACCTGTTCATGTGAGACCGTGCCGGCGGGTCGGCACGCGCATCGTCACCAGCTCTTCGGCCGCGGTCGGATGCACCGCCAGCGTGGCATCCAGATCGGCCTTGGTGGCGCCCAGCGTCAGCGCCACGCCGACCAGCTGGATCAACTCGCCTGCTTCGGCGCCGACGAGGTGGCCGCCGAGCACGCGGCCGCTGCCGCGATGCACCACGAGCTTCATCAGCGTGCGTTCCTCGCTGCCGGCAAAGGCCGCCTTCATGGCCCGGAAGTTCGTGCTGTAGATGTCGATATCGGCGTGCGCGGCCAGGGCCTGGGCTTCGCTCAGGCCGACGCTGCCGACTTCGGGGGTGGTGAAAACCGCCGAGGGCACGATGGCCAGCGCGCCCAGGTGCGACAGGCGCGTCGTATGCCGAGCGCCGAAGACGGCGTCGGCGTAGGCCTGGCCTTCGCGGATCGCGGCCGGCGTGAGCTGCACGCGATCGGTCACGTCGCCGACGGCATGGATGTGCGGCTGCGAACTCTGGCCGTTGATGTCAACCATCACGGCGCCGTTGGCATCGAGGGCGACGCCCGAGGCTTCGAGGCCCAGGCCCGCGGTGTTGGGCTTGCGTCCGAGCGCGCGCAGGACGGCGTCTGCGGCGATCGCCGCACCGTTGTCGAGCCGCGCGCTCAGGCCATCGCCGCGACGCTCGATCGCGGCCAGCGCCGCACCACTGATGAAACGAATGCCCTGGCCCGCGAGTTGTGCCTGCAAGTGCGCGCGCACCTCGTCATCGAAACCGCGCAGCACCTGCTCGCCACGCAGCACCACCGTGACCTCGGAGCCGAGCCGATTGAGCAGACAGGCAAATTCGAGCGCGATATAGCCGGCGCCCTGCACCACCACGCGCCGCGGTTGCTGCGGCCAATCGAACAGTTCGTTGGAGCTGGCAGCGAGCTCGCCGCCGGGAATGTCGGGCGCCATCAGCGGCGCAGCGCCGGTGGCAATCAGGATGTGGCGCGCGCGAAAACGCTCGCCGCTGGCGGCCAGCTGCACGGTGTGCGCATCGAGCAGCAGCGCGCGCTCGGCGTGCAGGCTGGCACCGGCGCGTCGCAGGTTGGCGGTGTAAACCCCTTCCAGGCGCGTGACTTCGGCATGCACGCGGCGCATCAGTTCGGGCCAGGAGAAGGCCGGCGGCTGCGGCAGCGCCCAGCCGAAGCCGGCGGCATCGTCGCAGGCCTGCGCGAAGCGCGAGCCCAGCACCATCAGCTTTTTCGGCACGCAGCCGCGGATCACGCAGGTGCCGCCGACGCGGTAGGCCTCGGCCAGCGCCACGCGCGCACCGTGCTGCGCCGCGACCCGCGCGGCGCGCACACCGCCTGAGCCACCACCGATGACGAACAGATCGACTTCCTGCATCGCGAACCCCTGTCAGCCCCAGCCGGGCATGACAGTGTCGCCGGGGGCGGCCAAAACTTTCAGCGCGCCGACATCCCCGTGCGTTCGCCGCCGTCGGCGCCGCTGTAGCGTGCGCGCGGTGTGGCCTGGCGCGACTGCGGCCGCTCGCGCAGTGCCGTGCCGGCCGGGCAGGCGCCGTTGTCGGCGTGGTACGCGGCCGCCACCAGCAGCGTATCCGTGGTCGAGCCGATCGGGCGCGTGAAATCTTCGGCCACAGCGCAGGTGGCTGCAAAGCCGTCGAAATAGCGGCCTTCGTTGTGTTGGTTGACGCTCTCGAAATTGACCACGCTGTAGGTTGTGCCGAACGAGTTACCCTGCGGCAGGAAGCCGACCGGCTTGCCGCAGGTCGTGTCGCCAATGGCCACGACATTGACGCCCACGCCGCGCAGGCCGTTGATGACCTGCTCGCTTGCCGAGCAAGTACGCGGCCCGGTAAGCACATAGACGCGGGACAGGCCATCCCACTGCGCGGCGTTGGTCGCGAACAAGAAGTCCTGGTTATTGGCTTGCTTTCGATTGTTGTAGCGCAAACCGGCAAAGGTCGCGCCGTTGACGCGCGACCCTGCGGCATAGGAGGCCACGGTGCAGCCCATGGAGACCAAGCCACCGCCGTTGTAGCGCATGTCGAGCACTACGTCTTGCACGCCTTGGTCGCGGAAACTCGTGAACGCGGCGTCAAGCGGCGACCTGGCTTGGCTGATCATGTCCTTGACCGTCACGTAGCCGATCGGACGGCCGCCCTGAGTGCGAAAAGTCTGCGTGTTCTGCACCGGGGTGAGGCCAAATACCGCCGCGGTCAGCACCACCGTACGGACGGCACCGAGCGGGTTGCGTAACTCCAGCCTCAGTGTGTCGCCAGCGGCGTTGGGTGTCAGAGCGCTAAATCGGCTTGGGTCGGGGTCAGCGATGATCTCCGAGGCCAATCGGCCATTGATCGACATCACCCGGTCGCCGCGCACCGGACCGTTCGCGGCCAGTGCGGCAGGAGAGGCCGGCTCGATATAGCGCACGAACAGCGGCTGGTTCGGCAGCGGTGTCGGCTCGGTAACCTCGAGGCCGGCCACCGCGACCCCGTAGCCCAGCGTCTGGCCATCGCCGAAGAAGCGGTTGAAACTCTCGGTGGACTGCGAGCCGCTGTAGCGGTCGGATGGCCACAGCGTGCCGGCGATGGCACCCGGAATCGGGTCACCACCGCGATAGATCAGTGCGCCGAAGTAGGCATCGACCGTTGCGAAGCCGGCCGGCGATGGCTTGGGGCTCAGCACAGTCCAGAAATACCAATCATTCATATAGGTCTGCAGCCAGTCCTGCAACCCGGCCACGCTGCCATTGAGCGGTGGCGATGGTGGCGAGCTTCCGCCGCCGCCAATCACGCTGCAACTCAACGGCGGCGACGCGGGCGGCGGGTCGCCGCCGCCCCCACACGCGACCAGCAGGACGGGCAATGAACAGGCCCAGGTGCGCCAGGATCGACGGGAAATCACAGCCATAGAGGGTCTCCGGGAGGGGCAGGCACCAAGTTTGCACGACCTAGAATCATGCAAACCCCTGAGACCCTGCTCGCGTTGACATCGAATGTGTCGGCGTGTACCGCCATTGCCTGCCGCCATGACCGAACTTGCCAAGTCTTTCGAGCCTGCCGCCATCGAAGCGAAGTGGGCCGCACTGTGGACCGCGCCGGGCCTGTTCGCGCCGACGCTGGACGCGGCCAAGCCGTCCTTCAGCATCCAGCTGCCGCCGCCCAATGTCACCGGCACGCTGCACATGGGGCACGGCTTCAACCATACGATCATGGATGCGCTGGTGCGCTACCACCGAATGTGTGGCTTCAATACGCTGTGGCTGCCGGGCACGGACCATGCCGGTATCGCCACGCAGATCGTCGTCGAACGCCAGTTGCAGGACGAAGGCCAGAGCCGGCACGAACTCGGGCGCAAGAATTTCGTTGCCCGCGTGTGGGAGTGGAAGCAGGAGAGCGGCAATACGATCACCTCGCAGATGCGGCGCATCGGCGATACGGTGGATTGGAGCCGCGAGTACTTCACGATGGACGCCACGCAGTCGGCGGTGGTCAACGAGACCTTCGTGCGCCTGTTCGACGAAGGCCTGATCTACCGTGGCCAGCGCCTGGTGAGTTGGGATCCGGTGCTGCGCTCGGCGGTCTCGGATCTGGAGGTCGAGAGCGAAGAGGAAGACGGTTTTCTCTGGCATATCCGCTATCCGCTGGCGGATGGCTCCGGATCCCTGGTGGTGGCGACCACGCGGCCCGAGACGATGCTCGGCGATACCGCGGTGATGGTGCATCCGGAAGATGAGCGCTATACGGCGTTCGTCGGCAAACAGGTCAGGCTGCCGCTGTGCGATCGCGCGATCCCGGTCATCGCCGATGCCTATGTCGATCGCGAATTCGGCACCGGCGTGGTCAAGGTCACACCAGCGCACGATGCCAACGACTATGCCGTCGGCCAGCGGCATGGTCTGCCGATGATCGGCGTGCTGGCCCTCGATGCCACGCTGAACGACTTCGCGCCCGTGGCCTACCGCGGCCTGGACCGCTTCGTCGCGCGCAAGCGTGTCGTCGCCGACCTCGAGGCCCTGGGCCTGCTGGTCGAGACCAAGAAGCACAGGCTCACCGTGCCACGCTGCGCGCGCACCGGCCAGATCGTCGAGCCGATGTTGACTGACCAGTGGTTCATGGCCATGACCAAGCCGGGGGCCGATGGCGAATCGATCGCCGGCCGCGCGATCAAGGCGGTTGAACAAGGCGACGTGCGCTTCGTGCCGCCGCAATGGGTCAATACCTGGAACCAGTGGATGAAAAATATCCAGGACTGGTGCATCTCGCGCCAGCTCTGGTGGGGGCATCAGATCCCGGCCTGGTATGGCAGCGGCGGCGAGCTCTTTGTCGCGCGCAGCGAGGAAGAAGCGCGTTCCAAGGCCGTGGCCGCCGGCTACTCGGGTGAACTCACGCGCGACGAAGACGTGCTCGATACCTGGTACTCGGCCTCGCAGTTTCCCTTCTCCACTGTCGGCTGGCCGGGCAAGACGGTCGAGCAGGATTTGTTCCTGCCCTCCTCGGTGCTCATCACCGGCTACGACATCATTTTTTTCTGGGTCGCCCGGATGATCATGATGACGCTGCACTTCACAGGCAAGGTGCCGTTCCGCGATGTGTATATCCACGGCTTGGTGCACGACGCGCATGGCCACAAGATGAGCAAGAGCGAAGGCAATGTGCTCGACCCGGTGGATCTGATCCAGGGCTGCGCGCTCGAGGCGCTGGTGAAAAAATCGACCACCGGCCTGCGCAAGCCCGAAACCGCGCCGAAGGTCGCCGCAAGGGTGAAGAAGGAGTTTCCGAACGGCATGCCGGCCTACGGCGCCGACGCCCTGCGCTTCACCATGGCCAGCTATGCCAGCCTGGGCCGCAGCATCAATTTCGATACCCAGCGCTGCGAGGGCTACCGCAATTTCTGCAACAAGCTCTGGAACGCGACGCGCTTCGTGCTGATGAATTGTGAGGGACAGGACTGCGGCTTTGCGCCCCACGGCGCTGAAGAGTGCATGCCTGGAGGCTATCTCGATTTCTCGATGGCCGACCGCTGGATCGTCGGCGAGCTGCAGCGCGTCGAAGCTGCCGTGGCGCAGGGCTTTGCCGACTACCGGCTCGACAATGTCGCCAACGCGGTGTATTCGTTCGTCTGGGACGAGTATTGCGACTGGTACCTCGAGATTGCCAAAGTGCAGATCGTCACTGGCGACGCCGCTGTGCAGCGCGCCGCGCGGCGCACGCTGATCCGCGTGCTCGAAACCGTTTTGCGGCTGCTGCACCCGCTGACCCCCTTCATCACGGCCGAGCTGTGGGAGCGCGTTGCACCGGTCGCTGGACGCAAGGTGGCCGGCGCCGCCAATGGCATCGTCACCGCGCCCTACCCCGTGGCGCAGCCCGAGCGCATCGATGCCCAGGCCGACGCCTGGGTCGCACAACTCAAGGCCGTCGTCGGCGCCTGCCGCAACCTGCGCAGTGAGATGAGCCTGTCACCGGCCGAGCGCGTGCCGCTCCTGGTACAGGGTGACGCCGCATTCTTCGACGTGGCGGCGCCGCTCTTGAAGGCCCTGGCCAAGCTGTCGGAGGTGAAGCACTTGCCCGATGAAGCGGCTTTTGCCAAGGCCACGCAGAACGCGCCCGTGGCGGTGCAAGGCAGCGCGCGCCTGGCGCTCCAAGTGCAGATCGACGTGGCCACCGAGCGGGCCCGCCTGGCCAAGGAAATCGCGCGCCTGCAAGGCGAGGTGAGCAAGGCCGAAGCGAAGCTGGAAAACGCGGGCTTTGTCGCGCGGGCGCCCGCCGTGGTGGTCGAGCAGGAGCGCCAGCGCCTGCTCGAATTCAGCCAGACGCTTCGTCGGCTGGAAGATCAAGCGGCACGTCTGGCGCCGTCGCTTTGAATTCGGCGCGCTGCGCAGGAGCGTTGGCCGTCAGCAACTCGTCGATGCGCCGCGCCACCGCCCAGGCGCTGCGGATGCGCGACTCGCGAGTCGTTCCGGCGACGCGGGGCGTGATCTGCAGGGTGTCGATATCGTGCAGCGGCCGGCCGAGGTCGAGTGCGCCCGGTTCCAGGCTGTCGAACCAGGCCGCGGCCATGCGGCCGGTGGCCAGCACCTCGGCCAGCGCGGCTTCATCGAAGAGGCTCGAATGCGCCACGCTGACCAGCACCTGGTTGGGTTTGCAAAACGGCAGGAAGCGCTCGCCGATCAGTCCCTGGTAGCGTGTGAAATAGGCCAATTGCACGCAAACGCCGTCGCACTGCTCCATCAGTTCGCGCAGCGCCAGCGGCTCGACGCGCCAGCGGCTCCAGACGTTGTCCGACGCATGCACCGAGGGGTCGTAGCCGACCACGCGCGAGCCGAAAGCCGCCAGCAATTGAGCCAGCGAGCGCGCCGCCGGCACCATGCCGATCAGGCCGATCGTCGAACCGCCGAGTTCACGGCCGACCAACAGGCCTTCGGCATTCACCACCGGCACCCGGCGCAGCATCGCCAACAGTGCGCCGACCATGAACTCGGCCTCGGCCACGGCACTGGCCGTGACGCTGCGCACCACCTCGACGCCGGCCCGCCCGCAGGCATCGAGGTCGATATTCTCGGCGCCCGAACTCAGCCGCCCCACAGCGCGCAGCACCGGTGCGTAGTGCAGCACCTGCGCATCGATCGCCACGGAAGGCGGGATGACCAGCGCGCGGACATTGAACAAGGACTGCCGCAAGGCCCGCGGGTCGCGGGCCAGCTCGGGGGCATAACGCACGGCATGGCGCTCGCCCAGCCACTGCATGACCTCCGGCTCGAGTGGCTCAACGATCAGTACGTCCATGCACCCTTCGGGCAGCTTTCAAGCCGGACGCAGCGCTGCTGCGTGCCAGAATCTGCCCGTCTCCCCTGCGTTGATTGTAAGTAAATGAACATCAAGAAGGCGATCTTTCCCGTTGCAGGTCTCGGTACCCGATTCCTGCCGGCCACGAAGGCCCAGCCGAAGGAGATGTTGCCGGTGGTCGACAAACCGCTGATTCAATATGCGGTTGAGGAGGCGTACGCCGCCGGCGTTAGAGAGATGATCTTCGTCACGGGCCGCCACAAGCGGCCCATCGAAGACCACTTTGACATGACGTTCGAGTTGGAAATAGCCCTTGAACAAGCGGGTAAGGCGGAACTACTGCACATTGTGCGCAGCGTCAAGCCCGATGACATGGAATGCATTTACGTGCGCCAGGCCCAGGCGCTGGGCCTCGGGCACGCGGTGCTGTGCGCTCAGCGCCTGGTCGGCAACGAACCCTTCGCGGTCTTGCTGGCCGACGACCTGATGGTCGGCGAACCGCCGGTGCTGGCGCAGATGGTCGAGCAGTATCGGGAATGGCGCGTGTCGATCCTGGCCGTGCAGGAAGTGCCGGCCGAGCACACTCAACGCTACGGCATCGTCGCCGGCACGCCCGTCAACGACCGGCTCCTCTACGTCGATCGCATCGTCGAGAAACCCAAGCCGGCTGACTCGCCGTCACGCTTGGGGGTCGCCGGCCGCTACATCCTGACGCCTGGTGTGTTCCACGAAATCAGCACCCAGCAGCGCGGTGTCGGCGGCGAAATCCAACTCACCGACGGCATTGCCGGCCTGTTGCGTCGCGAAAAGGTTTTCGCCTACCGCTACGCGGGCAGGCGCTACGACTGCGGCAGCAAGGAAGGTTTCTTGCAAGCGAATGTCGAACTGGCTTTGGCGCATCCGCTGCTGGGCCCCGGCTTTCGCGACTATCTGAAGTCGCTGCCACTCTGAGCGCCCCAAGGCCGCCGCCTTGCGACGACCGTCCCCCTCGGGGCATAAGCGCTAACTTAGTATGACTCATCCTGCTATGCTCCGCAC
>CADEDE010000060.1 GCA_902825995.1 uncultured Burkholderiales bacterium
GGCAACGACCCGGTGCGCGAGGCCATCCACACCGTCTTCCTGTACCACGCGATCCGGGCCGGCATGGATATGGGCATCGTCAATGCCGGCATGGTCGGCGTGTATGACGAGCTCGAGCCCGAGTTGCGCGAGCGCGTCGAGGATGTTGTGCTGAATCGGCGCAAGGATGCCGGCGAGCGCCTGGTCGAGATCGCCGGCCGCGCCAAGGGCCGTGCCCTGGACGACAGCGCGCGCCTGGCCTGGCGCGCCGCCGATGTCAACGCCCGACTGGCGCATGCGCTGGTGCACGGCATCACCGAATTCATCAGCGTCGATACCGAAGAAGCCTGGATCGCGGTGCGGGCCAGCGGCGGGCGGCCGCTGCATGTGATCGAAGGCCCGCTGATGGCCGGCATGAATACCGTGGGCGACCTGTTCGGCGCCGGCAAGATGTTCCTGCCCCAGGTGGTCAAGAGCGCGCGGGTGATGAAGCAGGCGGTGGCCCACCTGCTGCCCTATATCGAGGAAGAGAAAAAGCTGCTGATCGCCGGCGGCTTTGATTCCAAGGCCAAGGCCAAGGCCAAGGGCAAGATCGTCATCGCCACCGTGAAAGGCGATGTCCACGATATCGGCAAGAATATCGTCACCGTCGTCCTCCAGTGCAACAACTTCGAGGTCATCAATATGGGCGTGATGGTGCCCTGCCAGGACATCCTGGCCAAGGCGCGGGTCGAAGGCGCCGACCTCATCGGCCTGTCGGGCCTGATCACGCCGAGCCTGGAAGAGATGCAGCATGTGGCCGCCGAGATGCAGCGCGACGAGTGGTTCCGCATCAGGAAGATTCCGCTCTTGATCGGCGGCGCGACCACCAGCCGGGTGCACACCGCCGTGAAAATCGCCCCGCATTACGAGGGGCCCGTGGCCTATGTGCCCGATGCGTCGCGCAGCGTGGGCGTGTGCAGCGAATTGCTCAGCGACGAACGCGCGGCCAACTACATCGCCGAGCTGAGCGCCGACTATGCGCGCGTGCGCGAGCAGCACGCCAACAAGAAGGCCACGCCGCTGGTGACGCTGCAAGAGGCGCGGGCCAACAAACAGGCCCTCGATTGGGCCGCGTATTCACCGCCGGTGCCGACGATTATCGGCCGCCGCGAATTCCGCAACTATGACCTGGCCGAGATCGCCGCCCACATCGACTGGACGCCCTTCTTCCAGACCTGGGATCTGGCCGGGCGCTTTCCCGAGATCCTGCGCGATGAGGTGGTCGGCGCCGAGGCCACGCGCGTCTTCAGCGATGCCAGGCGCATGTTGCAGCGCCTGATCGACGGCCGCTGGTTGCAGGCGCAGGGTGTGATCGGCCTGTACCCGGCGAATACGGTCGCTGACGACGATATCGCTTTCTACGCCGATGAAGCGCGTGCCGAACCGCCGCTGATGGTCTGGCACGGCTTGCGCTTGCAGACCGCCAGGCCGTTGATCGATGGCGTGAAACGCCCCAACCGCTGCCTGGCCGACTTCATCGCGCCGCGCGGCGTGAAGCCCGATTATGCCGGCCTGTTCGCGGTCAGCATCCAGGGCGTCGAGAAGAAGGAAGCCCAGTTCCTCGCCGACCACGACGACTATTCGGCGATCCTGCTCAAGGCCCTGGCCGACCGCCTGGCCGAGGCCTTCGCCGAGCGCCTGCACCAAAGAGTGCGCAAGGAGTTGTGGGCCTACGCGGCCGATGAATCGCTCGGCAACGACGAGTTGATCGCCGAGAAATACCGCGGCATCCGCCCCGCGCCCGGCTACCCGGCCTGCCCCGATCACCGGCCCAAGCGCGACCTGTTCCGTGTGCTCGATGCCCAGCGCATCGGCATGGGCCTGACGGAAAGCCTGGCCATGACGCCGGCCTCGAGCGTCAGCGGCTTTTATCTGGCGCATCCGGCGGCGGTGTATTTCAACGTCGGCGTTATCGGCAACGACCAACTCGCCGACTGGGCCGCGCGCAATGCGCTCGACGAGCCGGCAGCGCGGCGGGCGCTGGCGCCGCAGCTCGGCTGATGAGCCGGCATGGCGGCGTGGCTGCATGCAGTCTGGCCGGCACCGGTGGCCGCCCTGGGCCGCACCACCGGCGTCGTCCCGGTACCGGTCGCCGCGTGACCGAGGCGCGGCGCCATGCCGCGCGGGCACCGGGGCGCGTTCCTACGCCGTCGTCGGCAGGGCCCTGCGCCACTGCATCGCTTCGGCGATGTGGATCGAGCGGATGCCCTCGCTGCCGGCCAGGTCGGCGATCGTGCGGGCGAGTTTTTGCACCCGGTGCAGGCCGCGGCCCGACCAGCCCAGGCGCTCGGCGGCGCGCTGCAAGAGCTCGCGGCTGGTGTCGTCGAGCGCGCAGTGGCGCTCGAGCTCGGCGACCGGCAGTTCGGCATTCGTCACGCCCTGGCGCTCCTGCTGGCGCTGGCGCGCGGCGTGCACGCGCGCGGCGATCACGGCACTGGCTTCGCCGTCGGGCGCGCCCATCAATTCGCCGGGTTTGACCGCCGGCACCTCGACCTGGATATCGATGCGGTCCAGCAGCGGCCCCGACAATTTGCCCTGGTAGCGCGCCACCGCATCGGGCGTGCAGCGGCAATGCCGGCTGGTGGCGGCAAAGGCGCCGAGGTAGCCGCAGGGGCAGGGGTTCATCGCCGCGATGAGTTGAAAACGCGCCGGAAATGAAGCCGTTCGCGCCGCGCGCGAAATCGTGATGCGGCCGGTTTCGAGCGGCTCGCGCAGGGCCTCCAGCGCGGCGCGCGGCAGCTCGGGCATTTCATCGAGAAAGAGCACGCCGGCATAGGCCAGCGAGATTTCTCCAGGCCGCGGCGGCGAGCCGCCGCCGACCAGGGCCGCCGCCGTCGCCGTGTGGTGCGGCGCGCGAAACGGGCGCACCTTCCAGTACTCCGGATCGAAGGCGCTGGCCAGGCTGGCGATGGCCGCGCTGGCCAGGGCTTCGTTGTCGGCCATCGGCGGCAACAGACCCGACAGGCGCTGCGCGAGCATCGATTTGCCGGTCCCGGGCGGGCCGACCATCAACAGGCTGTGGTGGCCAGCGGCAGCGATTTCGAGCGCGCGTTTGGCCCCCGCCTGGCCGCGCACATCGCGCAGATCGAGCGCGAAGGGCGCGGCGCTGGGCACCGGCGCGCGGGCCACGGGTAGCGGCTGCGCGGCATCGCCCGGCTGCAGTGCGGCCACCACGTCGAGCAGATGGCGTGCGGCGCACACATCGACGCCCTCGGCCAACGCGGCCTCGCTGGCGCTGGCCTCGGGCAGCACGAGGGTGCGCGTGACACCTTCGTGGCGCACAGCCAAGGCCAGCGCCAGCGCGCCGCGCACCGGGCGCAGTTCCCCGGCCAGGCTCAGCTCGCCGGCAAATTCGTAGCGCTCGAGCGCGGCGGCGTCGATCTGCCCGGCCGCGGCCAGGATACCGAGTGCGATCGGCAGATCGAAGCGACCCGATTCCTTGGGCAGATCGGCCGGTGCCAGGTTGACGGTGATGCGCTTGTTATTCGGAAACCCCAGGCCGCTGTGGGCCAGCGCCGCGCGCACGCGCTCGCGCGCTTCCTTGACTTCGGTATCGGCCAGCCCGACCAGCGTGAAGCTCGGCAGGCCGTTGGCCAAGTGCACCTCGACCAACACGGCCGGCGCGTCGAGGCCGTCGATGGCGCGGGTTCGAACCACGGCAAGTGTCATGTCGCGCCTTGAAGTTGCTTCGGGGTGGGCTGCATTCTGCGGTGTCGGGTTGCGCAAGTCCTTCCCTCCTTGGGGGGAAGCACTGCATCAGTGCGCGGAACGGACATTCACCTTCTTGGTGCAACGTAATGCGCGGCGCACGGGCCTTTTGCCCCGCCGCGGGGCGCGATCCTGCGCTGCGCGGCGGGCACGGAAGCTGCAAACAGTGCTGGCAAGCGTTTTTCCTCAACCTTCAGGAGTTGGACCTGCGATGAACAAAAAAGCCCTGCTGGCCTGTGCTGCCGCCCTGGCGACTGCCGTTCCTGCCGTGTCGTATGCCGACGTGGCCTTCAATGTCGGCGCCTTCACCGACTACCGCTACCGCGGTATCTCGCAAACACGCCTGAAGCCCGCCGTGCAGGCCGGTGTCGATTACAGCAACGGCCCCTTCTACCTCGGCGCCTGGGCCTCGAATATCAAGTGGATCAAGGACTTCGGCGGCAACGCCGAAAGCGAGATCGACCTCTACGGCGGCTACAAGGGCGCGATCACCAAGGAACTCGGCTTCGACGTCGGCGTGCTGACCTACCAGTACCCCAGCAACCGGCTCAACCCGAGCGCCAATACGACCGAGCTCTACGGCGCGCTGACCTATGGGCCCGCGACGCTGAAATATTCGCATGCCCTGACCAATACCTTCGCCAACCCCGACAGCAAGAACAGCTACTACCTCGACCTGTCGGCGGGTTTCGATCTCGGCGCCGGGTTGACGTTGACGCCGCACATCGGCTACCAGAAGATCAAGGGTCCGTTCTCGGACCCCGGCAGCTATACCGATTACGCGCTGACGCTGTCCAAAGACTTCAGCGGCATCGTGGTCAGCGGCGCGATTGTCGGCACCGACGCCGACAAGGCTTTCTATGCCTCGCCGGTCAACGGCAAGGAACTCGGCAAGACCAGCCTGGTGGTCGGCGTGAAGTACAACTTTTAAGGAGTTGCTCATGAAAATGGTGACGGCGATCGTCAAACCCTTCAAGCTCGACGAAGTGCGCGAGGCCCTGTCGGGCATCGGCGTGCAGGGCATCACGGTGACCGAAGTCAAGGGCTTTGGCCGCCAGAAGGGCCACACCGAGCTCTACCGCGGGGCCGAGTACGTGGTCGATTTTCTGCCCAAGGTGCGCATCGACGCGGCCGTCGATGACGCCCTGGTCGATCGGGTGATCGAGGCCATCGAGGCCTCGGCGCGCACCGGCAAGATCGGCGACGGCAAGATTTTCGTCAGCGCGCTCGAGCAGGTGGTGCGCATCCGCACCGGCGAGACCGGCAAGGATGCCCTCTGAAGCACATTAAAAAGAGACCACCATCATGCTGAAAAAACTCATTACTTCCATCGCGCTGGGGCTGGCCGTCGCCGGCTTCTCGGGCGCGTGCTTCGCCCAGGCGGCTGCGGCGCCTGAAGCGCCGGCTTCTGCGGCCGCCATGACCGCGGCGCCGGCAGCGGCTGCGGCTGCGGCACCGGCCGAAGCCGCTTCGGCCGCCGCGGCGCCGGCAGCGGTCCCCAACAAGGGCGACACGGCCTTCATGATGACGGCCACCGCGCTGGTGATCCTGATGACCATCCCCGGCCTGGCGCTGTTCTACGGCGGCCTGGTGCGCAGCAAGAACATGCTGTCGGTGCTGATGCAGGTCTTCATGATCTTCGCGCTGATCTCGGTGCTGTGGGTGGTCTATGGCTATTCGCTGGCCTTCTCCGCGAGCAACCCGTTCATCGGCACGCTCGACAAATTGTTCCTGAAGGGCGTCACCCCGGATTCGATCGCAGCCACCTTCAGCAAAGGCGTGGTTCTGCCCGAATTCACTTTCATCGCCTTCCAGGGTACGTTTGCGGCCATCACCACGGCGCTGATCGTCGGCGCCTTCGCCGAGCGCATCAAATTCTCGGCGGTGCTGTTGTTCTCGGTGTTGTGGTTCACGTTCAGCTACCTGCCGATGGCGCACATGGTCTGGTACTGGGACGGCCCCGATGCGATCACCAGCGCCGCGACGCTCGAAGCTGTCACCGCCAACGCCGGCTTCCTGTGGGCCAAGGGGGCGCTCGACTTCGCCGGCGGCACCGTGGTGCATATCAATGCCGCCACGGCCGGCCTGGTCGGCGCCTACATGATCGGCAAGCGAGTCGGCTACGGCAAGGAGTCGATGACGCCGCACAGCCTGACGCTGACCATGGTCGGTGCCGCGATGCTGTGGGTCGGCTGGTTCGGTTTCAACGCCGGATCCAACCTTGAAGCCAACGGCACCGCTGCGCTGGCCTTCATCAACACCATCGTCGCCACGGCCGCGGCCACGCTGGCCTGGGCTGCTGGCGAAGCGCTGATGAAGGGCAAGGCTTCGATGCTCGGTGCGGCGTCGGGCGCGGTTTCGGGCCTGGTGGCGATCACCCCGGCCTGTGGCTTCGTCGGTGTCGGCGGCGCGCTGGTCATCGGCCTCTTGGCCGGCATCGTCTGCCTGTGGGGCGTCAACGGCCTGAAGCGCCTGCTCGGCGCCGACGACTCGCTCGACGTTTTCGGCGTACACGGCGTCGGCGGCATCCTCGGTGCGCTGCTGACCGGCGTGTTCGCCAGCCCGAGCCTGGGCGGCACCGGTATCTGCGACTACGTTGCCAACAAGTGCGGCGAATGGGGCGGTATCGGGGCCCAGGTCTGGATCCAGTTCCAGGGTGTGCTGGTCACCCTGGTCTGGTCCGGCGTGGTGGCCTTCCTGGCCTACAAGATCGTTGATCTGGCGATCGGTCTGCGCGTGCCCGAAGAGGAAGAGCGCGAAGGCCTGGACATCACCGCGCACGGCGAGACGGCGTACAGCAAGTAAATAAGCCTTCGGGTTTGGAAGGGCAGCGGGCCGCCGAAACGAAAGTTACGGCGGCCCTTTCCTTGGCCGGGCCAGGCCTTGTGCAGCGCTCGATCGGCGCCAACTGCCTAGAATCGCTGGGCTGTCTTCAAGGCTTGGCCCCATGGTTCCCCACCTCATCACTGCGCTGACCGGCCCGATCAACGAGCTCGAGCAGCGCATTCTCGAATCGACACCGGTGATCGAGCGCTGGTTTCGCCTCGAATGGATGGAGCACACGCCGCCGTTCTACAGCTCGGTTGACCTGCGCAACGCCGGCTTCAAGCTGGCGCCGGTGGACACCAACCTGTTCCCCGGCGGCTGGAACAACCTGACGCCTGCGATGCTGCCGCTGGCGGTGCAGGCGGCGATGGCGGCGATCGAGAAAATCTGCCCCGAGGCGAAGAACCTCTTGCTGGTGCCCGAGGGCCACACCCGCAATACCTTCTACCTGGCCAACGTGCAGCGCCTGATGCAGATCTTTCATCAGGCCGGCCTGAACGTGCGCCTGGGCACGCTCGACCCCGAAGTCAAAGCACCGACGCCGCTCGCGCTCGCCGACGGCAGCAGCATCACCATCGAGCCGCTGCTGCGCACGCGCGGGCGCCTGGGCACCAAGGATTTCGACCCCTGCACCGTGCTGCTCAACAACGACCTCTCCGCCGGCATCCCGAAGGTGCTGGAAGACCTGCATGAGCAGTACCTGCTGCCGCCGCTGCACGCCGGCTGGGCGGTGCGGCGCAAGACCCACCACTTCCAGAGCTACGAGGAAGTGGCGAAAAAATTCGCCAAGCTGCTGGGCATGGACCCCTGGCTGATCAACCCGATGTTCGCCCAGTGCGGCGCGGTGAATTTTGCCCAGGGCTCGGGCATCGAATGCGTGCAGGGCCATGCCGACGCGCTGATCGCCAAGATCCGCCGCAAATACAAGGAATACGGCATCAACGAAAAGCCCTTCGTGGTCGTCAAGGCCGACAACGGCACCTACGGCATGGGCATCATGACCGTGCGCGACGCCAAGGATCTGGATGCGCTGAACCGGCGCACCAAGAACAAGATGAGCGTCATCAAGGACGGCCAGGAAGTCACCGAAGTCATCATCCAGGAGGGCGTGCCGACCTATGAGCGTGTCAACGACGCCGTGGCCGAGCCCGTGGTCTATATGCTCGACCGCTATGTCGTCGGCGGCTTCTATCGCGTGCACGCCGAGCGCGGCATCGACGAAAACCTCAACGCTCCCGGTTCCGCCTTCGTGCCCCTGGCTTTTGCCGAAAGCACAAAACTGCCGCGGGCCGGCGTCAAACCCGGCGCCAGCGCACCGAACCGCTTCTACATGTACGGCGTGATTGCGCGCCTGGCGATGCTGGCGGCGAGTTACGAGCTCGAAGCCACCGATCCCGACGCCGAGATCTACGACTGAGCGCCCAGGGATCGGCGCACAATAGCGGCCTTTCGGTTTCCAGGCGCCGCGGTTCGCGCCTTTTGCAGTGAGTACGGCAATTACAAACAAGAAGAGCCCCGCTGCGCTGGCTGCGCTGACGCTCGCCGCACTCGGCATCGTCTATGGCGACATCGGCACCAGCCCGCTGTACGCGCTGAAGGAAATCTTCCACGGCGGCCACGTGGCGGCCACGCCGGACAACATCCTGGGCGTGCTGTCGCTGGTGTTCTGGACCATCACGGTGGTCATCTCGCTGAAGTACGTGTTGCTGATCCTGCGTGCCGACAACCACGGCGAGGGCGGCCTGATTGCGATGCTGGCGCTGGCCACCACCGCGGTGCGCGACAGGCCGGCGCTGCGCCGCTGGCTGATGGCGCTGGGCCTGTTCGGCACGGCGGTGTTCTACGGCGACGGCGTGATCACGCCGGCGATCTCGGTGTTGTCGGCCGTCGAAGGTCTCGAAGTCGCCGCCCCGCGCCTGCACGACTGGGTCATTCCGCTGACGCTGCTGGTGCTGACCGGGCTCTTTGCCGCGCAACGCTTTGGCACCGGCGGCATCGGCAAGTTGTTCGGGCCGATCACGCTGGTGTGGTTCGTGACGCTGGTGGCGCTGGGTTTGCCGCATATCGCCGCAGCGCCGGGTGTGCTGGTGGCCCTGAACCCCGGTTACGCGATCAGCTTCTTCGCCCACCAGCCGCTGGTGGCCTTCATCGCCCTCGGCGCCGTGGTGCTCGTCGTCACCGGCGGCGAGGCGCTGTACGCCGACCTCGGCCACTTCGGCAAGCTGCCGATCCGCATTGCCTGGTATGCGCTGGTGATGCCGGCGCTGGTCATCAACTATTTCGGCCAGGGTGCGATGCTGCTGGCCAACCCGGCGGCGATCAGCAACCCGTTCTACCTGATGGCCCCCGCCTGGTCGCGCCTGCCGCTGGTATTTCTGGCCACGGCGGCGACGGTGATCGCCTCGCAGGCGCTGATCTCGGCGGCCTTTTCGGTCACCAAGCAGGCCATCCAGCTCGGCATCCTGCCGCGCATGGCGATTCGCCACACCTCGGTGCGCGATACCGGCCAAATCTACGTGCCCTTCGTCAACTGGGGCCTGTATGTCTTCATCGTGCTGGCGGTGGTGATGTTCAAGTCCTCGTCGAACCTGGCCTCGGCCTACGGCATCGCCGTCACGCTGGACATGAGCATCACCACGGTGATGACCTACTTCGTCATCCGCTATGGCTGGAAGTACCCCTTGCCGCTGTGCATCGCGGCCACCGGCTTCTTCTTCGTCATCGATATCGCCTTCTTCGCCTCGAACCTGTTGAAGCTGCTGGCCGGCGGCTGGTTCCCGATCGTCATCGGCATCGGCATGTTCACGCTGATGATCACCTGGACCCAGGGCCGGCGCCTGCTCAGCCACAAGCTGCGCGACGACGCGATCCCGCTGCGTGATTTTCTCGACGCGGTCTTCGTCACCCCGCCCACGCGGGTCGAGGGTACCGCGGTTTTCCTGAGCGCCGAGGCCGGCGCCACGCCCAACGCGCTGATGCACAACCTCAAGCACAACAAGGTGCTGCACGAATACAACCTGTTCGTCACCGTCAGGCACCACGAAGTGCCCTGGATCGGCTTCAAGGACCGCATCGAAATGGATCCCCTCGGCCACGACTGCTGGGCCGTGACCCTGAATTTCGGCTTCAAGAACGACCCCGATGTGCCCGAGGCCCTGAAGCTGCTCGAAGGCCGCGGCGTGCCGCTCGACGATATGTCCACCAGCTATTTCCTGAGCCGCGATATCGTCATCCCCACGCTCGGCGAGGGCATGCCGATGTGGCGCGAGAAGTTGTTCGCCTCGATGCACCGCAACGCGGCTGCGGCGGCCGATTTCCTCAACCTGCCGACCAACCGGATCGTCGAATTGGGGGCGAAAGTGGAGATCTGAGCGGCTCAGGATGCCGCGGCGCGAGCGCGCAGCGTCGAGCCCTCGACCGTCACTTTCTGGCCGACCGCCGGCGCCGTGCTTTGCGTGACGGTGCGCAGGCTGCCGTTGTCCATGCGCACGTGAACCTGATAGACGGTCGTGCCACGCGCGCGCTTCTCCACCTCGTTGCCGGCCACGCCGCCGCCGACGGCGCCGAGCACGGTGGCCACGTTCTTGCCGCTGCCACCGCCGACCTGGCTGCCGAGCAGGCCGCCGACGACCGCGCCACCGACGACCCCCAGGCCCGTGCCCTGGCCCTTCTGCTTCACGGCGCTGACCGACTCGACCTTGCCGCAGGTGGCGCACACGCTGGCTGCGCGTTGGCTGGGCTCGGGAGCTTTCACCGAGCCGCGCTGCACATGGACCGGTGTTTGTGCGGCGACCGCACGCGGGGCCGGCGCCGCGATGGCCGGCGCCGCCGGCGCCACCTTCTCGGGGAAGTCGGCCGGGGCTTCGGGTGGCGCCTTGGCCGCCAGCGCGCTCAGCGCCAGCGTCGGCGTCGATGAGGCGCCGCGCGTGCCGGCTTCGCTGGCTACCGGCGAACGCAGTGCCAGCGTGGTTGCGATCGCGGTCAAGGCCACCAGGCCGAGCGCGCCGCCAATCAAGGCCGCCGGCCGCGAGAAAACAGCTTGCGTGGCGATGGGCGCGTTTGTGCTCGAGTTCATGGTCTGGCTTCCTTCCAGGGTTTTTGCAATCCCGATTGAACGCGCCAGCCCTGCCGCGCGACGCTCACAAGGCGCTTCCGATTGCGACCGAACGTTTCATGCCCGGCGCTGCTACGCTCGCTGCATGCCGGTGCAACAGCGGATTCGTGACTTTTCGCTCTCGGCGGTGGTGGCCGGTTTTGTCGCCGTGCTGGTCGGCTTCACCAGTTCGGTGGTGATCGTCTTTGCCGCGGCGCAGGCCCTCGGCGCCACGCCCGCACAAGCCACGTCGTGGATCTGGGCCCTGGGCATCGGCATGGGTGTCACGACGATCGGTTTGTCGTGGTGGTACCGAGAGCCGGTGCTGACGGCCTGGTCCACCCCCGGCGCGGCGCTGATTGCCGGCACCAGCGGCGTGGCCATGGGCGAGGCCGTCGGCGCCTTCATGGCCTGCGGGGGGCTGATTGTGCTGGCCGGCGCGACGCGCCTGTTCGAGCGGGTCATGGACCGCATTCCGCAGGCCATCGCGGCGGCCTTGCTGGCCGGTGTGCTGGCGCGCTTCGGTCTGGATGCGGCGGGTGCGGTAACGACAGCGCCGCTGCTGGTTATTGCGATGGCCTTGATATTCCTGGCCGGCCGGCGCTGGTGGCCGCGCTATGCGGTGCCGGGCGTGTTGCTCGCCGGGCTGGCGGTGGCGGCGGGCGAAGGGCGCATGCAATGGTCGCGCCTGGCCTGGGAGGCCGCGGTGCCGGTGTGGACCACGCCGGTGTTCAGCTGGAGCGCCTTCGTCGGCGTAGCGCTGCCGTTGTTTGTGGTCACGATGGCGTCGCAGAACCTGCCGGGCGTGGCCGCACAGCGTGCGGCAGGCTACCGCACTCCGGTGTCGGCGCCAGTCACGACGACCGGCATTGCGACCGTGCTGCTGGCGCCCTTCGGGGGCTATACCTTCAACCTCGCGGCCATCACCGCCGCGATCTGCATGGGCCGCGAAGCCCATGCAGATCCGGCGCGGCGCTACACCGCGAGCATCGCGGCCGGCATGTTCTGCATCGCCATCGGCCTGGTCGGTGGCGCGGTGATTGGCTTGTTGCAGGCTTTCCCGCGCGAACTGGTGCTGGCCGTGGCCGGGCTGGCGCTGCTGGGCACCATCAGCGGCGGCCTGGCCGCGGCCCTGAAAGACGAGCGCCACCGCGATGCCGCCGGCCTGACCTTCCTGGTCACGCTGTCGGGCGTGTCGCTCGGCGGCGTGGGCTCGGCGTTCTGGGGCGTGGTCGCCGGCGCCTTCGCGCTGCTTGTGCAACAGTGGCGCCCTGGAGGTTCCCGCTGATGACGTCCCTGCTCTTCGTGGCCGACCCGCTCGAGTCGTTCAAAACCTACAAGGATTCGACCTTCGCGATGATGCGCGAGGCCGCACGCCGCGGCCACACGCTGTGGGCCTGCGAGGTGTCGCAACTGCTGTGGCGGCGGGGCCGGCGCGTCGCCGCGCAAGGCGCACGCCGCATCGTGCTCACCGGCGACGAGCACGCATGGTTTACGGTCGAAGAATCCGCGGACCTCGCACTGGCCGATACCGGCGCGGTGCTGATGCGCAAGGATCCGCCCTTCGACAGCGAGTTTTTCTACGCCACGCATCTCTTGTCGCAGGCCGGGCGCGAAGGCGCGCGCGTTTTTAACCAACCTTCAGCGCTGCGCGAGCACCCGGAAAAACTCGCGATCCTCGAATTTCCACAGTTCATCGCGCCGACCCTGGTGACGCGCGACGCCCAGGCCATCCGCGCCTTTCATGCCGAGCAACGCGACATCATCCTGAAGCCGCTCGACGGCATGGGCGGCATGGGCATCTTTCGCGTCGGCCCGGATGGCCTCAACCTCGGCAGCATCGTCGAGACGCTGAACGGCAACGGCCGCGTGACGGTGATGGTGCAGAAATACCTGCCCGAGATCGTCAACGGCGACAAGCGCATCCTGGTCATCGGCGGCGAGCCGGTGCCGTTTGCGCTGGCGCGCATCCCGCAGGGCAGCGAAATCCGCGGCAACCTGGCGGCCGGCGGCCTGGGGCGGGCGCAGCCCCTGTCAGCGCGCGACCGCGAGATCGCCCAGGCGCTCGGCCCGATCCTCGCCGTGCGCGGCCTGCTGCTGGTGGGGCTGGACGTGATCGGCGATTGCCTGACCGAAATCAACGTCACCAGCCCGACCTGTTTTCAAGAGATCACGCAGCAGGCGGGCTTTGACGTGGCGAAGATGTTCATCGATGCGCTGGAGCGTGCGCTGGCCTCCAAAACGGCTGCGTGCGCGCCGCTCGGATCGTGAACTTCGCCTGGATGGCGGCGTGCGCGGCCCTGCTCGTCGCATGGGCCACCGGCGCCGCGGCGCACGACACCTGGTTCGAGCCGCTGGCGCCGCTGTCGTCGGCGCCCGGGGACGCCAACTTTGCGCTGGGCACCGGCAACCGTTTCCCGCTGACCGAACTGGCCGTGGACAGCAAATATTTCGCCCAGAGCGGCTGCCGCACTGCCGACGGTGCGGCGCGGCCCTTGAAAACGCTGCGCTACACCGACCGGGCCACGCAACTGCGCGCCCGCGCGGCCGACGCCGCCCGGCTCAGCTGCTTCGTGCAACTGGAGCCCTTCGAGTTCGACCTGCCGCCCGACAAGATCGAGATCTACTTCAAGGAAATCCGCCCCGGCGCGGCCGTGCTCGCCGCCTGGGCCGATCTGCGCGCACGCGGCCTGCCCTTCCACGAACGCTACACCAAGAACGCGCGCATCGACGGCGCCCACGCCGCGCCGCAACCCGTCGGCACCGCGATGGACGTGCTGCGCACCGCGCCCGCAGGCCCGCTGACGGTGGGCGCCGAAGCGGTCTTCCAGGTTCTGCGCGAAGGCCGGCCGCTGGCGGACTTTGCCGTCGAACTGGTCAATGAACGCAGCCCCGTCGGCCTGTGGCAGCGCACCGATGCGCAGGGCCGCATCCGCGCCAGGCTGCCGCTGCCCGGGCGCTGGCTCTTGCGCGGCACCGACCTGCGCTTGTCGGCCGGCGATGCGACGACCTGGGAGAGTCAGTTCATCACCTATGCGTTCGAGGTCGGGCGTTGACGCGGGCTACAGCCCGAGCAGCTCGAGCGCAAACGCACGCTCGACCAGCCAGATGCCGGCCAGCGCCGCGATCAGCAGCGAGCCGCCGACCATCACGGCATGGCGGTAGAACGCGCTGCGCCGCAGCGCAAAGGCCAGCGGCAGGAAGACCGCGACCATGGCCAGTTGCCCGCCTTCGACGCCGAGGTTGAAGCCCACCAGCGCCAGTACCAGGGTCTCGCGCGGCAGGCCCAGATCGGCCAGCACGCTGGCGAAACCGAAGCCGTGGATCAGGCCGAAGGCAAAGGCCACCATCCAGCGCCGGCCGCGAAAGACCGGCCAGACATTGTTCAGCGCCGCCAGCACGACCGAGGCTGCGATGGTCGACTCGACCCAGCGCGACGGCAATTCGATGGCGCCCAGCGCGGCCAGCGACAGTGTGATCGAGTGCGCCAGCGTGAACGCGGTAACGATCCTGAAGACATCGATGAATGCCGCGCGAAAGGTCTCGACGGCCTGCCAGCGGTGTCCCTGCGGCCCGCGCCAGAGCAACACCGCCGGCAGCAGCAGCGCGAGCAGGAACAGGATGTGATCGAAGCCGATCCAGATATGCCACACGCCTTCGCGCGCGTAAGCCACAAACTGCGCCCAGCGGCTGACGGTCTTCAACTCGAAACTCTGCGTCGGCGCCTGCGGCCCGAGCACGGCCGTGCGCGCGTTGCCCAGCGCCTGTAGCTTCAACAAGCCGCGGTGTTGCGGGTCGAGGTCGGCGAACAGGCTGTAGTCGATCGTCAGTTGCGCCGGCGTCCTGGCGGCGCAGCGGATCGCCAGCGGCAGCACGGTGTAGGCGCCATCGGTGTGCGTGTCGATCTGCTGCGCGCCGGGCTCGATGCGGCAGGCGGCGCCATCGCCGCGCACGGCCAGCCGCGCCAGTGCGTAGGCCGCGATCTCGCCGTGCTTGGCGCGCACTTCGCCCCAGCTGATCTCGCCGTTGCCGTCGGCGTCCAGGCCGAGCGCGAAATCGAGGTCGCGCAGGGCGATATCCCACTGCCCTTCGATGCCGGCCTCGCCGACCGCGATCGACAGGTAGCTGTCGGACGGTTTGTGCGCCTGGGCCGGGGCCGGCAGCGCGAGGGCCAGGCCGAGCGCCATCAGGAGACGCATCATCGCGCGCCTCCGAGCTTGCCGGCCAGCGAGCGCAGGATCGCGCTCTCGACACGGTTGGCCGCCAGCCAATCCCGCACCGGCGCTGCGGCCTGGGGTTGGCCGGCGGCGAGGACGGCCTCGAGCAGGATGCGCGCATCGGCCGGTTCGCGCTGCACGGCATAGTTGCTGCGCGCCAGCGCCAGCGCACGTTGAGGGTCACCCTGCAATTCGAGCGCGAAGCGCGCTTCCTCCTTTTCATGCGTGCTGTCGCCGCGGGCACGCGCCGCAGCGAAGCGTGCGGCGAGGTCGCGGCGCCAGCCGGCGGCGCGCGCATCGCCGCTGGCCCTGGCGGCCAGGGCCAGGCGCAGCAGCAAGACATCGGCGCGGGCGCCGCCCTCGAGCAGCGTGAGCACTTCGCGGGCGCGGCCGTTGTCGAGCAGGAAGTCGGCATACGCGGCTTGCAGATAGACATCGGGCAGGCCCAGGGCCAGTGCGTCCTTGAAGGCGCGCTCGGCGAGCGCGATCGAGCCGCGGCGCTCGGCCATTTCGGCCAGGCGTGTCTGCGCCCACAGCCGCTCTTCGGGCGCGGCGTCGGGGGCCGTCTTCAGCGCCGCGGCCAGGGCGATAGCCGCCGCTGCGGCGCGGCCGGTCAGTGAATCGACGGCCGCGCGGCAGCCGACGGCGAGCAAGGCCGTGGTCAGCGGCGCCACGCTGTCGCAAGCGCGCGCGGCGGCGCTGTAGTCGGCGCGCACCATGTGGATCGCGGCCAGCCACGACCAGGCTTCGGCGTTGTCGGGCTCGGCGAGCACGGCCGCGTCCAGGTCGGCCAGGGCTTCGGTAAACCGATGCCCGTACTGGTGCAGCACCGCGCGTTGCACACGCACCGGCACCGGCGGTGCGGCCTCGTTCCACCAGGGCGCGAGCGCGGCCTGCGCGTAGCCCACGTAGCGCGGGTCGCCCTGGGCGGCGGCTTCTTCGACGTAACGCCGCGCCAGTTGCACGGCCAGGTCCGGATCGCGCGGGTTGGCACGCCAGGTGGCGCGCAGTGCCTGCAGGTCGTTCGCGCGCGGATCGACCGCCCGCCCGGGCACGTGCTCGACCACCTGGTCGTCGGAGGCCGGCACATGGGGCGCCGCCGAGACGGGCTGGGCCAGGGCGAGCAGCAGGATGAGCGGGAACAAGCGCGGCGACAGATTCGGCATCGGCGTGGGTCTCTTGGCCAAGCCCGAACTCTACGTGGCGACCACCGGCGACGCGACGAAGTAAGCTCTTCGCTATTTTCAGGCCCTGAAAAGAGCTCCGACTGCGATGAGCCTTCGCCATTCACTCGAGCGCAGCGCGCAGTACGACGCCGAATACGGCGGCAATTTGTCGAGCCACCTGCCGATGGCCCTGACTGCGCTGGCGCGCCTGGGCGCCGACGATCTGCGCCTGGCGGCCTTTGCCGGGCATTACGCCAGCCGCCTGCGCCCCGCGCCAGCGGTCGAGCCCTGGCCCGGCGGCGAGGCCTGGCAAGGCCGCTTCGGCGACCCGCGCGCCTGGCCGGCCTACCGCAGTCTGTTTGGTGACTGGATCGACCACGAGGGCGCGCCTGCGGTGCTGGCGCAGGCCTTGCCGGCGCTGCTGCGCGGCGTCGGCAAGGCCGCCTTCCACGCGCAGATCCGCAGCGCCTACGCGATCGGCAGTGGCCATGGGCCTGAACTGGCGAGTGCGTTGGCCTACTGGGCCTGTCGCTGGTTTTCACTCGGCGCTGCGCCCACCCGGGGCCGCGAGCGCGACCCGGCTGCCGTGCTGGCACGGCTGCGTTGCGCCCAACCCAAGCCTGGGCTGATCGCCGAGCGCATGGCCCTGGTGGCCGGGCCGGCGGCCTTCGCCCGTGTCGCCGCGGGCCTGCGCATCGACCCCCAGACCACACTGGAACAACTCGCCACGCTCGCCGCGCGCCTGTATGCCGCCAGCGCCAATTTCACCGTGCTGCACCTGCTGACGAGCGCCCACGCCATGCGCGTGCTGCTGTCCTGCATCGAGCCCGACGCTGCGGCCGAGGCGCTCGGCCACTACTGGCTGGCCTATGCCGCGGCGCATGCCGCCAGCGGCTTGGGCGACACCGATGGGCCGGCCTTGCCAGGCGTGCCTCTGAGCGCCCCCAGACCTGCCGCTTCGCGTCAGGCCCCCCGAGGGGCATAAGCG
>CADEDE010000061.1 GCA_902825995.1 uncultured Burkholderiales bacterium
GCTGATCAGCAATCGGCGCACGGAACAAGGGCGCGGTCTATTGACCGCTTACGTTCAACTGACCATTGAAGCCAACCGTCAACGGCATTGACTCCGCCTGAGGCGAATTGCCGAGCAGAATCACAGACGCGGCGGCGAGCGACAAGAAGCGCCGCGTCGCAGGCAGCGATTGGAACGATAGTATGGCGCTGAACCACATGTACTTTCCCCCCTTAGATTGAAAGACTTCTTAGTCTTGCCGCTTTGATCATTGCGCGCACCCCTCATCTGAGTGGCGAAGTCGGAAGCCCCGTGCCGCAGGACAATTTGATCCATCGACAAGGACTTCTAGCACATGCGTCATCATCATCCCATTCCTCCCCTTCCTCTTCTTCGAGTCAATAGGCCTACTCGTGCGCCCACGGCCAACCCTTTGCTCAAGCTTCAGCCCGCGGTGAGATCGCGAACCCAAGGTCGGCGGCGCGCCTGAGCTGACCTGCAATACCTGTGCCTCGTCGGCAGACTTCGGGGATGGTTTTCCTACAACCTCGTTAGGCGTCGCCACTCCCCAGCAGCTGTGCACGCGAGACCATTCGTTTCACTTCCGATGATGCGTGTACGGCCACAATTTCGACTTCCGGATGCTTAGCCACGAAGACTCTGAAAACCTCGTCTGCAAACGCTTGCCCAATGGAAGCTACGCCAGCGAAATCGAGGACGACAACCTTGAATCTGTCAAACCGCGATAGCAGTCGCTTGGCCTGAGAGCGTGAGATTAGGTTGTCGTCGCCATATCGCATCAACTTCACAGGCACGACAGTCTTCGTGAAGCCGTAGTCTTCGTCGGAAGTGAACTTATCGAATACCTTCTTGAGCGTTCTCGCTGTGTGATTGTGGAGAAACATCCGCACCAAAGTGCCTCCGCTAGCCGAACTCGCCTGCAGTATCCAGTCTTCCCTCTCATCAAACTCATGTGAAAAATAGACTTCGCCGGACGCGATGACGAAGCGGTCGAACATCCGCGATGAGAAGAAGATTCCTTCGCCGGAGTGATTGGCTGGATCAGTCGTGAACTTCCCTTTGGCTAGTTCAAGCACCGCGTGCCTCTCATCGACGAGACTCAGCGCAGCTTGTATCTTCTTGAAGATCCCTACGCCATCGTCATAGATGTCTATGGTCGTAGCAGCGGCTGTTTTGGTCAAAGCCAATGACACCACCCGCGCGCCTGAGTGATCTACGACGTTGTTGAACATCTCAGTGAACCCGTAGTGCCATATGCTGAGTACGTTCTCCGGCAATTTTCCGAGCAGCGGAGCCACGTCTTCTCGCCAAACAACATCTTCTGCTAGCCCGGTCGCAACATCGTACTGCCTACTCCAACGCTCCAGCGGTGCGAGTTCATATCGCTTGCCCCGCGTCTGCCCACTCACAACCACCGCACCTTCCGCTACGAGCCGTTGGAGGTGCTTGTGAACAGCCTGCCTTGTGCAGCCGAACTTCTCAGCGGTAAGGCGTACTACATCTGTAGGATGATCGGCTAGGTGCTCGATCAGGAACTTCCTGATGGGCTCGCCACCTACTCGAATCTTGCCCATAGTTTGTCAACCTCCGTTGACCGTATTGTCAACCCGGTAGCGCCGATTGTCAACCTGGCGCGGCCCAGCACCGCTAACCCCTCGAGGCTTCGTGAAGCAGGCGCGCGCGTGACGCCCTTTAAACGTTGGCGTCGCAATCGACGCTCGTTTGCATCGCAAGCACTGTCGGTGGTAGGATTCCAACTCCGAATTCCCACCAAGAACGCCATGCACATCACAGACAAGGGGCAGGTCACGATCCCCAAGCACATTCGCATAGCGGCGGGAGTAGCACCTGGCAGCGAGGTGTCGTTCAGTTTGGAAGGAAGCAAGATCGTGATCACGCCGGTCGGTACTGGGGTCAAGGAGGATCGCCGCGCGAAGCTACGAGCAGCAGCAGCTCGCGTCCGAGGAAGCTTGAAGCCTGAGTTCAAACAGCTCGGCGCCGATGAGATCATGATCTTCCTCCGCGGCGACGAGGCTGCACCAATCGCTGCTCCCCGTGGCCGCCGCTAGCCTCGCAAGCTACGACGGCACCGCCGGGACGCTGGTCGATACCAACATCTGGATCGACTGCATCGATGCGAACAGCCCGTGGCACGAGTGGGCTATCGAGCAACTTCAGAGGCTCAGCGAGAGGTCTCCTCTGCACGTGAACCTGATTGTTTACACCGAGCTGTTGGTTCCTGGCCCCGATATCGACGCTCTGGATGCGTTGCTTGATGTTTACGACACGCTACGCACCCCTCTCCCGTGGGCGTGCGCATCGTTGGCTGCTGCTGTTTTCGCGCTATACCGCAGCAGAGGAGGCTCGAAGCTCAAGCCAATACCAGACTTCTATATCGGGGCTCATGCAGCAGTGGCAAACCTGAGCCTACTTACACGCGATCCTTCCCCCTACAAGAGCTACTTTCCGCGCTTGGTTGTGATTGCCCCGTGAAGCTCACCTGCACGGCGACGCCTTTCAAGAAACTCCTTCCAAGTAGTTGATTCGGGGAACGCGAGCGTAGCCAGCTCGGGCCGTCAATTCACCACTTGACGCGCGCCAGTTCGTCGCAGATTTCGCCGTAGATGCGCCAGCGCGACGCGCTGATCTGGCCGCGCTCGACGGCGGCGATCACGCCGCAACCCGGCTCCCGGCGGTGCGTGCAGTTGTAGAAGCGGCACGCGCCCACATGCGCGCGCAAATCGGGCATCAGGAGCGGCAGCTGTTGCGCATCGATCTGGCGCAGGCCAAATTCCTGGAAGCCCGGCGAGTCGATCAACGCCGTGTGGCGCTGGCTGTCGAGCCAGTACCAGCGGGTCGTCGTCGTCGTGTGGCGCCCGGAGTTGAGGGCCTGCGAGACCTCACCGACCTGCGCCGACGCATCGGACACCATCAGATTGATCAGCGTGCTCTTGCCCGTGCCGCTGGGCCCGAGCACCAGCGTCGTCCGATCGGCCAACAGCGGCGTGAGCAGCGCGCGTGCTTCGTCGGGTCGGGTCTTCAGTGCGCTTTCGATCACCGCAATGCCCATCGCACGGTAGGGCAGCAGCCTTTCGCGGGCGAGCGCGGCTTGCGGCAAATCGGTCTTGTTGAGCAGCACCTGCACGGCAATGCCTGCACTGTCGGCTGCAATCAACGCACGCGCCAGTTGCGTCTCGGAAAACATCGGCTCGCCGGCCACCAGCACCAGGATCTGGTCGAGGTTGGCGGCAAACGACTTGGTACGCCAGTCGTCCTGGCGAAAGAGCAGGTTGCGCCGCGGTTCGATGTGTTCGACCACGCCCTCGTCGCCGGCCGGCTGCCAGCGCACCACGTCGCCGACGACGCAATCGCTCTTCTTGCCACGCAGGTGGCAGGCCAGGCGTTCGCCGTCGGGCGATTCGACGATGACGTGGCGGCCGTGCGCCGCGACCACACGGCCCAGGTCGAGCGCGGCAAACTTGCTCAACGGTTCAGCGAGTCCACTTTGGCTGCACAGATGAAGTCATTCAGCGAAATCCCGCCCACCGAGTGGGTGTTGAAGCGCAGCGTGCAGCGGTTGTAGCCGAAGGCGATGTCGGGATGGTGGTCTTGGCGGTGGGCGATCCAGGCGACGGCGTTGACGAAGGCCATCGTGTGGTGGTAGTTGGCGAACCTGAACGTCTTTTCGATGGTGCCGTCCAGGTGCGACCAGCTATCGACCTGCTTCAAATGCGCATCGATCTCGCCCGCTCCCATCGCGCTGCGACCTTCGAGGGGCTTGCAGTGCATGGCCGCCAAAGCGCTCATCAGAAGAGTACCTTCGTGCTGCGCACGCCGGTATTCGCCCTTGGGGCGGCCCGGCGGGCTCATGTCGGCTCCATTTTCAGGGCCGCCAGTCGCTCGCTCGCCGGCGGGTGCGAATAGTAGAACCTCACGTACAGTGGGTCGGGCGTCAACGTGCCGGCGTTGTCTTCGTGCAGCTTGAGCAGCGCATGGGCCAGATCGCGGCCGCTGGCATGCACACAGGCGTAGGCGTCGGCCTCGAACTCGTGCCGGCGAGAAATGCGCGAGGCGAACGGCACCGCCAGGAAGCCCAAGGGCGGCAGCGCGAGCATGAACAAGAGCAGTGCCAGCGCATCGTTCGGTGCGGCCAGGTTGGGCGTGACGCCCAGGCCGGTGTAAAACCACTGCTGCTGCGTCAGCCAGCCCAGCAACGCCAGCGCGGCCAGGCTCATCGCCAAGATCGTGAACATGCGCTTGGGCACATGGCGCAGCTTGAAGTGGCCGAGTTCGTGTGCCAGCACGGCTTCGACCTCGCCAGGGCTCAGGCGCTCGAGCAGGGTATCGAAGAAGACCACGCGCTTGGCGGCGCCCAGGCCGGTGAAATAGGCATTGCTGTGCGCCGAGCGGCGGCTGCCGTCCATCACGAACAGGCCTTTGGCGGCAAAGCCGCAGCGCGTCATCAGCGACTGCACGCGCTGCTTCAGCGATTCGTCGGCCAGGGGCTCGAACCGGTTGAACAGCGGCGCGATCACGGTCGGGTACAGCACCAGGATCAGTAACTGGAAGGCGACCCAGGCGAGCCACGCCCACAGCCACCACCAGGCGCCGGCGCTGGCCATCAGCCACAGCACCAGCGCCGCCATCGGCAGGCCGATCAGGGCGCCGACGAGCAGGCCCTTGGCGGCGTCGATCAGGACCAGGCGCAAGCTCGTGCGGTTGAAGCCAAACGCCTGCTCGATGCGAAAAGTGTTGTAGAGCTCGAACGGCGCATCGAGCAGGCTGCCGATCAGCACGAAGGCCGACAGCAGCGCCAGCTGGTAGGCCATGTTGCCCCAGCGCGGCTGCAGGGCGTCGCGCAGCGTTGCGTTCAATGCGTCCAGGCCACCGAGCAGGGTCCAGCCCAGCAGCACGGCCGTGCCGAAGGCCAGCGTGACGAGGCCCAAGCGCGAGCGCACCAGCGTGTAGTCGGCGGCCTTGCGGTGCGCGTTCAACGACACCGTGCCTGCAAACGCCGCCGGCACCGCGGCGCGGTGTGCGGCGACGTGGCGCATCTGGCGCGTCGCGAGCCAAAATTTGAGCGCGACCGTCAGCAGCAGCGCCGCCGCGAAGGTCTGTGAAAGCCAAAGGGATTGCATGGCGCGCAGTGTAGGGCTGACACAATGCCGGCATCGCCTGCTACCCCGATTGCCATGACCGAAACGACCCTGCCCAAGCACGACAACAACCTGATCTGGATCGACCTCGAGATGACCGGCCTGTACCCCGATCGCGACCGCATCATCGAGATCGCCGTCGTGGTCACCGATGCGCAGATCGGCACCCGCGTCGAAGGCCCGGTGTTCGCGATCCACCAGAGCGACGCGGCCCTCGACGCGATGGACGCCTGGAACAAGGGTACCCACGGCAAGAGCGGCCTGATCGACCGCGTCAAGGCTTCCGAGATCGACGAGGCGCATGCGCAAGCGCAGGTGATCGAATGGCTGTCGCAGTATGTCAAGGCCGGCAAGAGCCCGATGTGCGGCAACTCGATCTGCCAGGACCGGCGTTTTCTGGCCAGGCACATGCCGGCGCTGGAAGCGTTCTTTCATTACCGCAATCTCGATGTCAGCACGCTCAAGGAGCTGGCGCGGCGCTGGAAACCGAGCGTGCTCGAGGGCGTCAAGAAAGCCCAGGCGCACACCGCGCTGGCCGATGTGCATGAGTCGATCGACGAGTTGCTGCACTACCGCCAGCATTTGCTGGCCGTCTGAACTGCGCCCCGGGCAAACTCGAATCTGCGCTACAATGTATGCACGGTTTCGATGCATTTCGTCGAAGCCGTTCGTTCATCCCCTCTGGCCTGGTGCACCTGCCTTCTCGGCAATCGGTGCGTGCCGCTCGAACTCGATGCGGACGTTGGTTGGCGGCGATGCCGTCGCTTGGACCCGTCCGTTGTCGGTGCCCACCGGGGCCCCCACGTTCAGCCTGCCGCGACTTGACCTGAAGCGCTGCCTCGTGCAGCGCCGGTGTGTGCCTGTGCGCGCGCTGAACCTGAAAGAGCTGTGATGTTTACCGAGAACCAGATTCAACAAGACCCTCGAGACGCCACTCCGGCGCCGGTGAGCGCCCAGCCGACGAGCGGTTTCGCCGCCATCGCGCTGCACGCCGCGCTGCACCGTGCGCTGGCCGACGCCGGCTACACCACGCCGACCGAAGTGCAGGCTCGCGCCATCACCCCCGCGCTGGCCGGTCGTGACCTGCGCGTGTCGTCATCGACCGGCAGCGGCAAGACGGCGTCATTCGTACTCCCCGCGCTGCAAGGCGTGCTCGATGTGCGCGCCAGCGGCGTGCGCCGCGACAGAGGCGTGGTCTATGGCCCGCGCGTGCTGGTGCTGACGCCCACCCGCGAGCTGGCGATCCAGGTCTCGAAGGCCACTGAAACCTATGGCCGCCATGTGCAGGGCCTGCGTGTCGCGACGGTCGTCGGTGGCGTGCCCTACGGCGCGCAACTGAAGGCCATGCGGGGGCCGCTGGATGTGCTGATCGCCACGCCGGGCCGCTTGATCGACCATGTCAAGAGCGGCAAGCTGGTCCTGGACAACGTCTCGATGCTGGTCCTCGACGAAGCCGACCGCATGCTCGACATGGGCTTCATCGAAGATATCCGCTTCATCGCCGAGTGCACGCCCAAGACGCGCCAGACCATGATGTACAGCGCCACTTTCGCCGGCACCGTCGGCCGCCTGGCCGCCGAGCTGTTGAATCCCGCGGCGCAGACCATCGCTGTCACCTCACACACCGATACCCACGAGCACATCGAACAGCGCCTGCACTGGGCCGACGACAGCCGCCACAAGCAGGCCTTGCTCGACCACCTGCTGACCACGCGCGAGGTCGATCAGGCCCTGGTCTTCACCAGCACCCAGCGCGATGCCGACTGGCTGGCCGATCGCCTGGCCGACATGGGCCACGCGGTAGCGTCGCTGCACGGCGGCCTGCCGCAAGGCCGGCGCAACCGCGTACTGCAAGGCCTGCGTTCGCGCCAGCTGCGCGTGCTGGTGGCCACCGACGTCGCGGCCCGCGGCATCGACGTGCCGACCATCAGCCACGTCATCAATTTCGGCCTGCCGATGAAGGCCGAGGACTATGTGCACCGCATCGGACGCACCGGCCGCGCCGGTCGCCAGGGCCTGGCCGTGACGCTGGCCGAAGCGGACGACGCCGGCATGATCCGCCGCATCCAGCAGTTCACGACGCAAAACATCCCGGTGGCCACCATCACCGGCCTCGAGCCGAAGAAGGCCGCGCCGCGCACGACCGGCGGCGCCCGCAGTGACGGTGGTTTCGGCGGCGGCAAGCCGTTCGACCGCAAGCCGCGTTTCGGCGCGCCGAGCGGCGCGCGCAGGCCGGGTGGCGCGTTCAAGCCCAAGCGTGCCGGCAGCACTTTCGCCCGCTGACCCGGCGAGCCGCCTGTTTCTTGCCGCGTGCCGATAATGGCGCGCGTGTAAGGGGCAGGGTGGCGCCAGCGACCACGGCTCCTGATCCAAGGAGCAAGTCATGGCCCATGAATTCATCACCCTCGGTGGCGGCTGTTTCTGGTGCACCGAGGCGGTCTATGAGCAGGTCGATGGCGTCACCGCCGTCGAGTCGGGCTACAGCAACGGGCATCTGCCGAACCCGAGCTACGAGCAGGTTTGCGGCGGCGACACCGGCCACAACGAGGTCGTGCGCGTGAGCTTCGACAACGCACGGATCGCGCTGCGCGACGTGCTCGAGATCTTCTTCCACATCCACGACCCGACGACGCTGAACCGGCAGGGCAACGATGTCGGCACACAGTACCGCTCCGGCATCTACTTCAACGACGCCGAGCAGGAGCGCGTGGCGCAGACCGTGCTGGCCGAAGCCAATGCCGCGAACAAGGGCCGTGTGGTCACCGAAATCAAGGCGCTGGCCAACTACTCGCGCGCCGAGGACTACCACCAGCACTACTTCGCCAGGAACCCGGGCCAGGGCTATTGCGCCTTCGTCGTTGCGCCCAAGGTCGAGAAGTTCAGGCGCACGTTTGCCGCGCGCTCGATAAGAACTCAATAGGCGCGAGGGTTCGCGCCAGCGCCTCAGGGCGCCAACCGCTCGCGCAGCCACGCATTGCCGCCGGCCTCGGCCGGGCGGTAGCGCAGGCGGTCGTGCAGGCGGCTCTTGCGGCCCTGCCAGAATTCCCAGCGATCAGGTACCAGGCGATAACCGCCCCAGTAGGGTGGGCGCGGTGGGTTCAGCGCGTAGCGGGCGGCGAACCTGGCTGCGTTGGTCACCAGCACCGTGCGCGAGGCAATCACTTCGCTTTGCGGCGAGGCCCAGGCGCCGAGGCGTGAATCCAGCGGTCGGCTGGCGAAATAGGCGTCGCTTTCGGCTTCACTGACCGGTTCCACGCGGCCCTCGATGCGCACCACGCGCTCGAGCTCGACCCAGTGAAATTGCAATGCCGCGAACGGCGATGCCGCCAGTTCGCGGCCCTTGCGGCTTTGGTAATTGGTGTACCAGACGATGCCGCGCGCATCGAAACCCTTGAGCAGGACCACCCGCGTCGAGGGCCGGCGGTCTTCGCCGACGGTCGCCAGCGTCATCGCATTCGGCTCCGGCACGGCCGCAGCCATCGCCTCGCGCAGCCAGCGTTCGAACTGCTGCAGCGGGTTGGCGTGCGACGCAGCCTCGTCGAGCTCGGCGCGCTCGTAGCTTTTGCGCAGCGCGGCAATGTCCTGGGGGGTGTTGCCTGGCATGACGCAAGCATAAGCGCGCTGCGCATCCCCATTACTGCTTACGTGGAAGGCCTTAGGTGATGGCCCCAGTTACGGGCAGCGTCCCGACAGCCGATTCTTGAGGCCATGAGCCCGCCGGGCCGCCCCAAGGGCGAATACCGGAGGGCGCAGCACGGAAGGTTGACTGATGAACGCGCCCGTCACGGTGATCGTTTTGGCTGCCGGCCAAGCCAGTCGCTTCGCGGGAGCAGGGCACAAACTCGCGCCGGCCCTGGACGGCAGCGAGGACGCCGGTAGGGCGCTCAGCGTGACGCTGCGCAACGCCATTGCCAGCCGCCTGCCGGTGCTGGTGGTGGCCAGCGCCGAGTTGGCGCCGCTGGCCTGCCAGCAGGTGGCGGCGCGCGACGTGTTCATCCTGCCACCCTTGCGCAGTGGCGGCATCGGCGACTCGATCGCGGCGGGTGTGTCGGCGCGCGCCGACGCCTCGGGCTGGGTGGTTTTGCCGGCCGACATGCCGCGCGTGCGGCCGGGCACGCTGCAGCAGGTCGCCCAGGCGCTACAGACCCACGCCGTGGCCTATGCGCAGCACCGCGGCCAGCGCGGTTACCCGGTGGGCTTTTCGGCCGAGTTGTTCTCCGAATTGGTCGCGTTGACCGGCGACGAAGGCGCGCGCCGCCTGGTGGCGCGCTACCCGGCACAGGCCGTCGAGGTCGATGATCCCGGCGTGCCGATCGACAGCGACACCGTGCAGGATCTCGCCGCCTTGCGCGCTGTGCCGGCTGTTGCGTCGCCGCGGCACTGAAGTGCGGTTCTCAGGCGAGGCGGTGACGCCGCGCCAGCGCCACCAGGCGCTCGATTTCGCGGTCGCGCACGCCGCGATCCTGCAGGGCGCGCGCGGTTTCGAGCAGGTACTCGAGCGTGCTGCCATAGCGCCCGCGCGCATGACGCAGGATGTCCAGCAGTTGCCCATCGGGCAGCCGGCCGGTATGTTGCGGGCTGCGCCGCGACAGCGTGAAGGCCATGGCCTGGACCGGGCCGTGGGCGGTGTGGCAGGCCAGCCAGCGTGGGTCATAGACGCCGGTGGGCATTTCGCGCCGCCACAGGCGTTCGAGTTCGCCGCTCACGCGCAGGCGCGGGATGCGATAGACGGCACCGCGGCAGGAGCCACCGGGCAGCAGTGCGAAGACCAGCCCGGGGCGCTCGGGCGTGCCGCGGTTCACGTGCGAGGCCATGCGCAGCGCGCGGTGCCAGCCATGCACCTGGGCCGCGCGGTGTTCGCTGAACTCGAACTCCGGCCGCCACAGCAGCGAGGCATAGCCAAAGACCCACAGATCGCCGCGGCCACCCCATTCATGGCGTGCGCGGACCAGCAGCGCCTGCGGGTCGCGCAGTGGCGGCACGCGGATCGTATCGTCGAGGGCCGGGTCCATGCGCCCCGATGATGACATCGACGGGCTTTCACGATGGCCCCGATTGCGTGCAGATTGCGGCGCCGGCGCGCTACGTTGAAGCGCCTTTGACGAGGGCCGCTGCATCGGCTGGTTCAAAGTGCCTGGGCAGATACATCATTCGCCCGCGCGTTGGATGAGTTCGATCTTGTAGCCGTCGGGGTCGGTGATGAAGGCGATGACCGTCGTGCCGCCCTTGACCGGGCCGGCCTCGCGTGTGATCGCGCCGCCGAGTCGGGCGGCCTTCGCGCGCACCGCGGCGCAGGTGGCCGCGACATCGGTAACGCCGATGGCGATGTGGCCGTAGGCGCTGCCGAGATCGTAGTGCGCGACGCCGTGGTTGTAGGTCAGCTCGATCTCGGCGTGTTCCGGATTGCGGCCGTAGCCGACAAAAGCCAGATCGTATTTCTGCTCCGGGCGTTCGGTGCTGCGCAAGAGCGTCATGCCCAGCACCTCGGTGTAGAAGGCGATCGAGGTTTGCAGGTTGCCGACGCGCAGCATGGTGTGGAGCAATCTCATGGGGTCGGTGCTTTCGTTGGGAAATCCATTGCGCGAGCTTAAGGCGCCGCACCGACACCTGCCAAGATGGCGATGCCGATGGCCGCGAATAGCGCGGCAGCGATGCGGTGGACCCAGGCGATCGGCACGAATTTGACCGCCTTGTCGCCCAGCAGCACGGCCGGCACATTGGCGATCATCATCCCCAGCGTGGTGCCGGCGGTGACGGTGAGCAGCGCGTTGTAGCGCGCCGCGAGCATCACGGTGGCGATCTGCGTCTTGTCGCCCATCTCGGCCAGGAAGAAGGCCAGGGTGGTGATGCCGAAGACGCCCAGGCGGTGCGTGCCGTGGCCTTCGCTAGGGTTGCCGGCCTGGTCGGGCACGAGCAGCCACAGCGCCACCGCGATGAACGAGGCGCCCAGGCCCCAGCGCAGCCATTGCGGATCGATCAGTTGCGTGAGCCAACTGCCCAGAGCGGCCGCCAGCCAGTGGTTGAGCAGCGTGGCGACCAGGATGCCCAGGATGATCGGCCGCGGCGCGCGAAACCGCGCTGCCAGCAGCAGCGCCAGCAATTGCGTCTTGTCGCCCATTTCGCCCAGCGCGACCACGCCGGTGCTGACGGCAAAGGCCTCGAAGCTCAAATAACGTAGTTCAAGGTCATGCGCCCGCCATCGACGAGCACCGTCTCGCCGGTCATATAGCTGGCCGCGTCGCTGAGCAGGAAGGCCACGACGTTGGCGATTTCCGCCGGTTCGCCCAGGCGCTTCATCGGCGTGCGGCTGAGGATGCGCGCCCTGGCTTCTTCGCTGGTCAGCACTGCCTTGGCGGCGAGTTCGGTGGCGATGGTGCCCGGTGCCACGCCATTGACGCGGATGCCGTGCTCGGCGAGCCCCAGCGCCATCACGCGCGTGAGCTGGTCGATGCCGCCCTTGCTGGCGTTGTAGCTGGCGATGCTGGCGATGGTCAGCCGGGCGTTGACCGAACTCATATTGACGATGGCCCCGCGATTCTCGCCTTGTGCATGCAACTGCCGCGCCACGGCTTGGCCGACGAGGAAATGGCCTTTCAGGTTGACGTCGATCACCGCATCCCAATCGGCCTCGGCGATATCGAGAAAGGCCGCCGCCTTGAAGATGCCGGCGTTGTTGACCAGGCCATCGATACGGCCGAAGGCCGCCAGCGTGGCGGCGAGGGCGTCGTTCACCTCGGCCTGGCGGGCGACATGGCAATGGCGGTAGATCGCGCGCCCTCCGCCAGCCGTGAGCGCCGCGGCCAGCGCGCTGCCGCGCGCATCGTCGATATCCCACAGCGCCACCGCCGCACCATCGGCCACCAGGCGTCGCGCGCAGGCTTCGCCGATGCCCTGCGCGCCGCCGGTGATCACGATCACGCGGCCATCGAGGCCGAAGCGGGTAGCCTGGTTCATGGCGTATTGGCCTTGTGTCGGGTGGCCTCGCGGTCGAGCCACACGCCCATGCCTTGTGCGTTGATCTCGATGTCGATTGCCAGCAGCGCGAGTTTTTCCGGCACGCGCTCGACCCCATGCTCGGCCAGGTGCGTGGCATACAGCGTGGCCAGTTCGCGCTTGAGCGCGGCATGACGATCCGGTGCATCGCGGTGGCGCAGCGCCAGTGCGATCATGGCGTCGAGCATCGACAGCATCCGATCGGCCAGGCACGGCACGTCGGCCAGGCGGCTGAAGTGCGTGACGTACATGCAGGCTGGTTTCAGAGACAGCAGGCGCCTGACCGAGGCGCGCAGGGCCGGGGGATCGAACTGCACTGGCGTGGTGTTGGGGAAGATCCACGCACCCCGCACGGTGTTGAACTCGCGGTACGAGGAGCCGAAGGTGTCGCCGCTGAACCAGCCGCGCGTGAGCGAATCCCAAATGCAGTGGTGATGGCGGGCGTGGCCCGGCGTGTCGATCAGGTGCAGCACGCGGTCGCCGCCCAGCGTCAGGTCCATGCCGTCGTGGCTGTGGCGCACGCGGCCTGCATCGACGGGCACCAGTTCGCCGTAGGAGCGCGCCATCTCGGCCGCGCCATAGACCGCCAGCGCGCCTTCGACCAAGGCCGTCGGGTCGATCATGTGCCGCGCGCCGCGCGGGTGCACCAGCATCGATGCGCCGGGCAATTCGCGCATCAAGAGGCCGGCGCCGCCGGCATGGTCGAGGTGCACATGCGTCGGGATGACCCAATCGACGGCATCGCGCCGCAAGCCCAGCGCCTCCAGTGCGGCCAGGTGCCGCGGCACGGCATGGTTGGTGCCGCTATCGATGAAGGCCGCGCGGCCCTGGTGCACCAGCAGGTAGGCGGCATCGAAGCGCGGGCGCTGAAAGCCGGTATCGATGGCGAAAACGCCGCCGCCGAGGTCTTCGACGAAGTCGGGCAGGGCGGGCATGGCGGCGATTCTAGGCAGTGACGCCTGGGCCGCTCCGCGTTGCGGGGCTTCACAGTCTGTGTCGCCGCGGCTGCGCACTGTGAGCGGCGGCCGTCGCCGAGCCGGCCGACCTGCAAGCGCGCGCTTTTTTGCCCTCCGTGATTACCCACAATTTGGATGCCGATTTTGGCCCTTGGCGCCGGCAACCCCGGAGGGGTGAGAGCGGAACGACTCTTGCAGTTCCCGCCGCGGCAGCGCCTTCAATGCCGATCCACAAACAAGGAGACTCTCCATGACTGCATTGATTGCATTGGCGGTATCGATCGGGATATTGGCCGTGGTGGCCACCTGGGTCTTTCTGGGGCCGCTGGCCGCGTTCCAGATGCAGATCTGGCAGGCCTTCATCGCCTGGGCCTGCTTCTTCCACTCCGGCGGCAAGACCGACGGCCTGACCAAGACCGTCGTCTGCATGAGCTTCGGCGCCGCGATCGGCATGGCGGCGGTGATGCTCGCCGGCCAACTCGGCGCCCTGGGTGCATTGGCGGCCCCGGTGGCGGTGGGCATCGGCGCGGCGGTGATCGTGCTGGCCGCGCACATCGGCCTGCTGGCCACCATCCCGGCCTGCGTCTATGGCTTTGCGGCCGTGGCCGGGCTGATCCTGTTGAAGGGCCTGGCGCCCATGGCCGCCATCGTGCCGACGATCGCCTCGATCGTTCTGGGCGCGATCTTCGGCTGGCTCTCGGAGATGCTCGCCGGCAAGATGACCAAGGCTTGAGTGAAAACGGCGACGCTGCCCTCGAGCAGCGTCGCCGTCGGTGCCGGTCACGCTGCCTTCATGCAACGTGGTGGGATCGGTCATGCGTCTGTCGTGCGCCACAATCTTCCCCATGGCGAAAAAGACCAATACCGACACCGGCGCAAACCTCGGCTTCGAGGCCAAGCTCTGGGCCGCGGCCGATGCGCTGCGCAACAACATGGACGCAGCCGAGTACAAGCACGTCGTCCTGGGCCTGATCTTCCTCAAGTACATCTCCGACGCCTTCGAGGCCAAGCATGCCGAACTCGAAGCCCAACAGGTGCAAGGCGCCGATCCTGAAGACCCCGACGAATACCGTGCTGCCAGCATCTTCTGGGTGCCCAAGGAGGCGCGCTGGGCGCACCTGAAGGCCAGCGCCCCGCAGCCGACCATCGGCACTCTGGTCGACGATGCGATGGCCGCGATCGAGCGCGACAACCCCTCGCTGAAGGGCGTGCTGCCGAAGGACTTTGGCCGCGCCGGCCTCGACAAGCAGCGCCTTGGTCAGGTCATCAACCTAGTGTCCGACATCGCGCTCGGCAGCGCCGCTGACCGCGCCAAGGACACGCTGGGCCGCGTCTACGAGTACTTCCTCGCCCGCTTTGCCAGCGCCGAAGGCAAGAGCGGCGGCCAGTTCTACACGCCTTCTCGCGTTGTGCGCGTGCTGGTCGAGATGCTCGCGCCCTACAAGGGCCGCGTCTATGACCCCTGCTGCGGCTCGGGAGGTATGTTCGTCAGCAGCGAGAAGTTCATCGAGGCCCACAGCGGCAAGCTCGGTGACATTTCCATCTACGGCCAGGAGAGCAACTACACCACCTGGCGCCTGGCGAAAATGAACCTGGCCATCCGCGGTATCGACGCGCAGATCGGCCACGGCAACACCTTCCACGGCGACGCACACCCCGACCTCAAGGCCGACTACGTGTTGGCGAACCCGCCCTTCAACGACAGCGACTGGCGCGGCGAGCTGCTTAAGGACGACAAACGCTGGGCCTACGGCGTGCCGCCCCCGGGCAACGCCAACTACGCCTGGGTCCAACACTTCATCCACCACCTCGCACCCACCGGACTCGCCGGCTTCGTGCTCGCCAACGGCTCGATGTCCTCCAACCAGTCGGGCGAGGGCGAAATTCGCAAGGCCATCATCGAGGCCGATCTGGTCGATTGCATGGTGGCGCTGCCGGGGCAGCTCTTTTATTCGACGCAGATTCCGGTGTGCCTGTGGTTCCTGGCGCGCAACAAGAGGAACGGTCGCTTTCGCGACCGGCGCGGCGAGACGCTCTTCATTGACGCCCGCAAGCTCGGCTCGATGGTGGACCGCACACACCGCGAGCTGACCGACGACGACCTCGCCAGGATTGCCGACACCTACCATGCCTGGCGCGGCGACATGGACGCAGGCGAGTACGCGGAGGTGCCCGGCCTTTGCAAGGCTGCAACGCTCGAGGACATTCGCAAGCGTGGCCACGTGCTCACACCTGGCCGCTACGTCGGCGCCGAGGCCGCCCAGGACGACGGCGAGCCATTCGAGGAGAAGATGAATCGGCTCGCCGGGACGCTGCGCGAGCAGCAGGTCGAAGCTGCGAAGTTGGACGCCGCCATTATTGCCAACCTAAAGGGGCTCGGGTATGGCGAGTGAATGGTTGTCTGCGTCAATACAAGAAGTCACCGAAAAGGTGGCGATGGGACCGTTCGGTTCGTCGATCAAGGTTGAGACATTTGTACCGCACGGCATACCCGTGATCAGCGGGCAGCATCTGCGCGGAACTCGACTAGCTGACCTTGACTACAACTTCCTCTCGCAGGAACACGCCAACAAGCTGGCAAGTGCCAATGTCAGGAGAGGAGATGTCGTCTTTACCCACGCAGGGAACATCGGCCAGGTTGCATATATCCCCACGACGTCGAAATACGAGCGCTATGTCATTTCACAGCGACAGTTCTATCTGCGGCCGAACACCAGGAAGGTGCTTCCGGAGTTCATTGCGTACTACTTTACGAGTGCTGACGGCCAGCACAAACTGCTTGCGAATGCGTCGTCGTCAGGCGTCCCGTCACTAGCGCAACCGGTCTCGTACCTTCGCACTGTCGAAATCCCGCTTCCTCCGCTCGACGAACAACACGCCATCGCCCAGATCCTCGGCACGCTGGACGACAAGATCGAGCTGAACCGGCGGATGAATGAGACGCTGGAGGCGATGGCGCGGGCGTTCTTCAAGTCGTGGTTCGTGGACTTCGATCCCGTCCGCGCCAAGGCCGAAGGTCGCGACCCTGGCCTGCCCAAGCCCGTCGCTGACCTGTTCCCAGATTCCTTCGAGGAGTCGGAGCTAGGGGAGATTCCGCGGGGATGGGCGGTTCTGCCGCTGTCTGAAATCACAACTGTGATCACCAAAGGGACCACACCTACACAGTCGGACACTTCGACGCGTGACGCGGCCGACGGCGAGATCAACTTCGTTCGCGTAAACGCTATTGGTGAGGATGGCGCTATTCTTTTCGAGAAACTCACTACGATTCCGGAGTCTGTTCACTTTGGCGTACTGAAACGTTCTGTTCTCCAAGCAAGTGACGTGCTCTACACGATCGCTGGAACTATCGGGCGGACAGCGATAGTCGACAAGTCCTTGCTGCCCGCAAACGCTAACCAAGCGGTCGCGATAATTCGACCCAAGCACACGATCCCGGCGGCCTTCCTTCTTATGACGATGCGGGCGCCGGCTTTTCGCGAGGATCTGCACAGCAACATTGTTCACGCTGTCCAAGCGAATTTGAGCTTGGGAGTACTTTCGAGAGCGCGCACTGTTGTTCCACCTGTGGGCGGGCTCCCCCTGCTGTTTCGGCCAATTGCCGAGCTAGGAGTCTGGGCGGCAGACGCTACGAAGCCCGGCCGATGATGGCAACTCAGC
>CADEDE010000062.1 GCA_902825995.1 uncultured Burkholderiales bacterium
TGAAGTCCGTGGAACAACATCATATCTAATTTATTGAACGCGACTTGGTATGAGAGCGTGAGAGTCTTTCGACCCCCGTCGTACTTGCTCCCTCGCCCCTTTGGGGAGAGGGTTGGGGTGAGGGGCTGCGCCGGGCACAGTGGTGTTTCTCGGGCCCTCACCCCCACCCTCTCCCAGAGGGAGAGGGGGCCAATTCAAAAAACTCTCAGTCTCTGAGACCCTCAGGACGCGTGCCCCGTCGATACCAGCACATCGGTGCTGCCTTCGGCGAGCACCTGCCGGGTCACGCTGCCCAGCAGCAGATCCTCGGCGGCCGACTGGCCGTGCTTGCCGAGCACGACGAGGTCGCAGTCGCGCTCCCGCTCATGTTCGCGCTCGACGATGCGCTGCGAGGCCTCGCCTTCGTCGATGCAGGCCTCCCAGACGCCCGGCTTCAGGCCGCAGGCCTGGGCCAGCGCATGCACGCGCTGGGTGGCGTCGGCGCGCGCCCGGCGCCGGTAGTGCTCGATCGTGGCGGCATCGACACCGGCGAATTGCAGCTTCTCCTGGAACGGCGCCTGGAAGGCGTTGAACAGCACCAGCTGCGCGTGCGGCGCCACGCGGCGGGCCAGGACGATCGAACTCTGGGACCACGGCGAGAAGTCCAGCGCCACCAGCACCCGCCGATAGGGTTCGTGCGGCGCCTGCCGCACCAGCAGCAGCGGTCGCGTCGCGCGGCGCAGCAGCCGTTCGGAGGTGCTGCCGAGCACGAGTCGGCGCAGCAATCCGGCGCCACGCGCGCCGAGCACCAGCAGCGCAGCGCCGCGCGCATCGGCCTCGCGGGCGATCTCGTCGGCGACGATGCCACTGGCATGGAGTGGGCGTACCGCAACGTGCCGGGCCGCCTGCAACTCGGCCGCCAGCTCCCCGAGCTGTTGTCGCGCTTCGGCGTGCAGCTGCTGCTCCACGGCGTGGCCGGCGCCCAGCCATTGGCGCAGTTCCTGGAGCGCGCCCCCGGGCAGCACATGCATCAGCGTCAGCGACGCGCCGGTCTCGTGGGCCAGGCGTGCGGCCCGGGCAATCGCATGGCGGGCGGGGGCCGAGAAGTCGGTCGCGGCGACGATGGATCCGCAATGGCTCATGACAGGGGCTCCTTGGGCGGCGGGACTTCGACTCAAGCATGGCCCAGATAGACCAGTGCCGCATTGATCACGTAGGCTGCCACCAGCCCGACGCTGATCCAACTGCTGACGCGCAGCACGCGGCCTTGCGGGCGCATCACCAGGCCGACGATCACCAGGCCGGTCATAATCAGCGCCGTCACCGCCGTGCCGGCATGCACGGTCGCCGCGTCGGCGAGCAGCGGGCCCCGGGTGTAGAAGGCATCGTCCACGGCCAGGATCAGCACGTTGAACAGGTTGCTGCCGAGCAGGTTGCCGATGGCCATGTCGAGCGCGCCCAGGCGCAACGCCGAAACGGTGACGGCCATCTCCGGCAGCGTGGTCACCACCGCCATGAAGACCGTGCCGACGAAGCTGCGCGACAGGCCCAGCGCCTGCGCCAGCGCATCGGCCACATTCGGCAGCCAGCTGCCGGCGGCCAGCACCACCAGCGCCGCCGTCGCAAAGCGCAGCCACTCGCGCTGCGTGCCGGCGCCCGCGGGGGCAGGAGGGCCTGCCGCCGCCGCGTGGGCCAGCAGCGCCGCCCGCTCATGCGCATGCGCGCCGCGCAGCGCCAGCAGGTACAGCGCGAGCAGCATCGGGCTGTACAGGCCGACATGCAGCACGGCCGGTGCGCGCGGGCCGGTGAGCAGGCTCATGGCGACGAAGCCCAGCATCACCACGCCGAAGCCGGCCGACAGCAGGTGCGTGGCACTGGCCTCGCGGTACATCGGTTGCTGGCGCTGCAGCGCATCGACGACGACCAGGAAGGCGAGGTTGACGACGCAGGCGCCCAGTGCATTGCCCACCGCCAGGTTGGGCGCATCGACGAAAGCCACCGCGCTGATGCCCGAGGCCAGTTCGGGCAGCGAGGTCACGGTGGCCAGCAGTGCCAACCCGACCCAGCCGCGGCCCCAGCCGTAAGCGCGGGCCAGGCGGTCGGCGCTGCGGCTGAGCACGAAGCCGGCGCAGGAAATCAGCAGCGCACAGCCGGCGAACTGCAGGGCGAGCCAGGCCAGTGTCATGCCGGGCCTCGGCGGCCCGGGCGCAGCCGCAGCAGCAGCTTGCGCCCCTCTTCGACCCACAGCACTGCGCTCGCTACCGCGACGATCGGCAGCAGGTCGGCGGTCGGGATCGGCACGGTGTGGAACAACTCGTTCAACGGCGGCCAGTACAGCACGGCGCCCTGCAGCACGATGCTCAGGGCCAGGCCGCCCAGCAGCCAGTGGTTGCGGAAAATGCCGAACTGCAGCGCCGAGCGCGTGGCCGACTGGCAGTTCAGCACGTTGAACCACTGGCACACCGCGAGCACGGTGAAGGTTTCGGTGCGCACCATTTCGTAGGGCAGGCCGCCGGCCTGGCGCCAGACGAACCAGCCGAAGGTCGCCGCCACCGCCGCCGGCACCAGCAAGGCCACGCGGCGCAGCATCTCGGCGCTGAGCAGACGGTCGCTGCGTGGCGTCGGCGCGCGCTTCATCTCGTCGCCGTCGGGCGGGTCCATCACCAGGTTCACCGTCAGCGTGCTCTCGGTGACGATATTGATCCACAGGATCTGCACCGCCGCCAGCGGCAGCCGGTAGCCCAGCACCAGCGCCAGCAGCAATACCAGCACTTCGTCGATCGAGGTGACGAACAGGAACAGGATCACCTTCTTCAGGTTGGCATAGACGACGCGGCCCTGCTCGACGGCGCCGACTATTGTTGCGAAGTTGTCGTCGGTGATGACGATCTTGGCCGCGCTCTTGGCGACCTCGGTGCCGGTGATGCCCATCGCCACGCCGACATCGGCGCGCGCCAGCGCCGGCGCATCGTTGACGCCGTCGCCGGTCATCGCCACCACGTCGCCGCGCGCTTGCAACGCTTCGACGATGCGCAGCTTCTGCGCCGGGTGCACGCGGGCGAAGACGGCGACGTGGTCCAGGCCTTCGCGCAGTTCAGCCTCGTTCATGCGCTCGAGCTCGGCACCGTCTACGGCACGGTCACCATCGCGGGCGATGCCGAGTTCGCGCGCGATGGCCATGCCGGTGAGCTTGTGGTCGCCGGTGATCATGATCGGGCGAATGCCGGCCGCGCGGCATTCCGCGACGGCCACCTTGACCTCCTCGCGCGGCGGGTCGATCTGGCCGATCAGCCCGAGCAGCGTGGCGCGGCCGGCCAGGGCATCGAAGCCGTCGGCGCTGTCCAGTGGGTCGTCGGCGACGCTGGCGACGGCGAGCACGCGCAGGGCCCGGCTGGCCATCCCCTCCGCCGCGGTGCGCGCTGCGTGCAGCGCCGCCTGCCCGTCGGCGCTGCACAGGCGCAGCACGGCTTCGGGCGCGCCCTTGATGAACACCCGGCCAGCGTGGCGCGTGGCCATCATCTTGGTGTCGGAGTCGAACGGCAACTCGGCCTCGCGCGGCGACTGCCGACGCAAGACTGCGACCTCGATGCCGGCTTTGCCGGCGGCAACCAGCAGCGCCGCTTCGGTCGGGTCGCCGAGCACGGTCCACTGCGCCGCCTCAATCTGCGGCGGCACGAGTTCGGCGTCGTTGCACAGCACGACGGCGTGCAACAGCGCCGTGATGGCGGTGTCCGCGGCCATCACCGGCGCACCCGCTTCGCTGAGCGTGCCCTGCGGCGCGTAGCCCACCCCCGAGACAGCGATCGACCGCCCGCCGGGCAGCCAGAGCGCGCTGACCGTCATCTCGTTGCGCGTCAGCGTGCCGGTCTTGTCGCTGCAGATCACGGTGGTCGAACCCAGCGTCTCCACGGCGGACAGCCGGCGGATGATCGCGCCGCGCCCGGCCATGCGCTGCATGCCGACGGCCAGCGCGATGGTCATCGCCACCGGCAGGCCTTCGGGCACCATCGAGACCATCTGGCTGATCGCCACCATCAGCACGTCGGCCAACGGCAGGTCGCGCAGCAGGCCCAGCGCCACCACGACGACGAACAGCACCAGCGCACCGGCCACCAGGTAGCGGCCGAACTGCGCAATGCGCAGCTCCAGCGGCGTCTTCGGCTCCTCGGCGCCTTCGGTCAGGCGCGCGATGCCGCCGACCTCGGTGTGCGTGCCGGTGGCCGTGACCACGGCGCGCGCGCGTCCGGCGGTGATGTAGGTGCCCGAGAACACCATGTTGCGGCGGTCGGCCAGGCCGGTGGCTTCGGGCAAGGCTGGAACGCTCTTGGACACCGGTACCGATTCGCCCGTCAGCGCGGCTTCGGCCACCTGCAGCTGGGCCTCCTCGATCAGCCGCGCATCGGCGCCGACGGCGTCGCCCGCGGCCAGCAATAGCAGATCGCCGGGCACCAGTTCGCGTGCGGCTATGGATCGCTCGTGGCCGTCGCGCAGCACCCGGACCTGCAGCGCCGAAAGCCGGCGCAGGGCGGCCATCGAGGCTTCCGCGCGTCCTTCCTGGTAGGCGCCGATCAGCGCGTTGACCAGCACCACGGCGAGGATCACCGCCGCGTCGCCCCAGTGGCCCATGCCCGCGGCCAACGCCGCCGCGACGAACAGGATATAGATCAGCGGGCTCTTGAACTGGCGCAGGAAGACCAGGAAGACCGAGCGTTTCGGCGGCTCGGGCAGGGCGTTCGGGCCATGCTCGGCCAGGCGCCACTCGACGCTTTGCGCATCCAGCCCGCGTTGCGCGTCGCTGGCCAGCGCCTCCAGAACGGCCGCGCTGTCCAGCGCATGCCAGGGGCGGGAGGCGGGATCGTGGCGCGTTGGCATCAAGCTGGGGAGCCTGGCCGTTCGCCGCTCAGCGCGCGTTGCCGCGCGAAGCGCTTACGCTCATCGTAGGGGAAGACATCGTGCACATGGCCGGCGGCGATGCGCTCCTTGTGGCCTTGCCAGAACGAGGCGTCGAGCAGTTCGGCATGGTGCTTCATGAAGACTTCGCGCACGGCATCGTTGCCGAGCAGGAAGGGGGCGAAGGTTTCGGGGAAGACATCCTTCGGGCCGACGTGGTACCAGACCTCGCCGCTCATCTCTTCTTCCTCGGTGCGCGGTGTCGGCACACGGCGGAACCTGCAGTCGGTGATGTATTCGATTTCGTCGTAGTCGTAGAACACCACCTTGCCGTGGCGCGTGACGCCGAAGTTTTTCCACAGCATGTCGCCGGGGAAGATATTGGCGGCCACCAGATCCTTGATCGCATGGCCGTACTCGACGACGGCGTGCTCGATCTGCTCGCGGCTGGCCTCGTGCAGGTAAATGTTGAGCGGGATCATGCGCCGCTCGATATACAGGTGGCGGATGACCAGGGCGTCGCCGTCTTCCTCGAAGACGCTGGCGCAGTACTGCTTGAGTTCGGCGACCAGGGCGTCGTCGAAGCGCGCGCGCGGGAAGGCCACGTTGGTGTACTCCAGGGTGTCGGCCATGCGGCCGACGCGGTCGTGCGTTTTCACGAGCAGGTATTTGCCCTTGATCTGCTCGCGCGTGGTGTCCTTGGGCGGTGGAAAGAAATCCTTGATGACCTTGAATACGTAGGGAAAACTCGGCAAGTCGAAGACCAGCATGACCATGCCCTTGATGCCGGGCGCAACGCGGAATTTGTCGCTCGAGTGGCGCAGGTGGTAGAGGAAATCGCGGTAAAAGAGATTCTTGCCGTGCTTTTGCAGGCCGATGGCGTTGTAGATCTCGGCGCGGGGTTTTCGCGGCATCAGCGAGCTCAGGAACTGCACGTACGCGCTCGGGATCTGCATATCGACCATGAAGTAGGCGCGCGCGAAGCTGAAGATCAGCAGCAAATCGTCTTCGCCAAAGAGTGCGGCATCGATCGTCAAACGACCGTGCGCGCCATGCAAGATCGGCAGCGCAAACGGCGTCTCGTTGAAGCCGTTGATGACCTTGCCGACCAGGTAGGCGCCCTTGTTGCGGTAAAACAATGACGACAGCACCTGGATCTGGAAGTTGGTGCGCAGCCGCCAGTTGCCGAGCTGGCCGAGCACGGCGGCCAGCACGGCATCGACGTCGCGGTCGAGGTCTTCGAATGCGCGTTGCAGCTGGAAGTGGGCGATGATGCGCAGCAGGGTTTCGCGCAGGGTCTGGCGCGTCGGGTAGTAGGCGTTGTAGGTCGGCGCGGCGGCGGGTTCGTCGTTCTCGATGTATTCGGTCGAAACCGCCGGTCGCACGAACAGGAAATCGTTGCGGAAGTAGCTGCGGTGCAGCAGCCGCGTCGAGACCGAGTTGAAGAAGGTCTCGGCCAGCTCGGGCTGGTGGTGGTTGGTCAGCCGGCCGATGTAGTGCAGCTTGACCTGCTGCCACACGTCGGCCGGCAGCGCCGGGGCCGCGAACTCGCGCGTCAGGCGCTCGCAGGCTTCGTTGACGCGCAGGTCGTAGTACTCGATGCGCTCGCGCTGCGCGCGCTGCTGCCCGTGCCAGTCGGCGGCCTCGAAGCGCGCCTTGGCCTCGCGCGTGGTTTCGCGAAACAGCCGGTAGTGGCGGTTGAAGCCATCGAGCATTGCCTGGGCGATATCGACGGCGCGCGGGTCGGTGAGCTGGGGAAACATGGCGCGTCAGTCGTCGCCGCCGCTGGCGGCCACGCGCGGGTAGCGCTTCAGCGCGGCGTCGAAGACTTCGACCACCGTCTCCGGCCGGTCCATCGTCACATCGAGATCTTTCAACAATCCGTCGCGCAGCCCATAGACCCAGCCATGCACCGCCACCTCCTGCCCGCGCGCCCAGGCGTCTTGCAGTATGGTGGACAGGGCAACGTTGCCGACCTGCTCGATGACGTTCATCTCGCACAGGATGTCTTCCTGCTCGGCCTCGGGCAAATGCTCGAGCCGCTTGCGGTGGCGCAACTTCACGTCCTGCACATGGCGCAGCCAGTTGTCGGCCAGGCCGATGCGCGTGCCGCGCAGCGCGGCGCGCACCCCGGCGCAACCGTAGTGGCCGACAACCATGATGTGCCTGACCTTCAGATGCTCCACCGCAAACTGGATCGTCGACAGTGCGTTCAGATCCGAATGCACGACGACGTTGGCGACGTTGCGATGCACGAAGACCTCGCCCGGATCGAGGCCAGTGATCTGGTTCGCCGGCACGCGGCTGTCAGCGCAGCCGATCCACATGTACTTCGGGTTCTGCTGCTTGGCCAGGCGCGTGAAGAAGCCCGGCTCGCGGGCTTCGGTCTGCGCCGCCCAGTGGCGGTTGTGCTCGAAAAGCACGTCGATGTCGTTCATATCGTCTCCGCAAACAGTTCGCGCCCGATCAGCATGCGGCGGATTTCGGAGGTGCCGGCGCCGATTTCATACAACTTGGCATCGCGCCACAGGCGGCCCAGCGGGTAGTCGTTGATGTAGCCGTTGCCGCCGAAGATCTGGATCCCTTCGCCGGCCATCCAGGTGGCTTTTTCGGCGCACCACAGCACCACGCTGGCGCAATCCTTGCGAATCCGGCGCACATGCTCGGCGCCCAGTTGGTCGAGGTTCTTGCCGATCGTGTAGAGGAAGGACCGGCCGGCCTGCAGTGTGGTGTACATGTCGGCCACCTTGCCCTGGATCAGCTGGAACTCGCCGATGCTCTGGCCGAACTGCTTGCGGTCGTGAATGTAAGGGATGACGTTGTCCATCACCGCCTGCATGACCCCGATCGGCCCGCCGCAAAGCACGGCGCGTTCGTAGTCCAGCCCGCTCATCAGCACCTTGGCGCCGCCGTTGAGCGCCCCGAGGATATTGGCCGCAGGCACCTCGACGTTATCGAACACCATCTCGCCGGTGTGGCTGCCGCGCATGCCGAGCTTGTCGAGCTTTTGCGCGGTGGAAAACCCCTTCATTCCTTTCTCGACGATGAAGGCCGTCACGCCGCGCGCGCCCAGCTCGGGTTCGGTCTTGGCATACACGACCATCGTGTCCGCATCCGGCCCGTTGGTGATCCACATCTTGGTGCCGTTGAGCAGGTAATGGCCGCCCTTGTCTTCGGCCTTCAACTTCATGCTGATGACATCGCTGCCGGCGCCGGGCTCGCTCATCGCCAGCGCGCCGACATGCTCGCCGCTGATCAGTTTCGGCAGGTATTTCTTCTTCTGCGCCTCGCTGCCGTTGCGCTTCAACTGGTTGACGCACAGGTTCGAGTGCGCGCCGTAGCTCAAGCCGACCGAGGCCGAAGCGCGCGAGATTTCCTCCATCGCCACCATGTGCGCCAGGTAGCCCATATTCGCGCCGCCGAACTGCTCGGGCACGGTGATGCCGAGCACGCCCAGCGCACCCATCTTGCGCCACAGGTCCATCGGAAACTGGTCGCTGGCGTCGATGGCCGCGGCGCGCGGCGCGATCTCGGCCTCGGCGAAGGCGCGCACCGCATCGCGCAAGGCGTCGATATCTTCACCGAGCTGGAAATCGAGGCCGGGGAGTGAGCTCATGGTGTGCTTCCTAGTGCGTGATGCCGCGCCCCTGCACGGTCATGATCGTGGCCGTCATCGTGGCACACAGGGATTCGGCCCCGCCGGCCTCATGCTGCCAGGCCTTGCCTTCGGCCACGCTGATCGTGCGCCCGGCCTTGACCACCAGGCCCTCGAAACGGAACCAGGGCCCGCGCGCGGGGGCCAGCAGATTGACCTTGAATTCGATCGTCAGCACCGCGGCGTCGGCCGGCATCAGCGAAAACGCCGCATAGCCGCAGGCCGAATCGAGCGCGGTGGCGACGATGCCGGCATGGACGAAGCCATGCTGCTGCGCGAGTTCCGCCTTGTGCGGCATGACGATCACCACGCGTCCGGCATCGGCCACTTCGAGCGTGGCGCCCAGGGTGTGCATCACGCCCTGGCGGGCGAAGGAATCGTGCACGCGCTGGCGAAAACCGGGGTCGGCGGGCAGGGGCAGAGGCATGACGCTCGATGGCGATTGACGTTTACGTTAACGTCAATCATACCGAGGCGCTGCCGCGCCTCAGTCGCTACTTGGCGCCGGCGATCGCATCGACAAAGACGCGGATCACTGGCCGCCCGTCCTCAACCAGGCGGGCGGCGAAATTGGCCGGCTCGATATCCAGGTAGGCATCGGCCGGCGCTGCCTCCGTGCCGCCGGCGGCACGGCCCAGGGCGCCGAGCAGGCCGGAGCCGCGCGAGCTGACGCCTTCGCCCTTCACGCCGCGAATTTCCAGGCCGACGATCGGCACCGCCTGCTTGAGTTGCATGACAAACGGGCTGGGCGCGATATCCATCGTGGTGTTTGTCATCGTCACCGCGGTGCCTTCTTCGACGAAGCGCGGGTAGGGGTCGGTATCGAACTCCCAGCGCGCTTCGCCGATCCGGACCCAGCGGTTGAGCACGAAATCGGGCCGCGTCGCCACGCTGCCCCAGCCCTTGCCCTTCTGCTCGGCCAGCGCCACGGTCAGGCGCACATTCAGCATGGGGGCCTTCAGGGCCTGAGCCGCCTTGCCGGCACCCAGCACCAGGGTCATGCCCTGCATGGCCTCGCCCGGAAAGGCGCGGCCGGTCAGCCACTTCTTGTCGATCACATGGCGCGTCACGATCGGCAGGCCCTTGGCGGATACCAGCACATTCACCGACATGTGCTTCGTGTTGCCGGTGCCGGTTTCAAATTGCGCCATCGCAGGTGAGGGCTTGCCTGCCTTGCGGATCTCTTGATAGTCGGGGTTGGCGTCCATCTCGGCAATGGGCACCACCTCGATGCCGGCGGCCTTGAGGTCGGCCACCATACCGTCGTAGAGCGCATCGGCCACGCTTTGCAGCACGGCCGGCTCGGCGCCGCGCACCTGAGTGAAATAGGTCGCGCTCTGGCCTTGGAACATGCCAAAGCTGCCGGCCGATCGCTCGATACCCTGGTCGCGCACGAATTGCACGAAGAAGGTGCCGATGGCCACCCGCTTCAGCCCGGCCGGCGCGCTGCCGGTGCTGACGCCGACATAGTCCGCCACCGCGAGGCGCTCGCCGGCCGGCACGGCCTGCGCCTGCGCGGCCGAGGGCGCCAGCAGGGCCAACACGCAGGCGCCGGTAAGCAGCGCCGAGGGCGCAAGTTGAAATCGAGAGTGCATCGTGGCTTCCTTGGGCTGAGGGGTATTGCCGTTTACGCCGCAAGCCGTTGCGATTCGGCTCAGCGGCGCGCGGGAATCTTGTTGGCGCCTGCCAGCAGGCGCTTGCAGCGTTGCTCATGCTGGCCGATTTCAGCCAGCATGACGCGGATATCGTCGAGCTGCTGTTCGAGCTGCGCACGGTGCGATTGCAGGACCGCCATGAAGGCTTCGAGCTGCGGCGCGGTATCGGCTTCGCTGTCGTACATGCGCACCAGTTGCAGGATTTCCTGCAAGGAAAGCCCGAGCCGCTTGCCACGCAGCGTGAGTTTCAGGCGTGTGCGGTCGCGCTGCGAATAGACGCGGTTGCGCCCGGCGCGCGTGGGCTCCAACAGGCCCGTATCCTCGTAAAAGCGGATCGCGCGCGGCGTGACATCGAACTCGGCGGCCAACTCGGTGATGGTGAAACGGCGGGCGCTGCTCATATCGATAAACTGCGGCTCGATTGACGTTGACGTAAACGTAAATATAAGGCCGCGCCGTGAACCCGAATGAAGCCGAACTGCATTACCCGCTGGGCGACGCACTGCCCGCAGTGGGCGAGACGATCGACGTCGCCCCCGGCGTGCGCTGGCTGCGCATGGCGCTGCCGTTTGCGCTCGACCACATCAACCTGTGGCTGCTGCGCGATTGCCAGGACGGTATCGAGGGCTGGACGATCGTCGATTGCGGCATCGCCAATGAGGCCACCCGCGCGGCCTGGGAGCAGGTCTTCGCCGAACGCCTGGACGGCCTGCCGGTACTGCGCGTGATCGTCACCCACATGCACCCGGACCACATCGGCCTGGCGCATTGGCTGACCGAAAGATGGGGCTGCCGGCTGTGGGTCAGCGCCACCGATTACAACGCCGCGCGCATGGCCAGCCGCAGCACGACCGGCTTCGGCGGCGATCATGCAGCGGCCTTCTTCGCCAGCCACGGCCTGAGCGACCCGCAGGCCCTGGCCAAGGTGCGCGCGCGATCGAACTATTACGCCGGCATGGTGCCGCAGGTGCCCGACAGCTACCGGCGCCTGATGGACGGCATGACGATCGATATCGGCGGCCACGCCTGGCGCTGCATCGCCGGCTACGGCCATGCGCCGGAGCACATCGCGCTGCATTCGCCCAAGCTGAACCTGCTGATCTCCGGCGATATGGTGCTGCCGCGCATCTCGACCAATGTCAGCGTCTATGACCTCGAACCCGAGTCCGACCCGCTGGCGTTGTTCCTGACCTCGCTCAAGCGCTACGACAGCCTGGCCACCGAGACCCTGGTGCTGCCCTCGCACGGCAAGCCCTTCAGCGGCCTGCACGCGCGCACGCGCCAGCTGCATGAACATCATGCCGAGCGCCTGGCCGAGGTGATGGGCGCCTGCGCCGCGCGGCCCTGCCACGCGGCTGATCTGCTGCCGCTGCTGTTCAAGCGCGCGCTCGATCTGCACCAGACCACCTTCGCGATGGGTGAGTCGATCGCGCACCTGCATGCGCTGTGGTATCGCGGCAAGCTGTTGCGGCGGGCCGACGCCGCCGGCGTCTGGCGCTTCAGCGCCGCCTGAACGCAATCCCGTATCAGTCGAAGACCGGCAGCGCGTCGTCGCGCAGGCTGCCACGCGCGGCTTCATAGTCGGGCAGCACCGAGCGCACCACATCCCAGAAGGCGGCGCTGTGGTTCATCTCGCGCAGATGCGCGAGCTCGTGGGCGATCACGTAATCGATGCTCGGCATCGCGAAGTGCACCAGGCGCCAGTTCAGGCGTACCGCGCCATCAGCGCCCGCACTGCCCCAGCGCGTACTGGCCGAGCTGAGCGTCAGGCGCGTCATGCGCACGCCGAGTTGCGCCGCGAAATGGCGGCAGCGCTCTTCGAAGATGCGCCGGGCCTGGCGCTGCAGCCAGCTCTGCACCGCATCGCGGATCTGCTTGGGCGCGGCACTTTGCGGCAGGCCCACGTGCAGGGTCAGGCGCGGTACGCCGGGCAGGGTGTCGTCGCTGGAATGCAGCGTGGCGCCGGGCCGCCCCAAGCCACGCTGACTCCCCTCGGGGGACGCGCGCGAAGCGAGTTGGGGGCCGTCATGCAGCACCGCGCCGGTCGCACGCGGGTCGAGCACGACGATCGCGGTTTCGCCGAGGAAGGGGATCGTCGTGCCGTCGCGCCAATCGACGCGCGCGGTTTGCAGGCGCCGCGCACGCTCGTCCTGCTCCTGCAACTTGGCCAGGATCCAGCGCGCTTTTTCCTGCAGCGCGGCATCCACTTCCACCCGCCCGACCCAGCGCGGCGCGCTGACCACCAGGCCTTCGCTGCCGATCGTGAAGCCGATGCTCTTGCGCTTGGCGCGGCGGAATTCATAGGCCACGAGATGGCCGTTCAACCGCGCTTCGCGGCTGGCGTGCGGGTGGCGCAAGGTGGCCGGCGTTGGCGCTGAGGGCTCGAAAAGATCGAGCTGCGAGGCGTCATCGGCAGGTGCGCGCGGCATCAGGCTGGGTGTCGGGCCGGCGTGGTGTACGCCTGCGGATCGAGGCGCTGCATCTCGGCTTCGATCCAGGTTTCGATCTCGAGCATCAGCTCGGCGGGCTCGCGGCCGGCCGAGGCGATGGGCTTGCCGATCGAGATATCGATCACCCCGGGGCGCAGCGAAAAACTCTTGCGCGGCCAGCAGCGCGCCGAGGTCACCGCGATCGGCACCACCGGGGCGCCGGTATCCACCGCCAGCCGCGCGGCGCCGGCCTTGTAGGTGCCGCGCCCGCCGCGCGCCGAGCGCGTGCCTTCGGGGAACATGATGACCCAGTGGCCGCGGTCGAGCAACTCCTTGCCGCGCGCCGCCACCTTGGTCCAGGCCTCGGCGCGCTTGCTGCGGTCGATGTGGATCATGTCCATCCTGGCCATGGCCCAGCCGAAGAAGGGGATATAGAGCAATTCGCGCTTGAAGACATAGGCCAGCGGGTGCGGCATCAGCGACGGGTAGGCGAAGGTCTCCCAGGTGGACTGGTGCTTGGAGACCAGGATCGCCGGGGCCAGCGGGTCGGCACTGGGCAGGTGCGCCATGCCGTGGATGCGGTGGCGCACGCCGCAGATCGTGCGCGCGCCCCAGATCGAGGCCCGCAGCCAGCCGGCGCACAGCCAATAGACCGTATTGCCACGGGCGAAGATCGAAACCAGCAGCACGGCCAGCGCCCACGGCACGACCGTGATCGCCAGCCAGGCCATGAACAGGATCGAGCGAAGTGCGGCGAGCAGCGATCTGGGGGTCGTCATGTTGTCAGTCGGGTCGGCCGCGAGTCTTCGCCGACGACACCGAGCTGTGCGTGTTCGCGGTGCAGCACAAAATCGGCGAATGCGGCCAGGTCGGCATGCACCGTCACGGCCTCGATGCCGCCGACCCACGACGCCAGTTGCTCGTCGGTCAGCGTGGCTGCGCGGCCGGTGCGCACCAGGTGCGGCTCGCAGCCGGCGGCCTGCGCGGCCTGCAGGTCGCGCGCGGTGTCGCAGACCATCGGCACGCGCGACAAGCCGCCATCGAGGCCGTAGCGCTCGGCAATCTGCAGCATCAGGCCCGGCAGCGGCTTGCGGCAATCGCAATGCTCCTCGGGCGCGTGCGGGCAGAAAAACACCGCATCGATGCGCCCGCCTTTGTCGGCCAGCAGTTGCATCATGCGCCGGTGCACGGCGTTGAGCGAGGCCATATCGACCAGGCCGCGGCCGATGCCCGCCTGGTTGGTCGCCAGCACGGCATGCCAGCCGGCCTGGTTGAGCCGCGCCACCGCTTCCAGTGCGCCGGGCACCGGCTGCCACTCCTCGGGCGCCTTGACGTGGTCTTCGCGGTAGAGGTTGAGCACCCCGTCGCGGCCGAGGATCACGAGCTTGGGGTGGTGTGGGTGCATGGCGGGGCCTTGTCAGGAAGCCAGCTTGGACAGATCGGCGACGCGGTTCATCGCCGCATGCAGCGCGGCCAGCAGCGCCAGGCGATTCGCGCGCAGCGCCGCGTCGTCGGCGTTGACCATCACGCTGTCGAAGAAGGTATCGACGGGGATTTTCAGGACGGCCAACTCGCGAAGACTCGCGGCGTAGTCTCCATCGTCGAATAGCGAGTCCGCGAGCGGCTTCACTCTTCGCAGGGTCGCGGTAAGCGCACGCTCGGCTGGCTCGGGTAGCAACTGCTCGTCGACCATGGCTGCTGGCTTCGCATCGCTCTTCTTCAGGATGTTGACGATGCGCTTGTTCGCAGCCGCAAGCGAAGACGACTCGGGCAGTGCGCCGAACGAGCGCACCGCTGCAAGCCGTCTTGGATAGTCCGCAACCACAAGCGGACCCACAGAGACGACCGCATCGACCTCGTTGGCGCTGAACCCCTGGTCTCGGAGCAGTATGACCAGCCGGTCGCGCATGAAAGAGAGAAGGCTTTCTCGACTTTGTCGGACCCTTTCCCGTTCGGCCGAAATCGATGCCTGAAAGGGCAGAAGTGAGTGGGAGACGGCGCCACGCGCGCTGGCCTGCTCCCGCTGATTGCGCTCTGCCACCGCTATGGCAGCGTCCCAGGCCTTGCCGGCTTCAGCGACCAAGCTGTCCAATGGGAGCATGAGGTCACGCTCCATGCACATTCGCAGGACGCCCAGCGCGTGACGCCTCAAGGCGAACGGATCTTTGTCACCGGTCGGAACCTCGCCGATCTCGAACATGCCCAGCAACGTCTCGAGCTTGTCGGCCAGTGCCGCCACGATGCCGACCTCGTTGCGCGGCAGCACGTCGCCGGCAAAGCGCGGCTTGTAGTGGTCTTCGATCGCCAACGCGACGGCCTCGGGTTCGCCGTCGTGCCGCGCGTAGTAGCCGCCCATCACGCCCTGCAACTCGGGAAACTCGCCCACCATGCCGGTGTCGAGGTCAGCTTTTGCGAGTTGCGCCGCGCGGTCGGCCTGCTGCGCCAGCGCAGCACCGCCCAACTGCTCGCCGATGGCACGCGCAATCTCGCGCACGCGCTGCACGCGCTCGCCTTGCGAGCCGAGCTTGCCGTGATAGACCACCTTGTCGAGCATCGGCAGCCGCGATTTGAGCGTCTTCTTGCGGTCCTGGTCGAAGAAAAACTTGGCGTCGGCCAGACGCGGACGCACCACGCGCTCATTGCCTTGCACGATCGCGCTCGTGTCCTCGGGGCGGATGTTGCTGACGACGAGGAACCTGTTGGTCAAGGCGCCCTGCTTGTCGAGAAGCGGAAAGTACTTCTGGTTGGCCTTCATCGTCAGGATCAGGCACTCGCTGGGCACCGCTAGGAACTCGCGCTCGAACTCGCACAGCAGCACGTTGGGGTGTTCGACCAGCGCGGTCACTTCATCGAGCAGCGCCTCGTCGTCGATCGGTGTCAGGCCGAGCGGCGCGGCGGCATGCTGCAACTGGCGCACGATCTCGGCGCGGCGGTGGCCGAAGGCGGCGACCACCGCGCCTTGTTGTTCGAGCTGCTGCGCGTAGTGGTCGGCGTCCTGCAGCACCACCGGCTCGACCTGCGCTTCGAAGCGGTGACCTTGCGTCTGCCGGCCGGATACCAGACCGAGTGTCGTCACCGGCACCACCTCCGAGCCGTGCAAGGCCACCAGGCCATGCGCCGGACGCACGAAGTTCACGCTGCGCCAGCCGTCGTCGAGCTGGTAGCTCATCACCTTGGGAATCGGCAGCTTGGCAATCGCTTCGTCGAGCGCCACCTGCAATCCCGCCGCGAGCGTGGCGCCGCGCACCGTGGTGGACCAGAAGAGCGCCTCGGCCTTGCCGTCGGGCTTGAGTTCGAGTTGTGGCACCACGCTCGCGTCGGCACCCAGGGCCGCGAGCTTCTTCAGCAGCGCCGCCGTCGATGCACCCGACGCATCGAGCGCCACTGTCACCGGCATCAGCTTGTGCGTCACCGCGCGATCGGCCGCTTGGGCGAGCACCGCGCTCAGGTGCAGCGCCAGGCGGCGCGGCGTGGCGTAGGCGGTGGTCACGGAATGATCAGTCGCCAGACCCTGCGCCTTCAGGCTCGCGGCGAGCGTCTGCGCGAAAGCTTCGCCGAGCTTCTTCAACGACTTGGGCGGCAGTTCCTCAACGAAAAGTTCGACGAGCAGGCTCTTGGCGGTCATGCCGGCTCCTGCTCGCCAAGAAGTCTTGCGGCAACCATCGAGGCGACTTCTGCGTCAGCCCATGCTCGCGGTGCAATCGGGAAAGGAGGCTCCATGAGGGCCCGACTGCGTTTGTAGCTCTTCGCCACATCGCGCGCGAGCACGCGGATGCGCCCGATGTAGTTCGCGCGCTCGGTGACGCTAATCACGCCGCGCGCGTCGAGCAGGTTGAAGCAGTGGCCGCACTTGAGCAATTGCTCGTAGGCCGGCAGCGCGAGCTGCTGCGCCATCAGGTGCTTGCTCGCACGCTCGTGCGCTGTGAACGCCAAGACTAGGAACTCGACATCGCTGTGCTCGAAGTTGTAGGTGCTCTGCTCGACTTCGTTCTGGTGGTACACGTCGCGATACGACAAGCCCTCGGTCCACGTCAGGTCATAGACGTTGTCGACACCTTGCAAATACATCGCCAGTCGCTCCAGGCCGTAGGTGATCTCGCCGGTGATCGGCCTGCACTCGATGCCGCCGACCTGCTGGAAGTAGGTGAACTGCGT